>NZ_CAIJDS010000002.1:0-161487 GCF_903819475.1 Rhodococcus sp. UFZ-B548
CGGACGAGGTCCACCCTGGCCGGGAGCCGGACGGGGACCGCCCTGACCCGGAGCCGGACGAGAACCGCCCTGGCCTGCACCCGGACGCGGTGCGCCGGGAGCCGGACGAGGTGCCGGACGCTCGGCGGGTGCCGAGGAGTACGGGTTGTTACCGACGCGAGGTGCCTTCGGTCCCGGACGCGGTCCGCCGGGCTTTGCGCCGGTGGACGGTGCCGCCGGAGCCGCGGGGGCTGCCGGTGCCGATGCTGCGGGAGCAGCCGGAGCCGGGCGTGCCGGCTGTGCCGGCTTCGGAGCGTTGAACGTCGGGGTGGGGACCGGCGCCGACGGTGCTGCCGGAGCAGCGGCTGCGGGAGCCGCGGGGGCTGCCGGTGCCGGAGCTGCGGGAGCAGCCGGTGCGGGTGCGGCCGGCTTGGGGCCGGGACGCGGGCCACCGGGCTTTGCAGCTGACGGCGACGGTGCGCCGGGCTTTGCCGCGGGGCGAGCCGCCGGAGCGGCTGCGCCGGTCTCGGACTTGGTTTCTGCTCCGCCTGCCGACGGGAATGACTCCCGCAGACGACGGGCGACGGGCGCCTCCACTGTGGATGACGCAGACTTCACGAACTCGCCTTGCTCCTTGAGCGTTGCGAGTAGTTCCTTGCTGGTGACACCGAGTTCTTTAGCCAACTCGTGCACGCGGGCCTTGCCTGCCACTGCTCTCCTCACTGATGAGGTCGAGCAGGAGGCATCCCACAGATGTGGGTCCCGCACGACCTCGGGTTATCGCCGATGGACGTTCATCGTTGGTGCTTCACGGTGTGCTCATGAGTGCTTGTGCCTGTTCTTCTCGAGAGGTACTGCTTTTGTGTGAACTGCGTCGACCAGCTGGTCGACAGCGGACGTGTCCAGATTTCCGGACACTCGCAGTGCTCTGCTGAATGCTCGGCGCCGCTCTGCCAGGCTCAGACAACTCGGATCCAGGTGCAGCCATGCACCTCGACCGGGGAGTCTTCGCGATACGTCGGGGACGAGCGGGGAACCCTCCGGCCCCTGCTCACCAACCACGACCCTCAACAGATCGACAGCCGACCCTTGTTCCCTGCACCCCACACACGTTCTGACCGGCGAACCGGGTTTCACGCGCGCAGAATCCGAGGACTCACGTCGAACCATTGTCCACTCTACCGCCGAACCGTCTCGATCACTGCATTCCACCGTTATCCGTTGGACGTGGCGGGCCGGTCGGACGCGTCGCCAACGGGTGCCGCATCGCTCCGAATGTCGATACGCCAACCCGTCAACCGTGCAGCCAGGCGGGCATTTTGACCCTCTTTTCCGATGGCCAACGAAAGCTGGAAATCGGGCACGATGACACGGGCCGCACGAGCCTCGGGATCGACGACAGTGACGGAGACCACTTTCGACGGGGAAAGTGCGTTGCCCACAAACGTCGCGGGATCTTCGTCGAAGTCGATGATGTCGATCTTCTCCCCCGCAAGTTCGCTCATGACGTTGCGTACGCGCTGACCCATGGGGCCGATGCATGCGCCCTTTGCGTTCAGCCCCTGCACGCGTGAGGCAACGGCGATCTTGGAACGGTGTCCCGCTTCGCGCGCGACGTTGATGATCTCGACGCTGCCGTCCGCGATCTCCGGAACCTCGAGTGCGAACAACTTGCGAACCAGGTTCGGATGGGTCCGCGAGAGGGTGATCTGGGGGCCACGGGCGCCGCGAGCAACCCCGACGACGTAGCACTTGATGCGCTCGCCGTGTTCGTAGTTCTCGCCGGGAACCTGTTCTGCGGGCGGCAACAATCCTTCGGCGCCATTGGATTCGCTGCCGATTCGAACGACGACCATCCCGCGAGAGTTTGCACGCGTGTCGCGCTGAATGACACCGCCGACGATTTCACCCTCATGGGTGGAGAACTCACCGAAACTGCGCTCGTGCTCGGCGTCGCGCAAACGCTGCAGGATGACCTGGCGTGCGGTGGTCGCCGCGATTCGACCGAATCCTTCGGGAGTGTCGTCCCACTCCTCGCCGATCATGTTGCCGTCGGCATCGGTGTCGTGTGCCATCACTCGCACCGAACCGGTCTTGATGTTGACATCGATCCGAGCGTTCTGCTTGTGCCCCTCGGTGTGGCGGTACGCCGTCAGCAGCGCGGTCTGGATCGTGGCGATCACAGTTTCGATCGAAACGCCCTTTTCGGCTTCGATCGCTCGCAACGCTGCAATGTCGATATTCACTTGTCGAACCCTTCTTCGTTTTCTACGTCTTCTAATTCTGCTTCGTCGTCTTCGACACTGTCCACGCCCGAGTCGTCGGTGAGGTCAACCGCATCCGAGGGAACTGCGCGCCCGTCCGGGATGCCGCCCGCGAGTTCCAACTCCGCCTCACTGGGCTTCGAGAACTCCACCTGAACTACGGCCTTCTGAACGTCGCCCAGTGCAATCTCTCGCACGGTCAGTCCGCCACGGCCACCGATGACAACCGCCACGGAATCGTCGTTCAACGTTCCGATACGGCCGACCACGGTCTCGCCGGCCAGATCGATACGCGCTTTGCGTCCACGAGCTCGACGCCAGTGACGCTCGAGCGTCAGTGGACGATCGATTCCCGGGGAGGTCACCTCGAGGGTGTACGGCGTTTCACCGATTTCCTCGAGGCTGTCGAAAAGTTCCGAAACGAGTCTGCTGATCTCTGCGGCGGCATCGAGTTCGATCCCGGCATCGCTGTCGACCATGATGCGCACCGCGCTGTGCTTGCCCGCACTGGTCACGACAACGTCTTCGACGTCGTAACCCTGGGCGTGCACGAGTTCGGAGATCAGCTCGATCACCCTCTCCCTGGATGGCACCGGCATCTCGCGAACTCCTCATTTCAGTTGTCGTCGATTGTCCGACTTGTGTCGACTGTCGACGTGGGCGGCTGCGAGCATGAAAAGACACCAGGTGCCTCAATGCTGCAAGCATCCAAGAGTACCGCTCATTACGCGTCTCCGTGACCAGAGTGCCCGACGCACGTCACACTTGAACACGTGCCGCGGATTCGAACGATCGGCCGACCACCTGGCACGATGGACTGGTGCTGACGCCCATGACTACTACCCCACTCTCCCGGCGGAGTGCGCTCAAGATGACGGGAACCGCAGCAGCGTTGGGCGCTGCAGCCTTCTCGTTGTCCGCCTGCACCGACACCGGCACAGCGGAGGCGGCTGCAGAAGTCGACCAGTTGACGGCCCAGGCCGAGCGAGCTCGCTCCGACGCGGCAGCCGCAACCGCCGCCATCGCTCTTGCGCCGGACAAGTCGGCATCACTGACCACGATCAGCGCCGAACGCACAGCGCATGCACTCGAACTCGACGCCGAGATTGCGCGAGCAGCGGGCGGCGGCGCTACGACCACTGCGCCCCCGTCGACCTCGGTCGCGAACGCTCCGACGGGCGTCGACACCTTGAGGACCTCGCTTAACGATTCGGCGCGCAGTGCCGCGGATCTCGCTCGCACGATGTCCGGCTATCGCGCGGGCTTGCTCGGTTCGATCAGCGCGTCGTGCTCGACCCAGGTTGCGGTGTTGCTTCCATGATCACTTCGCACACCCGTCGAACCGAGAGTTCTGCCTTGCTGACCGCAATCGAATCAGAGAATGCCGCGATCTTCGCTTACGGAGTGGTTGCCGCGTTTTCGAATCCTGCCCGTGTCAACGAAGTTGCCACACATACAGCCGCGCACCGCGCGCGACGTGATGCGCTGGTTGCCCTGTCGACCGACGCAGGCGAGACCCCGCCGACAGCCGCGGCAGCCTACGAGATCCCGTTCCCGGTGACGGACGCCGTAACCGCGGCACAACTGGCAGCACAGATCGAATCCGACACCGCCGTGACCTACCGGGCATTCGTCGAACAGGTCGATACCGACCAACTCCGCGCGTTCGGAATCGACGGCCTGACCGATGCGGCAATCCGCGGCGCCGGATGGCGGTCCGCGCTGGGAACCGCTCCGTCCACCTCAGCGTTCCCAGGGGACCCGGCTTCGTAGACTGCTGTGCGCCTTTATTAACCGCCGGCGGTTAATAAAGGCGCACAGCAGTGCTCAGGCCTTGCGATGCGAGGGCACGAACCAAGCCGCAACCACGGCCACCAACACGAAGCAACCGCCGACGCGCAGTGCAGGTGTCAGCGCATCTCCGTAGCCCAGCGGCGTGAGCGCGCCACCAGCGGCAAGGAAGACTGCGGTGAGAACCGCGATTCCCAGCGCAACACCGATCTCGCGAAGCGTCGAGTTGGTCGAACTGGCCGTTCCGTGATCAGGCTCGTCCATGTCGACGAGGACAGCCGTGGAACTCGGCGCGAAGGTCAGGCCCATGCCGATGCCCGCCATCAGTAGAGCCGGAACCAGCGAACCGTACGTCACGTCGGGACCGATCAACGCGGCCAACCAGAACAATGCTCCGGCCTGGAGCAGCAGACCGGTCAGCAGAAGTGAACGGAGCCCGACCTTCGGCGCCAGAAAACCGGCGAGAGGAGCGAAGATCATCGGCGCTGCCGTCCACGGAAGCGTCCGCAGGCCTGCTTGGAACGGGCTGTAGCCCATCACGATCTGGAGGTACTGCGACAGCAGGAACACCGCTCCGAAGATCCCGATCGAGAAGGTCAAGCCGATGACGTTCGCCATCGAGAAGCTGCGTGAACGGAACAGACGTAGGGGCATGACCGGATGTGACGTCTTCTTCTCGCGAAGAACGAACAGCGCCAACGCGACTGCGGAACCGACCAACGACGCAACCACTCCAAGCGATCCCCAGCCGTCGTCGTTGCCGTGAACGATCCCCCACACCGCCAGAAACACACCGAGTCCGGCGAGTGCGACACCGGGAAGGTCGAGAGGTTGTGTGCGACCGGTCGATTCACGCAACGCATACAACGCGAGAGGAACGGCAACGATCGCAACCGGGACGTTGATCCAGAAGATCCCCTGCCACGAGAACCCGTCGACTACCGCTCCACCGACCACGGGACCCATCGCGATTCCCAGTCCGGAGACGCCACCCCAGACGCCGATTGCCATGGCGCGCTTGGCTTCCGGTACCGCTGCGACGAGGAGGGTCAGCGAAAGCGGCATGATCGCGGCTGCGCCCGCGCCTTGAAATGCCCGGGCCGCAATCAGCAGGGCGGGAGTTGTCGACAGCGCCGAAGCGATCGATGCAGCCGTGAACAGCCCGATTCCGAACACGAACATCCGGCGGCGTCCCCACCGATCGCCGAGCGTCGTCGCCGAAAGCATCAGCGTCGCAAAGCAGAGCGTGTACGCATTCATGAACCATTGGAGCTGCCCGACGGACGCGTTCAGTTCCTTCTCGATCACCGGCAGCGCACTCGTCATCACGAGGTTGTCGAGGGTAGCCATGAACATGGGCAGAGAAGCAGCAACCATCGCTATCGCGATCGGAACCTTACGTCCTCCACTGTTTTCCGACCCGGATGCGGCGTCCGATCCGGACTTCGTCAAAACGGTCATCGTGATTCCTCGATGGTGAAGGTGCCTTAAGGCATCAATTGATTACTTAAGTCGAAACTAAGCTATCCGGTGATAACGTGTCAATATGTCGATCGGTGCAGCTGAACCACGTACCCGCAGGATGAGCGCACCGGAACGTCGCGCACTGGTCCTTGCCGCGGCAACGCGGGCATTTGCAAAGGGCGGATACTCCGGCACCAGCACGGACGCCGTCGCCAAGGAAGCCGGCGTCTCGCAGCCCTACGTCGTGCGCATGTTCGGGACCAAGGCAGATTTGTTCCACGCGGTGTTCACGCGTGCGCTCGACGAAATCGTCCGCACCTTCAACGACAAATTGGACACCGTCACAATCGATCCGAGCAATCCGCAGTTCTGGGCCGAACTCGGATCCGCCTACGGCGAGCTGGTCCTCGATCGAGACCTGCTGCTCGTCATGTTGCACGGCTTCGCAACCAGCACCGACGACGTCGCCGCCGTGTCCCGGACCGCCATGTCCGGCATCTACACCTTGCTGCGCGAGCGCACCGGTTGCACGCCCGAGCAAGCCCGCTTGTTCATCGCGAACGGCATGCTGATCAACAATCTGCTCGCAATGATGGCACCCGAACACGCCGAAGAAGATCCGGCCCTCGGCGAACTCTGGGGCAGCGTCTTCAGCGACTCGACTGCGATCACTCTCACCGGCGACGAATCCTCGAGCGAAACCGACACCGTTTCCTGACCGGTCACTGGGAAAAACTACACACATGTGACTGAGGACACCCTACAGTCGATCCGACATGTCTCCGGGAAACCCAGACGAAAAGGACCGACGGTGGATCTCGCACAACGCCTCGACGCGCTCGAACAGATCGAGGAAATCAAGAAGCTCAAACATGGCTACTGGCGAGCATGTGACGCCAAGGATCCGGTTCGGTTCCGCAGCAGCTTCATCCGTTCAGGAGCGTCGATCGACTACGGCCGTCTCGGCGCGTTCGACGACGCCGGGCCGATGGCGGACATCTTCGAGAAGATCGCTCTTCGCAAGGTCGACGGCCGGTACGCGGTACTCGACATGCATCACGGATTGCATCCCGACATCACACTGACCTCGGAGACGTCGGCAGTGGGGCGATGGACCCTGCAGTTCCGCCAGGTCGACACTGTCGGACGCACCGAGAAGTTGATGACCGGCGAATACGACGACAAATACGTGATCGAGGACGGTGTGTGGAAAATGAGTCAATGTCACTTCACGGAGACGTGGTCGATCACCACTCCCCTGTCCCCCGACACTGATATCCCTGAGGGTTCGTTGGGAGGCCCCCGATGACCACGTCGACAAACGGCAAAGTAGCGCTCGTGACCGGCGCGAGTAGGAGCGTCGGTAAAGGCATTGCACTCGCACTGGGAAGCGACGGATGGACGGTGTACGTGACGGCCCGAGGCACCGTCGGCGCCGACAGCCCGCTCGATCGCACCGCAGCGGAGATCACCGAGCGCGGCGGTCACGGCATTGCCGTGCAGTGCGATCACGCCGACGATCAACAGATCGTCGACCTGTTTGCACGCATCGCCGAGGAACAGTCAGGCCGCCTCGATCTTCTGGTCAACAACGTCTGGGCCAACCCGGCGGGCTATGCCGGCTTCGCCGATCCGTTCTGGAAGAGGCCGATCGACGATTGGGATTCGCTGATCGGAATCGGACTGCGCGCCCACTACGTTGCTTCGGTGGAAGCGGCGAAGTTGATGGTCCCCCGGGGCAGTGGAGTGATCGGCAATATCTCGTCATTCGGCACCCGCGGGTACCTGCACTCTGTCCTGTACGGGATGTCAAAAGCAGGTTTGGACAAGATGGCCGCCGACATGGCTGTCGAATTGAAGGGAACCGGCGTCACCGCACTTTCCTTCTGGCTCGGGTTGATCCGCAACGAGCGGATGGAGGCGAGTGGGATCGAGAGCTTCGAAGGCTTCTCACTGGCCGAGGCCGAAACCCCGGAATTCGTCGGCCAGGTCATCACTGCATTGGCCAACGATCCAGAAGTGAACGCGCGCAGCGGTCACACACTGATCACCGCCGAGACGGCCGTCGAGTACGGAATCACCGACGCCAACGGGAAACAACCTGCGTCACACCGCAGTGCCTTCGGTGGCGGCCCGCTTTTCTGAATCATCGGTGGCGGTGGTCGCGTCGCGTGCCGGCACAGCACGCGGCGCTGCCACTCGCGCCTTCAGGGCAAGCCAGGCACACCCGATGACGACGACGCCGCCGGCCACGATCGAGGGTGACAACGCCTCACCGAGTATCAGCGCCGACCAGGCAATGCTGAGCACCGGTTGAACCAACTGTGTTTGGCTCACAGTGGAAATGGGACCGATCGCCAGACCCCGGTACCAGGGAAAGAACCCGAGAAACATACTCACGCATCCCAGGTAGGCAAACGAAAGCCACGAATTCACATCGGCAGAAACCGGAGCCTGGGCCATGGACGCCACCGTCAACGCAATCGTGACCGGCAGTCCGAGAATCAATGCCCAGGCAATCGTCTGCCACGACCCGATCTCGCGGGCCAGCAACGCACCTTCCGAATATGCCAGCGCTGCACACACAACCGCGGCGAACAGAAGAAGATCAGCGAGATGAAACGAGCCGAGTCCGCCGTTTGCGACGGCCACGAACCCTACGACCGATACCGCGCCGGCGGCGCTTGCCCACCAGAATCCCTTACTGGGACGCTCTTTTCCTCGGACGACGGCAAATACCGCGGTCGCAGCGGGAAGTAGTCCGATCACGACTGCCGCGTGACTCGCCGGCGATGTCTGCAACGCAAACGTGGTGAACAGTGAAAACCCCAGTACCGCGCCAACGGTCACGAGTGCGATGCGCAACCACTGCCGAAGCGTCGGAAGCGTCGCGCGAGTAACCGACAGCATCACAATCGCAAGGGCCCCGGCAACGACGGCGCGGCCCGCGCCGACGAACAGGGGGTCGAGATCCGCGACGGCGACCCTCGTGAGCGGAACGGTGAACGAGAACGCCAGAACACCGAGCAAGCCCCACCACAAACCGGATCGAGACGATGGCATCGGTAGCGGTGCCCGTGACGTGACGATAGCGCTACTCTTCATACTCATATTCAACGATAGCAGTAGCGCACCAACCTGCGAAACTGGTATTTCAGGCGCGAACCCGTGTGCAGGAGATCGAAATTGCACCGAGCAGTCCGACGAGCGCGAAAGCGTAGAAGCCCCACGGCACGGCGTAACCCGCACCCAGGAGAACTCCGCCCAGAATCGGGCCACAGATCGCACCGACCCGGCCGACACCCGCCGACCATCCGAGCGCTGTCGCGCGAATCTGCGGTGGGTGATTGGCGCTCGTGAAGGCGTAGACCAGTACCTGTGCACTGAAAACGAAGCATCCGGCGAGGAAGACCATCACGTAGATTCCGAACGACACCTTCACACTCAGAAGCGCCAGGAACAACGCTGCTCCCGTGAACCACACGATGGCTGCAGTCCGCGGGCCGATCTTGTTCGCGACGCCCCCGGCGATCAACAGTCCGACGACGGCTCCGGCATTGAGGATCAGAAGGAACGTCAACGAGGCTCCGAGGTTGTAACCGGCCTCGCGCATGATCGTCGGAAGCCACGTGTTCAATCCGTAGACGAGCAGCAAGCCCATGAAACTGGTGATCCAGATGGCGATGCTGTTGCGCAGGAACTTCGAAGAGAACAGTGCGCGAACGGGGTTGGCGGCTTCGGCGCGCCCAGCTTCGGACGTAGGCGCAGCCTCGAGCTCGACACCGTAGCGGGCAGCGATTTCCTCGGCCTCGGCACGCTTTCCGTGAGCGAGAAGGTACGACGGGGATTCCGGCAGATACCGCAACATGAGTGGAATCAGGACGACGGCAGGAAGTGCGCCGACAACGAACATCGCTCGCCAACCGAAAGGTTCGATCACGACGAGCGCCAGCGCGGCGGTGGCAACGGCGCCGACGTGATAGCCGGTCATCAGCATGGTCGACGCAGATCCACCGCCTTGTTTCTTCGAGAATTCGTTGACCAGAGCCAATGCCGTCGGAAGGGCGCCACCCAGTCCCACCCCGGCGAGGAAGCGCAGCAGACCGAAGATGAACGGATTGGGCGCAATTGCGCACAACAGAGTCAGAATCGAGAATGCGGCAACGGCGTACAGCAGCGCGCGGCGTCGACCGATGACGTCAGTGAGAGTGCCGATCACGAGGGCGCCGATGGTCATGCCGATGAGCCCGAAGGTCGAGATCATCGTGATCGTGCCGGTACTCAATCCCCACGCGTCGTAGTCGAGAAGTGAAGGAATGACCGCGCCGAGTACGACCAGATCGAATCCGTCCAGAAGCACAGCTATCCAACACAACGGTGCTACCCACATTGCGGCACGCGCCCCAGGCGAACCGGTGATCGAACTCGATTGCGTATGCGGTGCGGTCATCGGATCCTCGACATTCACTGCTTGTGGGCGTTCGCTACCGGTTCAGATCCAGTAGTCCAGATCGAGATCTGTTCGCATTGCGAACGCATGTTCATAATGAGCACATCGATTGTGTACGGAGTCACAACGCCATGTCAAACGTCGCGGTAATCTCGAGGAATGGCACTCTCCGAAAATGAGCGTGAACAGTTTCTGGCCGAACCCCACATCGGGGCGCTGTCCGTAGCGGACGGCACCGAACGCGGTCCGTTGACCGTCCCGATCTGGTACCTGTACTCACCCGGTGGCAAACCATGGATCCTCACGGGCAAGGATTCACGAAAGGCACGACTCATCGAGTCGGCCGGGCATTTCTCGTTGATGGCCGAAAGGCTCGATCCGACAATCCGTTACGTCAGCGTCAGCGGATCCGTCGACAAGATCGTTCCGGGCACCGACGAGATGCTGGTCGAAGTCTCGCGGCGATACCTGACCCCGGACAAGGTCGACGGATATCTCGAATTCGCGCGATCGCAGTTGGGCGAGCAGGTAGCGATCTACATGAATCCGCAGCACTGGCTGTCTGCGGATCTCGGGGCGATCTGACACTTCACCGAAAAGCGAAGGCTCGGCGCGCCGGAGTGGCGCGCCGAGCCTGACCTGCATTCGAGTGTTCTCGGTATCAGCTCTCGGTGAAGAAGCGCACCCGATTGAGGCGATGACCGCTCGCCTCGAAGCCGAACAGGGCGATGGCCGGTTCCCCGCACACGATTACGCTCGCCGTCACAGTTCGACCGGCAACCAGCATCTTGCTCTTCGTCACGCCGGTGAGCAGAGCGTTGACGTCAGCATTGGACAACTGCGTCCCCGCCGGAAGCTCGACGGGTACCGGCGGCGTTCGACCGACAGCGGCCGCATCGAGGAACCGCGAAGCCGCCTTCTTGCCTTTGTCTCCGACTCCGAAGATGCCGCGCGAGAATCCGAGCGCTCCGCCGATCCCCTGGTTCGAGAGCAGCTGCGGGGTCAATTTCGCGGCAGCCTTCACCCCGGCAACGCCGGCGGTAGCGAGCTGGCTCAGCATCGTTGCCAATTCCCAATGCGCATAGAGGGTTCCGATCCGCAAGGAATCGGGCTCCCCCACCAAGTCGTAGCGCAAATGCATCGGCACGTCGAGGACGACTCCGGTCGACATCTCGGTAGCGAGGCTCAGATCGCGCCACACTGTGCGGCCGCACACGATATCGCGCTCGACGTGGAAGGTGATCGAATTGGGGGCGATGAACGTGTCGTAAAAACTCTCGATCGCCGCCTGCCCGTTATGCGGACGTGAACCTACAGGGTCGTTGATCTGGCCGTCTTCGGCAAACAGCGCAACCCAGGTCGAGCGATCATGCGCGCCGACGGCTTTCGGGGATCCCTCCACGACGGCCATCAACTGCTCACGCACCACCGGCGCGGTCATGCGCGCATCTCGTATGCACCGTCGTACGCCTTGACCTGCTGCCACACCCGGTCGAAGCGTTCACTGTCCACAACAGGCTTCCGCACTGCGGCCAAGGCCCACTTCTGCTGCTCCGGCGTCGACGACGGCTTTCCGTGCAGTGCGATCGCGTATCCCGAGAAGTCGCGAATCTGGAAGTCGAAGATCTGATCGACAACGTCGGCGTCGAGTCCGCTGATCTCGGCCTGCTCGAGAATCAGATGACCGTAGACGACGAGGGAGAACAGGTGCCCGACATTGAGCATGAAATCGAGATCCTTCTGCTGCTGCGCGTCCGGCGCTGCGGCAGTGAGCAATTCGGTGAGTGCGATCGCCTGCTCGTAGAAACGAGCGACGTTCGGGATCGAAGAGTGCTTCTCGTAGACGGGCTTCCACTCGTGGAACTGGATCTTCGCAGCGCCGCGGGTCGGTCCCTGATTCCAGAAGAACTCGTCGTCGGCTGCGTCGTCGCGCGTGACGATCTCCGGGAACTCCGCGGGGTTGAACAGGTAGTTCGGCAAGAACTTGAGGATCAGGCCGACGTTGACGTGGACGGTGCCCTCGAGCTTGGGCAGCGTGCCGATCATCTGCGCTGCTTCACGGAAGTACGTGGACTTCTCGTACCCCTTTGCCGCGATCACGTCGTGCAGCAACCCGACGACCTTTTCACCTTCCGAGGTGACCTTGGCCTTGGTCATGGGATTGAACAGCAGGTAGCGACGGTCTTCGAGGCTGGCGCTGCGGAAGTAGTCGACCGCCCGCGCGCTGAACTGTTTCATCGCGATCAGACGTGAGTACGCGTCGACGAAGGCGGCGCGTACATGGGCGAAGTCGGTGACCGGATTACCGTAGAGAATTCGATTCTGCGCGTGAGTGATTGCTTCGAAGAACGCATGTTCGGTGATCCCGATGGAGCCGGTGCACAGGTTGAACTTTCCGACGTTGACCGTGTTGAGCGCGGCCTCGAATGCGGCGACGCCGGTGTGCAGAATGTCTTCCTCGCGCACCGGGTAGTCGTCGAGGCGGAAATTGCTGACGTACATTTGGCCGCGCAGGACATTGTCCACAAGCTGATAGTTCGGATGTGCACTGTCGGCGACGAAGAACACGTAGCCTTCGGGACCCTCGACGTCGGTACGACGCCCGAACACAGACACCATTCCGGCTACGTTGCCGTTTCCGATGTAGTACTTCTCGCCGCTCGCGCGGAAGGCGACGTCGCCGTCGGTGGGAGTGAGAAGCATGTCGGTGGAGTACACGTCGGCGCCGCGATCACGCTCGGACAGGCCGAACGCCATGACACCACCGTCGACGAGTTCCTGCGCTGCACGCTTCTTCGCTGCGTCGTTGTCACTCATCCAGATCGGTCCGAGTCCGAGGATCGTGACCTGCCAGGCGTACCAGTAAGCGAGTCCGTAGAAACCGAAGATCTCACTCAAGGCCGCGTTGCGGGCACCGTCCCAACGACGGTTCTCGTCACCGTCGGCGAATGCCGCCGGAGTCTGGAACGTCGCGAACAACTTCTCCTTGCCGACGAACTCGAGAAAGTCGGAGACCCACACTGCGTCGAGGTCGTCCTGAAGCAGTTGCTTCTTGCCGCGGTTCTCGAACCATTCGATGGTGGCTCGCAGCAAACGGCGGGTCTCCGGATCGAACTGAGCGGGGTCGTAAGTATGGGGGTTGAAGAGCAATCCATCGGTGCCAGACACGTCATTACCTTTCGTCGATGACGCTAAACTACCAGCGGGTAACTTTCCGCGGTGCGATTCATGGAAGACCTGCGATTCTTCGCGAATGCCACAGGTCCATCGGATTCCACGTGCCCGCCCGAGCACGCGTGATCGGATAGCACGCCAATCCCAGCAACAACGCAGACATGTGGCCGATGGCGGTGAAATTGGTGGCGAAAATCAGAGGTACACCGTAGAAGACCAACAGCCCCGCGAGATAGACGTATCGCCACGGATCGACGATGCGGTACACCAGAATCCCCATGATGCCGGCCAGACCGTAGCTCACTCCCACGTCGAGAGTGTTGACCGCCGACTCCGCCACGTATCCGTGCCGAATACCTTCGTACAGAACACCTTCGCTGATGTACGTGGCTCCGACGTGGGCGATGACGACAACACACAGCCACCGCCACGTCCCGAGCCAACGCTCAGCCGTTGCATGAAAGATGGTGAAGAGAAGCAGGTATCCCAACCAACCGCCACCTTCGAGCCAGAAGGCACTCGAGAACAGGACTCGTAGCGGGTCTTCGGCCAGGTGATGCAGATTGGTCGAGCGCTTGCCGAGAAAACGCTCCTCGACATTGTCAGGCAGATGCCGCAGGAACAGTGTGGTGAACAGCAGGGCCAGCAACCAGACGTAGGTACCGGGAGCACTGCGCACCCATCGCCATGCCGCCTTTGCTGCCCCCAGCATCCTCACCGCTTCGAGTCTGCGCTCACTCGTTCACTACTGCAACGGCAAACCCGTCCCATCCCTTCGAACCCACGGTTTGAATGGCGGTGCCGTCGAGTTTCGGCTCGGCCGCGATCATCTCCAACACCGCTCGGCTCGCTTTGACGCGCTCATCGTCGATATCCGGGTTGGACACATGTCCCCCACGCACCACGTTGTCCACGATGATGACGGTTCCGGGATGCGAAAGGGCCAACGCCCACCGCACGTACTCGGTGTTGTTCTCCTTGTCGGCGTCGATGAAGACCAAGTCGAAAGGTCCCAACTCTTCCTTCGCGATCGACGGGAGGCTGTCGAGCGCAGCCCCGACGCGGATGTCGACACGGTCAGCCAAGCCGGCGCGCTCGATATTCGCCCGAGCGACATCCGCATGGGTGAGATCGAATTCCAGCGTGATGACTTGGCCCGAGGGGCCGACCGCGCGAGCGAGCCAGATCGTGCTGTATCCGCCGAGCGTTCCGATCTCGAGGACATTGCGCGCCAAGCACATTCGCGCCAGAAGGTTGAGGAGCTTGCCCTGGTTCGGCGCCACGTCGATCGGAGGGAGGCCGGCCTCGGAGTTGGCGGCGAGTGCCGCGTCGAGAACCGGATCTTCACCTACCAACGTGGAGACAAGGTAACCGTCGACTTCTGCCCAATCCGGTTCGCGTTCCATAGCCACGATTGTGGCAGAAAAGAAGGGCCGCCGCAGACACCTCGGAAGGTGGCTGCGGCGGCCCAGACGACTATTCGAATCAGCCGCGAACTGCGCTGATGATCTCCTCGATCGCCGAGACGGCGTCGATCTCACGGCTCTCGCCGGTGAAGCGGTCGCGAATCTCGACCTTGCCGTCGGCCCAACCACGGCCGACGACAACGATCAGCGGAACGCCGATCAGCTCGGAGTCCTTGAACTTCACGCCCGGCGATGCCTTGCGGTCGTCGAGGATTACTTCGAGTCCGGCACGGTCGAGTTGCGCGGCGAGGCCTTCGGCGCCTTCGCGTGCAGTCTCGTCCTTGTTCGCGATGACGAGGTAGACGTCGGCCGGTGAAACTTCGGCAGGCCAGCGCAGACCCTTCTCGTCATGGTGCTGCTCGGCAATGACGGCCACCAGACGCGAGACGCCGACGCCGTACGAACCCATGGTCGGGCGGACGGGCTTGCCGTTCTCGGCGAGGACGTCGACGGTGAAGACATCGGTGTACTTGCGGCCGAGCTGGAAGACGTGCCCGATCTCGATACCGCGAGCCGAGACCAGCGTGCCGGCGCCGTCGGGAGAGGCGTCGCCGTCACGAACCTCGGCGGCTTCGATGGTTCCGTCAGGGGTGAAGTCGCGACCGGCAACGAGGCCGACCACGTGCTTGCCGTCTTCGTCGGCGCCGGTAATCCAGCTGGTGCCGTCGACGACGCGCGGGTCGACAAGGTAGCGAACGCCGTTGGCCTGCAGTGCCTTCGGGCCGATGTAACCCTTGGCCAGGAACGGGTTGTTCTTGAAGTCGGTCTCGGTGATCATCACGAACTCGGCCGGCTCCAGCGAAGCTTCGAGGCGCTTTTCGTCGACCTCACGGTCGCCGGGGATGCCGATACCGAGCAGTTCCCACTCGCCGCCGGGCAGGCGGGTCTTGACCATGATGTTCTTGAGAGTGTCGGCGGCGGTGATGGTGCGGCCGAGGTCGGCACCGTTCGCCCAGTCCACGAGCGTGTCGATGGTGGGTGTGTTCGCGGTGTCGTACACCTTGGCTTCGGGCAGCCCGTCGAACGGAATCGAGTCGGGAACAACAGTCTTGACGGCCTCGACGTTGGCGGCGTAGCCGGATTCGAGGCAGCGCACGTACGTGTCTTCGCCGATCTCGCTCTCGGCAAGGAACTCCTCGGACGCGCTGCCGCCCATCGCACCGGAGGTCGCCGAGACGATGACGTATTTGACGCCCAGACGCGTGAAGATCTTCTCGTAGGCACCGCGGTGCGCCTGGTACGACTCCGTCAGGCCTTCGTCGCTGAGGTCGAAGGAGTACGAATCCTTCATGAGGAACTCGCGACCACGCAGAATGCCCGCACGCGGACGCTCTTCGTCGCGGTACTTGGTCTGCACCTGGTACAGGGTGACTGGGAAGTCCTTGTACGAGTTGTACTCACCCTTGACCGTCAGAGCAAAGAGCTCCTCGTGGGTCGGGCCGAGCATGTAGTCGTTGCCCTTGCGGTCCTTGAGGCGGAACAGGTTGGGGCCGTACTCGGTCCAGCGGTTCGACGCCTCGTACGGATCGCGCGGGAGCAGAGCAGGCAGCAGAATTTCCTGCCCACCAATGGCATTCATTTCTTCGCGGACAACACGCTCAACCTCGCGCAGCACCCGCAATCCCAGCGGCAACCACGAGTAGACGCCTGGAGCGATACGACGCACGTAGCCGGCACGAACCAGCAATTTGTGGCTGGCAACTTCGGCGTCCGAGGGATCGTCACGCAGGGTACGCAGGAACAGGTGGGACAGACGGGTAATCACGAGGTGTAAGGATAGTCGCCGCAGTCGGCCGAGCGGGCCTCGGTACGGTTACAGCGTGCTTGTACTGCTGCCTCCCTCAGAAACCAAGTCCGACGGCGGCAAGGATGCGCCCCTCGATCTGGCCGAACTGTCGATGCCACACTTGACCGAAACGCGCGAATTGCTGGTTCAGACGCTGGTCGATCTGGCCGCTGACGTCGAGGCGTCGTGCGAAGCGCTCGGGCTCGGTCCGACGCAAGCAGACGAAGTGGAACGCAACGCCAAGCTGTGGGTGTCCGCGACGCGGCCCGCGCTGCAGCGCTACACCGGGGTGCTCTTCGACGCCCTCGACGCCAAGTCGTTCACCCGTGCCCAGAAGGCCAAGGCTCTCGATCGGATCGCGATCGGCTCCGCCCTGTTCGGTGCAGTCCGTGCGGGAGATCTGATCCCCGCCTACCGCCTTTCCGGCGGGTCCAAGCTGCCCGGGATGGGCACGCTCCGCTCACTGTGGAAGCCGGAGTTGCCGAAGGCCTTGGCGGCCGAAGCCGACGGCCTTGTCATCGATCTACGGTCCGGCACCTACCAAGACCTCGGACCGGTTCCGGACGCACTGATCGCAACGGTCCTCACCGAGAAGCCGGACGGCACCCGCACTGTCGTCAGTCACTTCAACAAGCACCACAAAGGTCTGCTCGCCCGTGCGCTGGTGGTCTCGCGTGCCGAACCGACCGACATCAAGGGGGTTGCGCGGGTGGCGTCGAAGGCGGGCTTGCGCGTCGAAATCGCGTCGGAGCGTGAATTGATCATCCTGACGGATTGATGGCTTCGTCTGTCAAGTGCCACAGAAGGTTTGGAATGTTTCGCTGAAAGACTGCGGAGCCGCCTCGGTGTAGTCAGCCCACTCGTCGCGTCGGTCGAAGGGATGCGTGACCACCTCCAGCAGCTTCTCGAAGGGAGCGAGGTCGCCGTCGGTCGCGGCGCGCAGGGCAGCGTCGAGCCGATGATTACGCGGAATGTACAGCGGGTTGACGCGATCCATCGCGCTCGCGGTCTCCGCGGCCCCGTGTCCGTTTTCGGTCAGGGCTCCCTGCCACCGCTGCAACCAGGGCGCGATGTGCTCCCGTGGCACGAGGTTGTCGAGAGGCACCGAATTTCCGCGCAATTCGTCGGCGAGAGCGCGGACACTGCCCGTCCAATCAGCACCGTGTTCCGCCAACAACGTCAGCAGATCGTCGACGAGCGCCCGATCGACAAACGGCTGGGCCAGACCGAGCTTTGCCGCGAGACCGGCCGCGTAGTGACCCTCGTAGCGCTCGTCGAAGGTCTCGAGAACTGCTGACGCCGCGGAAATTGCTTCGTCGGGTGTGGAATCGATCAGTGGCAACAGCGTTTCTGCCAAGCGCGCCAGGTTCCACTTCAGTACAGCGGGCTGATTGCCGAATGCATAGCGGCCCCCGTGGTCGATCGAGCTGAACACTGCCGCCGGATCGAACGCGTCGAGGAAGGCGCACGGACCGTAATCGATGGTCTCCCCCGAAATTGTCGTGTTGTCGGTGTTCATGACCCCGTGCACGAAACCGATGAGCATCCACCTCGCCACCAGTGATGCCTGAGCCTCGACCACCGCCTCGAGGAACTTCAGGTAGCGATTGTGTGTACCCGTTGCCGGAAGTTCGGTCAGCTCCGGGTAGTGCCGGGCAATCGCGTAATCGGTGAGCGGCTGCAATACCTCGCCCTGCCGGGCCGCGAACTCGAAGGTCCCAACGCGTAGGTGACTCGACGCGATCCGAGCAAGCACGGCACCGGGTTCTGCGCCGTTGCGGCGAACGTCTCGGCCCGTCGCCACCACCGACAGCGCGCGCGTAGTGGGGACACCGAGGGCATTCATCGCCTCGCTGACGAGATATTCGCGCAGCATCGGCCCTACGACCGCATACCCGTCGCCGCCCCGAGAGAACGGGGTGCGCCCAGAGCCCTTCAGATGCAAGTCCACACGCTGCCCGTCACTGCTGACGAGTTCGCCGAGTAACAACGCCCGACCGTCCCCGAGAATTGGCGCGTACCCACCGAACTGATGACCCGCATATGCCATCGCCACCGGTGTGGCCCCGACCGGCACCGTCGAACCGGACAGGACGCCGATCCCGTCCACACTTCGCAGCGCTGCTACGTCCAATCTCAACGACGCAGCCAGTTGCTCGTTCAGCACGAGCAACTGCGGGTCGGGCGCGGCAGCACCTTGCCACGGCACCGTCAGAGCGCCGAGTTCGTCGGCGAAGGTGCTCTCGAGGCCGGCCACGATGGTGACCGTCTCTGCTGTGGATTCCTGGAATGCGGCCATCACACGAGAGTAGTCACCGTGCGACAACCTATCGATCAGCCCTGATCGATGTACGACTCGAGCTGATCGCGTTCGCTCTTGAGCTCGTCGATGCGGCTCTTCACCACGTCACCGATACTGACGATGCCGAGGAGGTTGCCGTCCTCGATCACCGGCAGATGCCGGATTCGACGCTCGGTCATGATCGCGGCAATGCTGTCCACCGCGTCTGCCGGAACGCACGTGTACATCAGAGCGGTCATGACCTCGGACACCTGGATCCCGAGAAGGTCCGGGCCACGCTCGTGGAGGCGTCGAACGACATCGCGTTCGGAGATGATGCCGACCACCGCGTCGTCGTCGACCACCACCATGGCTCCGATGTTGTGGCGGGCAAGATCGCACAGCAACCCGTTGACCGTCGTGTGGGCGTCGATCGTGACGATGCTGTTGCCCTTGTTTCGCAATATGTCCGCGATCCGCATCACGGCACCCCGATTCGTCGAGACTCTCGGCACGTCCTGCAACGATCGTATCGGCTAGCGAAGCGGAAAAACAGGACTGATCAGGCGATTCCCTGAGCTGCCTTCTCCGCAGCCTGAGCCTGGGCTACCTGAGAAGGTGTGAACCTGATGCACAGCGCCGCGATACCGGCGAACACCGCGCAGACCGCGCAGCCCACAAGTGCGAAGGTGTATCCCTCTCCGAGTGCGATCAATTGCGCCGGATTCATGTCCGCTGCCTTGCCCGAAGTGCCGCCGAGCGAGAGCGTCTTCGACGTCGCCATCGCACCGATCACCGACAGCGCCAGTGGTCCACCGAGCGTCTGGGCAACCTGAGCGATGGCCGTCAGCGGGCCGATCTCGGTCTCCGGCACACCGGCGATCGCGCACAGTGGCAAGGGCACCATCGCGAGGCCGATACCGAATCCGATCCCGATCACGGGCACGAACAAGTTGGCCAGGTAGGTGGAATCGGAATCGAGAGTAGATCCGTAGAGGAGTCCGACGATCATGATCACGACGCCGGTGAGGACCAGCCAACGGGGTTGAACCTTTACGGCGAGCTTGGAAGCAACCGACGCGGCAGCGCCCAATCCGAACGCGAACGGAATGAACGCGATACCGGCACGCAACGGCGAATACTGCATGATGTCCTGCACGAACAGTGCGACGAAGGCCGTCATGCTGAACATCGCGCCACCGACGAAGAAGATGGCGAGGAACGTCGCGACACGGTTGCGATCGGCGAACAACGAGAAGGGCAAGAGCGGGTTGTCCGCAGTTCGCTCGACGAAGAGGAAGGCGGCGAGGGCGACCAATCCGGCCGCCAATGCACCGATGACGGCGATACTCCCCCATCCCATTTCCGGGCCTTCGGTGAGAGCAAAAACAACACCGGTGCACCCGAGAGTCGCGAGGATCGCGCCGGGGACATCCAAAGCCAGACGCGTCTGATTCGTCTCTCGAAGGGCGCGGAACGCCATGCCGACGAGCGCGATCCCGATCGGGACGTTGATAAGGAAGATCAGTCGCCATGACACCTCGGTCAATGCGCCGCCGATGATCAGACCGGCGATCGATCCGACGCCCGTCATGGCGGCAAAAATCGCGATGGCCTGATTACGAGCCGGACCCGCGGCGAAAGTCGTGGCAACAAGGGCGAAGGCGGTGGGCGACGCCACAGCTGCGCCGACGCCTTGAAGCGCCCGCGCTGCGATCAACATGCCCTCGTTCAGGGCGAGACCACAGAGCAACGACGCCACCGTGAACAGCGAGACTCCCGCGATGAACATCTTCTTGCGCCCGTACGCGTCACCGAGGCGACCACCGAGGAGCATGAGACCTCCATACGCCAGCGCGTAGGAGGTCAAGACCCAGTTACGGCCACTGTCGCTCAATCCGAGATCAGACTGCAACGGCGCCAGCGCGAGGTTCGCGACAGTGCCGTCGAGCACCACCATCATCTGCAAACCACTCAGGACGATGATGGCGAGCCCGATGACTCGAGTGGCTACCGGGGCATTCGCCGAAGCGGTTTCAGATGTTGGGGAATCAGACACAAGACTTCACGTTACCCAGCGTCGACGGAAAAGCCCGCGACCGGCCCGATCACGATGATCGCCGGAGGCTTGATCTCCTCGTCTTTGACGCGCTGAGCAACGGTCGCCAGATCGGCCCGAAGTTCACGCTGAGTGCGCAGAGTGCCCTCTTGGATCACGGTGACCGGCGTTGTTGACGGGCGTCCACCGTCGACGAGCGCCTTCGCGAACTGATCGATGCGCTCGACCGCCATGAGCAGCACGATCGTGCCGCGCAACTTGGCCAGTGCCGACCAGTCGACCAGCGAATCCGGATGATCCGGAGCCACGTGCCCACTGACGACGACGAACTCGTGGGTGACACCGCGGTGGGTCACCGGGATGCCTGCGGCCGACGGGACCGAGATCGCGCTCGTGATTCCGGGCACTACGGTCACCGGAACGCCGGCAGCGGCACACGCTTCGAGTTCTTCGTATCCCCGCCCGAAGACGTACGGGTCCCCGCCCTTGAGGCGGACCACGAACTTGCCTGCCTTCGCGTTGTCGATCAGCGCGGCGTTGATGGCCTCCTGAGCCATGGCACGGCCGTACGGGATCTTCGCGGCGTCGATCACCTCGACGTCGGGACCCAGTTCGGCGAGCAACTCCGGAGGAGCCAATCGGTCGGCCACGACGACGTCAGCGCGTGCGAGCAAACGGCGTCCGCGCACGGTGATCAGGTCGGGGTCACCGGGGCCACCACCGACGAGAGCAACGCCCGCAGCGGCCGGCTCGGCCGTATCGGCGAGCACGCCCGACTGAAGACCTTCGACGACCGCGGTGCGGACTGCTGCCGAACGACGGTGATCGCCGCCGGCAAGAATTCCGATACTCATACCGTCGTACTCGGCGCTGGCGGGAGTTACCGCGGTGCCGTGCTTCGCGTTGTCGGCGCGCACGCAGAAGATGTGGCGACGCTCCGCTTCGGCGACGATCGCCGCATTGGTTTCCGGCTCGTCGGTCGAGGCGATGGCATACCACGCACCTTCGAGGTCGCCGTCGGCGTACGGGCGCTCTTCGACCGTGATCTGCCCGGCCGTGGCCATACCTTCGACGGCTGGAGTGAACGCGCGACTGATGACGTGAACACGGGCACCAGAGGCGACCAGCAGTCCGAGTCGGCGCTGAGCCACAGTGCCGCCACCGAACACGACCACGCGTCGATCGGTCAGGTTGAGGCCGACCAAGTAGTTGGTCTCGTCTGCGGTGGACTCGCTCACTCGCACTCCGTTTCGTCGTCAGAATTGTTCAAGCTGGAGGGAACTTTACGGGCCGCCGCCACGGTCACTCCATCCCTGGCAGTCTTGGCCACTAGGAGCGGGCCGCCCCCGGAGGCGAGGATCGCCGCCGCTTCCGCGACGCTTGCCGTCCCGATCGCGTGCTCGACGCGAGTCGACGGTGACGGAACCTGAACTCGCCCAAGTACGTCCGGGTCGAAACTCACAATCGGGACGTTCAGTTCATCGGCGGCAGCGAGCAGAGCTGCAGACGCCGCCTTGCCGGTCGCAGTGGCGAGGACCACGATCCTCGCTCGCTCCTGCAGCACCGCGTTCACCGCAGCGACGATGTCCTTCGCGGTGGCGCTCGACGTGAATCCAACGCCTATACAGAGGTCATCCCCGTGCGGCATCGACGAACTTCGCGATCGATTCGGGCTGCCCCACCGGATGAGTGTGGAGATACGACGCGTGGACGCCGCCGCGAACAAATCCTTCGCGGACACTGCCGCCGTCCCAGGGCCGCCACCCCCACGCACTTCCGCAACCGTCCGCGTCTGCCGAGACGAGAGACGTTCGGTGGAACTCGTGACCGGTGACGCGGGAGCCTGCTTCGAAGAGGCTGGAGTCGCTGATCGCCACTGCTTCGCGGTACCCGAGGGTCAGGCGTTTCCCGAATGTGGCATCCACCCCGACAACACCGGCCATGCTGTGACCGTCCAAGCTGCGAGCGAGGTAGAGCAGACCGGCACACTCGGCGTGGATCGGTGCGCCGCCGTCCGCCAGGTCACGAACCTGCTGCAGCAGAACGGTATTGGCCGCGAGGTCCACCGCATGCTCTTCCGGGAACCCGCCAGGAAGGACAAGAGCAGCAGTTCCCGCGGGAAGCTCGTCCCGTAACGGGTCGAACACCTGCACGTCCGCGCCGGCGGCATTCAGGAGTTCACGGTGCTCGGCATAGCCGAAGGTGAAGGCCGGGCCGCCCGCCATGGCAACCACAGGGCGAGACACTGCGTGTGCGCCGACCTCGGCAACCGGATCCCATGCAGCTGCACCCACGTTCGAGGCGGCCAGTGCGCGAACAGCGTCCAGTTCGACGTGCGAGGCAATCAAGTCGGACATCGCGTCCACTGCGGCCACAGCGGCGGCGCCGTGCTCGGCTGCCGGAATCAGACCGAGGTGCCGGGAGGGAACTTCGAGTTCCGTCAACCGTGGCACAACTCCGAGCACTGCGACGCCGACCTTGTCGCACGCATGACGCAACACCTGCTCGTGACGAGCGCTCCCGACGCGATTGAGAATGACGCCGCCGATGCGCACACCTGCGTCGTAGGTCGCGAAGCCGTGGAGTACGGCGGCCAGACTCTGACTGTGCCCACGGGCGTCGATCACGAGGATTACCGGCGAACCGAGGATCGACGCTACCTGCGCCGTCGATCCCTCCGCCGACGGCTGCGAGTTGGCCTCGTCGATCTTTCCGTCGAACAGACCCATGACGCCTTCGACCACGGCGATGTCACAGCCGGCGGTTCCATGCCGGTAGAGCGGTCCGATGCGATCCGGGCCGACCAGAACAGTGTCGAGGTTGCGTCCGGGCCGCCCTGCCGCGAGTCCGTGATAACCCGGGTCGATGTAGTCCGGCCCCACCTTGAAGGGGGCAACGCTGCTACCGGACCGTCGCAGCGCACCGATCAATCCCGTTGCCACCGTGGTCTTTCCGCTACCCGAGGCAGGAGCGGCGATCACTACGGCCGGAGTGGAAGGACTTACCATTCGATGCCCCGTTGACCCTTTCGGCCGGCATCCATCGGGTGCTTGATCTTCGTCATCTCGGTCACGAGGTCGGCGGCGTCGATCAGCGCCTGCGGGGCGTCACGCCCCGTGATGACGACGTGCTGGTTGCCTGGGCGATCGCGCAGTGTCTGCACTACCTCGTCCACGTCCACCCAACCCCACTTGAGCGGGTACGTGAACTCGTCGAGGACATAGAATCGATGCTCCTCGCCTGCAAGCCTTCTCGCGATCTCCTGCCAACCCTCCGCAGCGGCAGCAGCATGATCTTCCTCGCTACCGGCCTTGCGTGTCCATGACCAACCTTCGCCCATCTTGTGCCACTGCACCGGCCCACCGACGCCGGTTTCGTCATGCAGGTTTCCGAGCGCGCGGAACGCGGCTTCCTCGCCGACCTTCCACTTGGCGCTCTTCACGAACTGGAACACGCCGATGTCGAACCCTTGATTCCAGGCACGCAGCGCCATGCCGAAAGCGGCGGTGGACTTACCCTTTCCCGGGCCGGTGTGCACGGCAAGTACCGGCGCGTTACGACGCTGACGCGTGGTCAGACCGTCGTCGGGAACTGTCTCGGGAACACCCTTGGGCATCGTGAACTCCTGAGCTGGGATCTAGGCTGCGGCGCGGACGACACCCGCGACCTGCTGCGCTGACAATTCGGCAAGGCGGACGTAACCGCCACGTAGTTCTCGGGCCAACTCGGCTGCCAGCCCCAGACGCACGAGGCCGGTCTCGCAGTCGACGACGATGGAAGCGACGGACGCGTCGGCAAGAAGACGCGCGGCTACGCGGGCGCGATGCAGCGCGTCCTTGCCTCCGGTAGCCCGGCCGTCGGTGAGCGTGACGACGAGGGCGCGGCGCTGCGGGTCACGAAGCCGTTCCCGCAGAACCACTTCGCGAGCACGCAGGAATCCCTCTGCGAGTGGGGATTTGCCGCCGGTACGCATCGACTGCAGGCGACGGACGGCGATGTCCACCGAAGAGGTCGGCGGCAGTACGAGCTCTGCTTCACGACCACGGACAGTGATGACCGCGACCTTGTCGCGGCGCTGATAGGCGTCGCGGAGCAACGAGACAACCGCACCGGTGACCGCGGAGAGGCGGTCGCGTGCTGCCATCGACCCCGACGCGTCGACAACGAAGACGATCAGATTGCCTTCTCGCCCTTCACGAATCGCGCCGCGGAGATCAGCAGGTGCCAGCCGCAGCCGTCCAGCAGTGCGGCCGCGCGCAACTTGAGACTCGGCTGCGGCGAAGACCGTGCTCGTCAGATGCAATCCGTGGCCACGTTCCCGCGTGGACCGCACGACTCGTCCACGGGACGACATGGACCGCGAGCGGCGTCCCGGTGCACCTTCGCCGACACCAGGAACCTCGAGGAGCTTGGCCTTGAATTCGCCGGCCGGTGGCGCCGAGGGGCGATCGGTAGCGCGTACTCCCCCACCAGGTCCGTCAGGGTCTTCCGGGCCGTCGTCGTCCGGACCCTCGTCGTCCGGACCGCCGTCTTCGGGGCCACCATCTTCCGGGCCACGGTCTTCGTCAGGGCCACGGTCTTCGGGATTCTCGGGAGGTTCGGGCTCTCCGTCGCGCGCGTCGTCCTCTACCTGCGACTGGGCGTCCTGATCGGCCTGCTCGAGTGCATCGTCCAACTGCTGCTGATCCAGGCCGGGCTCGTCGAACGGATCGCGGCGGCGGCGATGCGGCAGCGTCAGTTCCGCAGCCACTCGCACGTCCTCCGCAGTGACCTCACTGTCGCCTCGCCAGGCAGCGTGGGCGGTCGCGGTGCGCGCCAGCACCAAGTCCGCGCGCATACCGTCGACGTCGAACGACGCACACAGTGAGGCGATACGACGCAGCTCGCGGTTGCTCAGCTCGACCGAGTCCAGTTTCCCACGCGCCGTGAGGATTTCGGACGCGAGCTCTTCATCGGCGGATTCGTACCGAGCGACAAACGCCTCGGGGTCGCGCTCGTAGTCGAGCCGGCGACGCACCACTTCCATGCGTACGTCGACGTCGCGGGAAGCTGCGACATCGACCGCCAGTCCGAAACGGTCCAACAACTGTGGACGCAGTTCTCCCTCTTCGGGATTCATCGTGCCGACGAGTACGAATTTGGCCGGGTGCGAATGGGAGATTCCGTCACGCTCGATGTGAACGCGACCCATCGCCGCGGCGTCGAGAAGCACGTCGACCAGGTGGTCGTGAAGCAGATTCACCTCGTCGACGTACAGAACTCCCTGGTGAGCCGCGGCGAGCAGTCCAGGTTGGAAAGCGCGCTCACCGTCGCGGAGAACCTTTTCGAGGTCGATGGACCCGATCACTCGGTCCTCGGTGGCGCCGACGGGCAGTTCCACCAAGCGGGCCGGTCGTGTCGTTCCGGCGTCGTCGACCGCGGGCAGCAGCGCAGTCAGCGCGCGCACGACCGTCGACTTGGCAGTTCCCTTCTCGCCGCGGACCAGGACTCCACCGATCCCCGGATGCACAGCACACAGAATCAGCGCCAACCGCAATTGATCCTGGCCGACCACAGCACTGAACGGGAAGCCCGCCACTGGTCGATCTTCTTCACTTCGCACGTCGATATCCCTCCACCTCTCGGTTTCCTCGCCGAGAATTTGGCTGCACTCGAATGTCGCGGCAACCTGGCTGAGATCTCCCGGTCAGTCGGTAGAGGAGAGATCTTTCACAGTGGCGGGACCGCGCCTGGATCGAACAGGACTTCCCCGCGAACATTCGGTATCGAAAAAACCCTAGTCGGCTCGCTTTTCCACGAGCCGACCAGGGTCAAATCTCCGACAAACTAGCTGACAGCCACGAAAGGCTCTCCCCCGCCACGGCGCATCGGGGTGTGCGGGATGCCGTCTTCGATGAACTCTTCGCCGTCAGCCTTGAATCCGTGCTTGGCGTACATCTCGACCAGGTAGGTCTGGGCGTTGATCCGACACGGCGCTTCGCCGACCTCGGCAAGTGCGGCCTGCAGGAGGCGGGTCGTGTGGCCCTGACCGCGAGCCTGACGCGACGTGCAGAGGCGTCCGATTCGGAAGCTCTTGTTTCCGTCGTCGTGCTCTTCGAGCAGACGGAGTGTGCACACCACCTGGCCGTCCTGCTCGAGCCAGAAGTGGCGTGTTTCCGTCAGCAGGTCCCGCCCGTCCAACTCGGGATACGGGCAGGCCTGCTCGACGACAAAGACCTCCACTCGAAGCTTCAACAACTCGTAGAACGTCTTGTTGTCGAGGTCGAGTGCCCATGAACGCTTCAAAGCTGCTGTTGCCGTCATGGGTTGGACTATCACACAGTCGCGACGGTATCCGCGACCGGAGCCGATTCGGAAGCACCAGCGGAATCGAGCTCGAGAACCTTCGAGGACCAATCCCAGACCTGGTTGAACAGGCCTTCGTTGTCAGTGAGTTTGACGCCGATGGACGGAACCATCTCACGAAGCTTGCCTTTCCAACCCTGGAACTCGGTCGGGAAGCAGCGCTCGAGGACGTCCAGCATCGCCGGGACGGCCGTGGACGCACCGGGCGAAGCGCCGAGCAGGCCGGCGATGGAGCCGTCCTCAGCGGCGACCACAGCGGTACCGAATTCGAGGACGCCGCCCTTGCCCTTGGCACGGCGGATCACCTGGACGCGCTGGCCCGCGGTGATGAGCTCCCAGTCCTGAGCCTGCGCCTTGGGCGCGAATTCACGCAGATCCCAGATGCGACCGGCTTCGTTCTTGGCGAGTTCGCTGACCAGGTACTTGACCAGGCCGAGCTCGCTGACGCCGACGCCGAGCATCGAGAGGATGTTGTTCGGCTTGACCGAGCCGGGCAGGTCCGTGACGCGACCCTGCTTGAGGAACTTCGGCGACCATCCGGCGTATGGGCCGAACAGCAGACCCGGCTTGTTGCCGATGACACGGGTGTCGAGGTGCGGCACCGACATGGGCGGGGCGCCGACGGCAGCCTTGCCGTAGACCTTGGCGCTGTGCTGGTCGATGAGTTCGGGGTTTGTGCATCGCAGGAAAGCACCGCTGACCGGGAAGCCACCGAAGCCCTTGGCTTCCTTGATGCCGGACTTCTGCAGCAGGTGCAGGGCGCCGCCACCGGCACCGACGAACACGAAGCGCGAGCGAACGGTGCGCTTTTCACCGGTGCGACGGTTGGTGACCTTGACGGTCCAGGACTTGTCCGAGTTCTGGGTCAGGTTGGTGACCTCGTGGCCGAAGTACATCTTGCCACCGGTCTTACCGATGTAGCCGATGAGCTGCTTGGTGAGCGCTCCGAAATCGACGTCGGTGCCGTCCTGGCTCCAGTTCAGGGCGATGGGATCGGAGAAGTCGCGTCCCTTGGCCATGAGCGGCAAACGCTCGCTGAACTCGGCCGGATCGTCGATGTACTCCATGCCGCGGAAGAGCGTGTGGCCGGCAAGTGCGTCGTAGCGAGCACGCAGGTACTTGGCGTTGGCCTCACCGTGAACGAAGCTCACGTGTGGGATGGGGTTGATGAATTCCTTGGGCTGAGTCAGGACGCCCTGCTCGACCGCGTGTGCCCAGAACTGGCGGGACACCTGGAACTGCTCGTTGACGTTGACGGCCTTCTTGATGTCGACCGTGCCGTCGGAGTTCTCCGGGGTGTAATTGAGCTCACACAGGGCGGAGTGACCGGTTCCCGCGTTGTTCCAGGGGTCGCTGCTCTCGGCTGCGACGGCATCGAGCCGCTCGAAGGTCGAGATCGACCAATCGGGCTGCAGCTGGCGCAGCAATGCACCCAGCGTGGCGCTCATGATGCCTGCGCCCACGAGCACTACATCCGTCTTCGTCTCTACCGCGTTCTGATTCGACACTGGAGAATCGACTTCCTTGTCATTAGCCGTGCGCGCATCCGCCTGCTGTGTTACGCCGAATAGGTTACCCGTGCGTACTCGCGCGGTTCACCACCCCCAATTGTGCTCTACAACGCGCACCCGAAACGACGATTAGATTGTGATTTGTGACTACTTGGGTTCCAGACGTCCTCGGTGACGGATATCAGCAGCTGACGATCCCGCTCGGAACGGATCCGGACGGCGAAGGCGAGGTGGACGCAACACTGGTCCGCTACCAACCGCGGAAGGAGGCGGTGAAGACACGTCGTGCCGTCTTGTACGTGCACGGATTCACCGATTACTTCTTCCAGAAGCACCTGGCCGAGCATTTTGCCGAGCAGGGCTACGCATTCTTCGCACTCGACCTGCGCAAGTGCGGGCGATCCCTCAAGCCGGGACACACGGCGCACTACGTCTCCGACCTTGCGCTCTACGACGCCGAACTGAACGAGGCGCTGCGCATCGTCCGCAGCGAGACCGACGGGAGCGAGGTGCTGCTCATGGCGCACTCGACCGGCGGTCTGATCGTTCCGCTGTGGCTGAACCGGTTGCAGCGCAAGCCCGGTGGCAGCGACGGCGCCGGAATCTGCGGGCTGGTGCTCAACAGTCCCTGGTTCGATCTTCAGGGCCCCTCGGTGGTGCGCAACGTCGGGACCACGGCGATCGACGCCCTCGGACGGGTATCGGCGAAGACGGTGATTCCGGGAACCGGACTACCGACTTACGGTTCCAGCCTTCATGTTTCGGCAAACGGAGTGTGGGACTACAACCTCGACTGGAAGCCTCTGGCCGGCTGCCCCGTCACCTTCGGCTGGATGCGGGCCGTCCGAGCGGGTCACGCGAAACTTCACCGCGGCCTCGCCATCGGAGTGCCTGCGCTGATTCTGCGCTCGAAGAAGTCGCAGTTCGCCAAGGCGTACAACCCGAGCGTCGACCTCGCCGATTCCGTTCTCGACGTCAAGCAGATCGCACGCTGGGCGGGTTGCCTCGGCGATCGCACCACCATCGTCCCGATCGACGGCGCCCGTCACGACGTGTTTCTTTCGACCGAGAAGCCCTTGGCCACAGCCTTTTCCGAACTCGACCTGTGGCTGGAGTGGCTCGACGGCCACCTCACTCCGGCCGCAGAAAGTTCGGCAAGCACAGCAAGCAACACACAGGAGATCGCGCAGTGACGCACTACGACCTTGCAATCATCGGCAGCGGATCCGGAAACTCGCTGCCCGACGAGCGGTTCGACGGCAAGAAGATCGCAATCCTCGAAGAGGGCACCTTCGGCGGAACGTGTCTCAATGTCGGGTGTATCCCGACCAAGATGTTCGTCTACGCCGCCGAGGTGGCACGCACCATCACCACTGCCGAGAAGTACGGCGTCGACGCCACGCTCGACGGCGTCCGTTGGTCCGACATCGTCAAGCGCGTCTTCGGCCGCATCGATCCCATTTCCGCAGGTGGTGAGCGGTACCGCAGCGAAGACAGTCCCAACACCACCGTCTACCGCGGCCACGCCACGTTCACCGGCGACAAGACGATCGACACCGGAACCGGCGAGACGATCACCGCCGACCAGGTGGTCATCGCTGCCGGTTCGCGGCCGATCATCCCGGAAGAGATCGCGTCGAGCGGTGTGAAGTACTACACCAACGAAGACATCATGCGACTGCCCGAACTTCCCGAGCACCTGGTGATCGTCGGCTCCGGATTCATCGCCACCGAGTTCGCACACGTGTTCTCCGCGTTGGGTTCTCGCGTCTCGATCATCGGTCGCAGCCAGAGACTGCTGCGGCACCTCGACGACGAGATCTCCGAGCGCTTCACCGAGTTGGCCGAACAGAAGTGGGACGTCCATCTGGGCTCCCCCCTCACGTCGGTACGCGGCGACGGCGACAACATCGCCGTCGAACTGGCAAACGGCACAGTCGTTTCCGGTGACGTCCTTCTCGTCGCGGTGGGTCGTCAGCCGAACGGTGACCTACTCGGTCTCGACAAGGCCGGCGTCGAACTCGACGACAAGGGCTCGATCGTGGTCGACGAATACCAACGCACCACCGCCGAGGGCGTCTTCGCACTCGGCGACGTCTCGTCGCCATACCAGCTCAAGCACGTCGCCAACCATGAAGCGCGCGTTGTTCAGCACAACCTGCTCCAGGACGCTTGGAAGGACACGTCCGAGCTTCGCAGCACCGATCACCGCTTCGTGCCGGCAGCCGTGTTCACCGACCCGCAGATCGCCGACGTCGGAATGACGGAGAAGCAGGCTCGCGACGCCGGACTCGACATCACCGTCAAGGTGCAGGCATACGGCGACGTCGCGTACGGCTGGGCGATGGAGGATCAGGAAGGCATCTGCAAGGTGATCGCCGAGCGCGGCACCGGACGCATCCTGGGTGCCCACGTCATGGGTACGCAGGCTCCGACCGTCATCCAGCCGCTCATTCAGGCGATGAGCTTTGGTTTGTCAGCTCAGGACATGGCACGCGGCCAGTACTGGATCCACCCGGCCCTGGCCGAAGTGGTCGAGAACGCGCTGCTCGGCCTCGACATCTGAGCCCCGCAGCCCTAATGACGCCGAAAAGGCGGGCACTCCGCACATTGGGAGTGCCCGCCTTTTCGTAGGTCAGAGTTTCACCAGGGGCTGGTACGCAGCACGATCTCGGTTGCGAGTTCGGCCGGTGCCGACTTGACGACGTCGTCGACACCCGGAAGTTCCGTCACGCGGAAGTCGGAGTACACGAAACGACCGCTGGCGTCGGCGATGGCCCGACCTCCACTGCCCACGACGACGGTGGTCGGAACCTCGACCGGCGGTACGCCGGCAATATCGCTCGCCGACGGATGTCCACGGTCCACGGCGATCAAACTCGCGAAGCGGCCGAACTGACGTGCAGCCAACAGCCACGCGAGATCGGCGCCCTCCCGGTGACCGACCAGGTTCACCCAGGCGATGTTCAACTCGTCCAGAAGTACCACGGCCGAGGTCTCGTCGAGATTCTCGATCGATTCCACCGCGACGGTCCGCAGATCCGAATGGTGCAGTCGCTCACACACATCGTCGTACAAGTCGACGGGGTCGCCCTTGCCGGGGAGCAGGAGTACCGCATGCTTGCTGACCGGCCCGTCGATCCGAACGGTGCACGAACCACTGCCCACCGCTACTCGAGTCAATTCCATGTCTGGAAACGGTACGCGATCCACACTGTGGAGGACCCTGGAGTCGACAGAAGTATGACCACTCATACATTCTCACCACCGCCGGCGAGTCCGATTTGTTCGCTCTGCACCGCCTCTCCCCTGAGCGAAAGTGGCTTTCGGCGCATCTGAGGCGACCGACGTACCGTTCGCTCGAGTGGGGGGGTGGGCGAAGCAACGAGCGCCTGACCGGAGGAAGCGCCTCGGTCAGCCCCTCATTGCCGGCTGATCTCGGTTCCCGTCGACGTAACAAGCAGAACCAGTGCGTCCGCAGTGCGCGCGCAGAACGCGTCACCGTCGGCGAGGCCACTCGTGAGGCCCCGCACGATGGTGGTTGCAACGAGAATGTCGAAGGCCACATCGGCGGTCGACACGATTTCCGCGTCGGACCGCTCGGGAAATTCGACACGCACGCGCTCGGCGAGCGCGAGCCGGGCCGGGTCTTCCGATCTCCGAACCAGTTGTTCGTAGGCGCCGTCTTCTTGGTGGTAGGCCGACAGCAGGCCGGGAATCGCTGCGCGCGTTGCCGGTTCGGCAACTCTCGCGAGGAACCATCTCGTCCAGGCCTGCATGTCGTCACGCAAATTCGACGTGGTCACCGGTAGCGCCGCATCCTGCATTCCGAAGACCGCATCCTCGATGATGGATTCCTTGGTCGCCCAGCGCCGATAAATTGCGGCAGTGCCCAGTTCGGCCCTTCGCGCGATGGCTGTGATCGTGGTCTTCTGGTAACCCTGCTCCGCCAGCAAGTCGCGGGCGGCGGTGAGGATGGCGTCGTCCACTTGCGGATCTCGAGGGCGCCCGACTCCGACGGTGCCGATGCGTCGATCTTTGCGTTCGTCCACAACTGCGGACAGTACCCGACCGGTTTCGCCGAAAACCATTACGTTGCGTAGCGCTCCGTAATAGATTGTGAACACCCCACTCCGTCGACACAAGGACCGACTGTGATCACACCGCACGACGAACTACTCATTCATCAACTCCCGACGACACTCGACCACGTCTCCCAAAGTGACCTGCGCTGGACCGAACGCATCGTGATGTACGGCTTCGACAAAACGGGCGAGATCAGCATCATGACGGGACTGGCCAAATACCCGAACCGCAACGTCCTCGACGCCTACGCGATGGTGACGCGCAAGGGTGAGGAAGCCCGCGTGGTGCGCCTGTCCACCGAGTTGAACCCTCAGACCGGAGGACTGGCAGCGTGGAGTGTGGGGCCGTACACCTATGAAATCGTCGAACCACTCCGCCAGGTACGTTCCACGGTCGACGCAAACGAACACGGATTGAGCCTGCAACTCGACTTCCACGGCGACTTCCCGGTGTACGAGCAGACGGCAGCGTTCCATCGCACGCGCGGCCGCGTTCGCGAAGACGCCCGACGCTTCTACCAGAACGGCACAATCACGGGTTGGATCGAAATCGACGGCACCCGCATCGACATCGATCCCGACAACTGGTGGTTCGGCCGCGATCACTCGTGGGGCGTACGACACGGCGGTGGCGGCGGCAGTCTGTCCGAGGGCGCGAACCTGCAGCCGTCCGAGGTTCCGGACGGAGTCCTCTATTACATGGGGATATTCCAATTCGACGACGAGGTAGTGCATTTCGCGCAGCGCGAAACCAGTACCGGCGCGCGCTGGCAGTTCGAGGGCGAGGTGCTCTTCCCGATCGGTTCCGGCAAGGACGCGCTACCGATCATCGACGTCGAGCACGACCTGAAATTCCGTGACGACATGCGGGTGGTCGAATCCGGCACTTTCACCGTGCACCGAGCGGACCGGACCACCGATGTGATCGAGGTGAATCCAGTGTGCGATTTCTGGCCCGGACTGGCCGGTTACGACGAGTACCGGGGGTACGCCTCCGGCATGTACCGCGGCAAGGACTTCAGCGACAGCTTCACCGTCGACATCACGAACCTCGATGAAATCCGGCAGGTGAGCATGCTCAGCGAGACGCTGTGCGAGGTCCGCATGGGAGACAAAGTCGGATACGGGCTCGTGGAAATGGTCTTCATGGGCGTGAATCCCCGCTACGGGTACACCGATTGGAGCAACACACGGACAGGTACGAACAATGACTGACCGAACAGCCGCAGAAGACATCGCACCCGCCCTTGAACCACTTGTCCGGGAGCACATTCCGGGTACTCGGGGCGCCAAGATCGTCAACTTCAAGCGCACCGAACGCGGATTCTCGACGGAGACATACCTGTTCGACCTCGATGGCGCCACTGGCGAGTCGAGTGGTTTTGTTTTCCGGCGTCCACCGGAGGTTTCGCTGTTCCCCGACTACGATCTCCGCCGCCAGTTCCTCGTGACACAAAGGCTCGCGAAGTCCGACCTCGCAGTCCCCCACGTTCGGTGGATCGACAGCGGCGACAACCCACTCGGCAGCCCCTACTACGTCATGGACCGCATCGGTAATGCCGAGGCGCCCAGCGACTTTCCGTCGTATCACAGTGCCGGAACATACTTCGAAGCCGATGAGGCAGGCCGAGCGAAGATGTGGTGGGGATGCGTCGAGACGATTGCGCAGATTCATCGCTTGGACCCGGACAAGCTCGAACTCGGATTCCTCGCCTACCCCAAGTTCGGCACCCATCCGGTCGAACAGGCGGTGAACTACCTCGACTGGGCCGTTCGTTGGGCATCGCCGGACCTACCGCCGATATTCGACAAAGCACTGGCCTGGCTGAGGGAGAATATCTACCAACCCGAACATGTGACACTGTGCTGGGGCGATGCCCGGATGTCGAACATCCTCTATGGTCCGGACCAGTCGATCGCCGGGGTTCTCGACTGGGAGATGGCCTACCTCGGCGATCACGAGGCCGACCTCGCCTGGCTGTTGTTTCTCGATTGGGCGTGTAGCGAATTCGAGGGACACACACCTTTGCCAGGCACTCCCAGCCGAGAAGAGACCATTGCCCGCTACGAGGAACTGACCGGCTGGAGGGTCGAGAACCTTTTGTTCAACGAGGTACTCGCTGCGGTTCTACTCGCTGTTCCGCTCCTGCGCCTGTCCACGCATCTCCAACTCGGCGAACATACGGATATCACCGCGTTCTGCAAACATCGTCTCGAACAGTTGCTGCGAGACGCGTAGTCGTCCGCGTGTGATTTTCCGCAAGGCTCCCGAATCATTCCGACGGGATTTCCTGCCACTCGGCGGACAAGCGCGAAACCCACACAGGCGTGCGCCGTTCCATTAATGCACGAACACCTTCCACCGCGTCCGGCTTCCCCATGACGCGTAGATGCAGGTCCGTTTCGATGGCCGCCACCGTCTCTGGTCGACAGCTGCTGCTCTGGCTCTGCCAGAGCAGTCGCTTCGAGAGTGCCACCGACATCGGTGCAGTGTTCGTCGCAATGTCTCGGGCGATCACCAACGCCGCCGAAAGGACTTCGTCAGCGGGCAGGCAACGGCTACCCAACCCGAGCGCGATTGCCTCGGCTCCGTCGAACGTCCTTCCAGTCAAAAGGATGTCGGCGGCCACAGCCATTCCTGCGATGCGCGGAACCGTCCAATGCGCCATCGCATCCGGCAACACACCGAGGCGAACCTGCGGAATTGCATACTTGGCGTCAGCTGCAAAGATTCTGATATCGGCCTGCATCGCGATGGTGAGGCCGATTCCGATCGCATGTCCGTTCACCGCTGCGATGACCGGCTTTCGCAACTCGAACGCCGGCGGATCCACCGGTGATGACGAAAACTGCTCGCCGTCAGGTGAATCGAAGGTGCCGGCGCCGTCGCCAAGATCTGCACCCGCGCAGAATGCTGGTGGCGCACCGGTCAGCACGATCACGCGAACGGAATCGTCTTCGTCGAGCTTTCGGTACGCCTGCCCCAATTCTCGACCCATGCGCTTGTTGAAGGCATTCCGTTTGTCAGGCCTGTCGAGGGTCACGACGGCAACGCCGCCGTCCACCGAAACCGAGATCATTGCCCCACCGCTTCCGTCCCGACGGCGTCGGCCGGATGCGCAGCCAGGACGTACAGAGATCGTGCGAGGGCATCTACAAAGCGGTCCTGACCCTCGAGCCCACGGGTCAGCCCCTGCATTGTCGTCGTTCCGGCCAGCAGATCGAACAAGAACATCGCGTCTGCACCTGCCGGGATCTCACCACGCCTCACCGCGTCGTCCAGCAGATCCTGAAACGCTGCACGAACCGGCGCACCGATAGCCAACAGACGTTGTCGCGCCTCCGCCGTCCGCGAATCGGCAAGCAGGCCAGGAACTCCGGCCCGCGCCGCGGGTCGGGCAGCGCGGACCAGGAAGATGTGCACCCACGTCGTCAGATCCACCCGCAAATCACCGGTCGACCGAGGCAACGGATGTCCGCCCGGTCCATGCACTGCTTCTTCGATCAGGGCTTCCCGTGACGACCAGCGACGGTAGATGGCCGGCGTATTGACACCGGCAGTCCTGGCAATCGCCGAAATGGTCGTCTGCTGATACCCGACTTCGGCCAGCAGTGTGCGAGCTGCAAGCAGCACAGCCTCGTCCTTGCCTGGGTCGCGTGGTCGTCCGATACGGGCGGGAGACTCGGTTTTCACCATTACATATTAACTCGTAACGTTATCTCCTACCTGAACGAACGCAGTTCAGGTGCCGGACGGCTTGGGGAGCCTCGTCATTCCGTAGACGTGATCAGCGCGCACCGTGAGGATCTGTCGACGCTCCGCAACCATCGCTTCGCGGTACTCCTCCCAATCGGGATGCTCCTGACCGCTGATGTCCCGGTACAGCTCGACCAGTGCGTCAGACACTTCGTCGTGAGGATCGGCCGCGACGGGTGTCACCACGGCAAGTCCTTCGATCACGGCGTAGCTCCAGAAGTCGGGCGCGCTGACGTGAAGGGAAACCCGCGGATCGCGGATCGCATTTTTACTCTTGGCGCGATCGGCTGTGATGGACACGGAAGCCGTCTTCGACTCGACGTCCCAGCGGTAAATGATGTTGGACAACTGTGGGCGGCCGTCACGCTTGACGGTTGCCAGCACGCCTTGTTTTCCCTGGGCCACGAGTGCGAACAACGCGTCGTCGGTGTCTGTGTCATTGCTCATATCTGCACCAACGACGCCGTGCGGCCGGTTTGTTCCGGAGGCAGTCCAGTTCGAAGATCGCGGACCGCAATCGCGCGATGTCTCTTCCCCCGATGGACGACAGCGGACAAAGATGGTCGACATGGCAACTTCTCACGACATCCTCCGACTGACTGCGTTCAGTTCGGATCCGGCCGGCGGTAATCCCGCCGGCGTGCTGCTCGACGCCCGCGGACTCGACGACCCCGAATTACAATCCGTTGCAGCCGAAGTCGGGTATGCCGAGACGGCGTTCCTCATCGAACCGGAACTCGGAGGCAACCCGCGCCACAGCCGGATCCGGTACTTCTCCCCTATCGCCGAAGTACCGTTCTGCGGTCATGCCACTATTGCGACGGCCATCGCTCTCACCGAGCGAGACGGCGACGGAACCTTCACATTCGAAACACCGATCGGACCGGTATCCATCGACACGGCGACCGACGAGGACGGAAGGTCGACCGCGACCTTCATCAGCGTCGAACCGTCGGTCTCGCCGATCGATCACGCCGTGCTGACAGCGCTGCTCGGGCTCATCGGCGTCGATTCGTCTGCGCTCGACGCGCGGTATCCCGCAATGCTTTCGTACGCCGGCAACACTCACCCGATCGTCGTACTTCGTGATCAGTCGACATTCGACGAGTTCACCTTCGATCCATCCGCAATGCGAATTCTGATGGACGCGCAGGGGTGGGCCGGCACGGTGACAATCCTGCATCCCCTCGACGACAACACCTTCGAAGCCCGAAATCTGTTTCCGGTGGGAAACATCGTCGAGGATCCCGCAACCGGGTCCGCAGCGGCGTCGACCGGCGGTTACCTGCGCAAACTCGAACCCGCGGCCACTCCGCGGCGAATCACCATCCACCAGGGCCGACACGTCGGGCGTCCCAGTGTGCTCGAGGTCGACATCCCAGTCGACGGCGGTACCTCGGTCACCGGCACCGCAGTGCCCGTCGTCGACGGGCAATAGTCAACCTCAGCGATGAGTTTCTCCCAGCCGGCGGGTCTATTCACCAGAGCGACGTCACAAGACCATCGCATCGAGCCGGGAGAACACCATGTCTGCAATCACGTCAACCGCACACAACCTCCACGTCACCAAGCCACGTGCCGTACTCGGCGCCACGGTAATTGCTCTCGTCGTCAATCTGATCCTGTGGTTGATCGGCCTCGCATTGGGCGGATCCTTCGAGATGACAGATCAGGGAAAGCCGGCGAGCGTCGCGCCTGGTGGGGTCATCACATTGACGGTGGTGCCACTGCTGGTCGGTTTGTCGGTCGCAATGTTGATCTCACTGAAGTGGGAGCCGATCATCCGCAGCGCCCAGATCGTGGGTGCAGTCGTGGCGCTCGGCACCATCGCTTTGACCATTGCCGCGGACTTCGACGCCGCCAGCACGGTCATGCTCGCGCTGATGCACGTGGTTGTCGCCGCGGGCGTCGTCGTCGCGCTCGAGGCTGTACGTCGGTCCCCCTCGAACTAGACAGCGGTAGGCGGCGCCGAATACGTCTCGACGATCTCGGCTGCCACGTCGCGCAACCGGGTATTCGTCGTCTGAGACTGCTTGCGCAGCATGTGAAATGCGGTGTCGGCGTCGATCCGATGGATGGCCATCAGCATGCCTTTGGCCTGTTCGATCGGCGCCCGGGTCTCGAGCGCACGTTGCAAGGCATCAGCCACCGCCTTGGCGGACTTGAAACGAGAGAAGTCGCCGATCGCGCGTGAGACCGTTGTCGTGAGAATCTCCATGACATCCGCGTCGACGCGGTCGAATGCCGCTGAGGCGCGTCCGTACAGGTTGAACGAACCCAGTCGCTGATCCGGCGTGAAGAGCGGCGCCGCGAGAAAGGACTTGATCCCTTCGTCCTTCGCCGCCGCCGCGAACCGCGGCCAGCGTTCCGCGCTGGTCTCGGCATCGACGACAACGGTTTCACCGGTTCGAGCGGCGTGCAGACATGGTCCGTCGCCGGCGTCGTATTGCTCGATGTCGACACGCAGAGTCCGCGAATCGGTATGAACGGCGGTGTAGGTCTGCCCGGCCAGATCGATGGTGACGCCGATGCTGTCGGCGCCCTCGATGGCGTCGTTCGCGATTTCGACGGCGCGCTGGAGCAAAACCACGAGTTCGTCCTCGTCGCCGATACTTCCTCCGAGCGCTGCCAGCAACTCCCGGACCGCGCTTGCAGTCAGCCGAGTTTCCGCAGCCTCGACGGCGACGTCAGCACCCGTTGCCGTCGCATCGTCCGGCATTACCGACGGCACCGAATCCTCGGTTCTCGGGTCGAAGCCTCTGGGGTCGAAAGCGGTATCCACGACGAAGCATTCTTCCAGCTACCCGGGCCGTCAGGAGAGTGAGTTCGGTGACAGAACCCGGCAAACCGCCGAGTCGTCAACGCCATCGGTCGAGCGCGAGACCCAGATTCCGCCTCGCCCGAGTGTGTTGGCCACGAACCGCGTCCGGACTCAGTTCCAGGACAACTGCGATCTGTGGATACGTCATGCCCTCGACTTCCCGCAAGACCCAGGCGGCGCGCTGACGCAGCGGTAGACGATCGAGTTCGGCTTCAAGAGCGTCGAGAAATGCTGTGCCGCATACTTCCTCGCTCGGATCGCGCAATCGAGTATCGACTTCGTCCCGAAGTCCGTCCACATCGGCGGCGCAGGAGCCGACTTTTCGATGGACATCCGCGATCTTGCGAGAGCAGATCGCGAACAACCAGGTCTTGATGCTCGAGCGCCGCTGAAACCCCGGAAGTTGGCGCCAGGCGGCAACGCAGGTTTCCTGGACGATGTCGTCGACGTCACTCTCACTGGTGACGAGTCGACGGGCAAATCGATACAAGTGCGGGCCGTATCGGCGAACGATGACGTCGAAGGCCGCATGATCGCCGAGCATTGCCGAGTCGACCAGCACCTCGTCACTGAAGTCGGTAAGCAAGCCGTCGAATTGATCTGTCACCGCGCACACTCCTACTAGGGAGCCGTCGCGGGAGTGAGGCCTGGCTATTCTACCGCGTCCACGTCGACGCCCGCGGGAGCGCTCTCAGGCTTCGAGTGCGGAGGCAATGACGGGAAGCCCGATCGGCGCCCCACCGTTGATCAGTTTCTCGAGTAGATCCTGATCGAGGTGCTGCTCGACGAGATCAGCGAGAAGGTCGAGTTGTTGTTCTCGCACCGCGGCAACCGAGGTGTCGGGTGCAGCAACAAAACCGGGAACCGCGATCTCACGCAGCAGGCTGCGCCGAAAGTCGTCACTTTCCAGGAGACCATGCCAGTGTGTCCCTCGAACAGACCCTCGCACACTGCCTTCCGGCACACCGCCCGAGTCCGCCAGCAATGGACGGTCCCCGTTGTGCACGACGCGTCCGTGATGAATCTCGTACCCCGACACCGAGATACCGTCGGCGGAACCGGTTACCTGCGCCAGCACTTTGTCCGAAGCGAATTCGATGTCGAGGTCCAGCAGACCGAGTCCTGCGGTGATCCCTGATCCTGATTCGACGTCATCGACGATGGAATTACCCAGCATCTGGTATCCGCCGCAGACTCCCAGCACCGCCTGCCCGCGGCTCGCTCGGGCGATGATCTCGTCAGCCAGGCCGGTACTCCGCAACCACTCGAGGTCACTCACGGTGGACTTACTACCGGGGATCACCACGAGGTCTGCGTCGCGGATCCGCGACGGATCGGTCACCCACGAAACTGCCACGCCCGGTTCACATGCCAGCGCCTCGACATCCGTCGAGTTGGAGATGCGCGGGAGCCGAACCGCAGCAACGGTGAGCCAGGCCGAACCGACGGGTGGGCCAGGGCGCCCTACCGGGGCGTTGCCGGTGACGCCAAGCGAATCCTCGGCGTCGAGCCAAAGATCGTCGGCAAACGGGATCACTCCGAGAGTGGGTCGACCGGTGAGGCTGCGCAGTTGATCCAGTCCGGGTTCCAACAGTGCAACGTCACCGCGGAATTTGTTGATCACAAATCCCGCGATCAATGCCTGGTCGCTCGGCGAGAGCACAGCAACGGTCCCGAACAGATGGGCCAGGACGCCGCCGCGATCGATGTCACCGACGACGACGACCGGAATCTGCGCAGCCTCAGCCAATCCCATGTTGGCAAGATCCGTTGCGCGCAAGTTGATTTCGGCCGGTGAACCGGCGCCTTCACAGATCACGACGTCGAACTCGGATCGAAGCGATTCGAGATCTTCGGCCACGACGGCGCGAAGCCACTGCCGATGCTGCATGTAATCGCGAGCACCCACCGTGGTCATCGCCTTGCCCCGAACGACCAGTTGCGAAGTGCGATCACTCCCCGGCTTGAGCAGCACGGGATTGAATCGAACACTCGGCTCCAGACCGCATGCCCGCGCCTGAAGTGCCTGCGCACGGCCGATCTCTCCGCCGTCCAGCGTGACCACGGAGTTGTTCGACATGTTCTGTGCCTTGAACGGCGCCACTCGGACGCCTCGACGCGCCAACATGCGACACAATCCGGCTACCAGAACGCTCTTGCCTGCGTCGGAAGTAGTGCCGGCTACCAGCAGAGCGCCGCGCATCGCCGAACTCAAGGCAGGGTGAGAATCTCTGCACCGGTCTCGGTGACCACCAAGGTGTGCTCGAACTGCGCCGTCCACTTACGGTCCTTGGTGACGACGGTCCAGCCGTCCTCCCAGATCTCGTAGTCGATACCACCGAGGTTGATCATCGGTTCGATCGTGAAGACCATGCCCGGTTCGATGATCGTCTCGACCGCGGGCTCGTCGTAGTGCAGGATCACGAGGCCGTTGTGGAAGGTCTCGCCGATTCCGTGTCCGGTGAAGTCCCGGACGACGCCGTACCCGAACCGATGGGCGTAGGACTCGATGACGCGTCCGATCACGTTGAGCGCGCGGCCGGGCTTGACGGCTTTGATGGCCCGCATCGTTGCCTCGTGTGTGCGCTCGACGAGCAAGCGGTTCTCTTCGGACACGTCACCGGCGAGCAACGTCGCATTGGTGTCCCCGTGCACCCCGTTGATGTACGCGGTGACGTCGATATTGACGATGTCTCCGTCCTGGATCACGGTCGAGTCGGGGATTCCGTGGCAGATCACCTCGTTGAGAGACGTGCAGCACGACTTGGGAAAGCTCTTGTAGCCCAACGTCGACGGGTATGCGCCGTGGTCGAGCATGAACTCGTGTGCGATGCGGTCGAGCTCGTCGGTCGTGACACCGGGAGCGACAGCCTTGCCGGCTTCCTGCAGCGCGCCGGCAGCGATCTTGCTGGCGATGCGCATCGCCTCGATCGTCTCCGGCGTCTGAACCCAGGGCTCGTTGCCCTCTTTGGCGGTCGGCTTCCACGCGTACTCGGGCCGCTCGATCTTCGAGGGCACAGCGAGGACGGGAGAGACGGTTCCAGGGACCAATGGGGTACGCACAGACATGCAGAACAGCCTAGACCTCGCGTCGCGCGTCAGCCGGATGCACTCCAGTTCCGGAAAACCGGATCGACGAGAATTCTGATGGGGGTCGACATCGTCTGTCCGAATTCCTCGAAGAGCTTGTCGCGAGATTCGAAGGTGCCCAGATCACGGTCGACGAATTCGGAGAAGTCCAAGCAATCGCACGAAATTGATTTGCCCCAACTGATCGGAGCGCGTCCGATCGCGTCGAACAGTGTCTCCTCGCCGGTATTCGTGAACGGTTCGAGCGCTGAGACCACCGCAGGTGAAACGATCTCGGAGATGTCCTGCCAGCGCCCGTCGACCAGAAATTCCGGCCACGCCAGCAGCACTGACTTCGGAATCACCGCATGTAGACGCCGAAATCTCGGGTACCAGAACTCCCCACGAAGTACGAGACCGCGAACTCGGGTGGCGATACCTCGGCGGCGAGACAACGCTTCGACGATAGCCAGTCTCTGACTGCAGGATCCGCGTCCTCGGCTCAATGTCACCGAGACGGGTTGCCGGTCGTCGAGGCCGTACACCGGCCGAATATTTGCAGCGACGCTGCGATGCGCCGACACCAGGAACTCCTGCGCCGACTGGATCGCACCTTCTGCAATGTCCTCGTAGAGGCGAGCCACGTCATCGTGGCCCCAGTCGAGAATCGGCGTCGCGGTTATATCGCCACCGGACACATCGTGGCGGATGTCACCTTGGCGGATTCCGCCGAGCAGCACGCACGTCATGTCTCAACCGTAGTGCGCGACCGGAATCGGTGGAGCCTGACAGAATCCGAACCGTGAAGAAATGGCTCCTGTTGATCACCGCGATCCTGACCGAGGTGTCTGCGACTCTGTCTCTGCGCGCGGCCCTCGATCACCCCGCCTGGTACGTCGTGGTCGTCGGCGGATATCTCGCAGCATTCACCGCGTTGTCGTTCGTCCTGCGGGAGGGCATGGGACTCGGTGTTGCATACGGAATCTGGGGCGCAACCGGAGTTGTCCTGACCGCGGTGTTCGCGACTTTCCTTTTCGGCGACCCCCTGACAGCCACGATGGGCGTCGGCATTGCCCTGGTCATCGGCGGAGTCCTCTGCGTTGAACTCGGTTCCCAGGTTGCTGCCGACAGCGGGCCGGCGGACCCGGCATGACTTTCGTATTTCTGATCGCTGCAATTATTTCCGAGGTCACCGCGACGTTGTCACTACGGATGGCGTCGCAGGACGGCAGCGACAAACGATGGCTCGCGGTTGTCACCGTGGGGTACCTCGCCGCTTTCGCTTTCCTCACGCTCGCACTCGACGCGGGCCTGACGATCGGCGTTGCGTACGGCATCTGGACTGCTTGCGGGGTGGCGCTAACAGCAATCGCATCCCGCATTCTCTTTCGCGAACCGCTGACCAAGCTCATGATCGTGGGGATCGGCCTTATCGCGGCAGGCGTGCTTCTCATCGAACTCGGTGCGGGCCACTGAACCCAGCAAACAGGGTGTAAGGTTTACCTAACTTTGCTTTGGAGGTAGTCCGCAGTGCCGATCCCTGCCCTTCGTGAAATCGACGGTGGCCTCCACCTGTCGGATTCCGACCGCCACACTCCGATGGCGCGCGCCGTCCCGGCGCCGTTCCAACTGACGACGTACATCGTCGAGACCGACCACATCACCCAGTGGCCACAGCACGCTCATGCCGAGCACGAACTCATCTGGTCCGACCGCGGCGTCGTCAACATGATCATCGACAATCAACTCTGGACCGTCACGCCCGGCGTCGGCCTGTGGATCCCTCGCGGGGTCCTCCACGAAGGTCAAGCCAATCCCCACGTCGCATTCCGCGCCACTCTCTTCACCCCCGAGTTGTGGACTCCCACCTGGAACGAACCGTGCATCGTGACCTTGAGTGAGGCAGCCCGGGTACTGCTGATACACCTCGCCCATACCGGAATGCCTGCAGAACAACGCCTTCGGGCACAGCAGGTCTGTGTCGATCTCCTCACCCCGGCATCGGCACCTCACTTCGATGTACCGATCCCCCGCGATCCCCGGCTTCGACAACTCGTCGACAAAGTGTTGTCGGATCCCGCCGACGATCGGTCACTCGACCAGTGGGCGCACGTTCTCAACCTCAGCCGACGCACGGTCACCCGGATTTTTGCCGCGGAACTTGCGCTCAGTTTTGCGCAATGGCGCACTCTGGTTCGCATGAGCACAGCACTGGGCATGCTCGGGACCGGGATGAGTGTGAACGCCGTCAGCCGTCGAGTCGGGTACGGGACGTCGAGCTCGTTCATCGCTGCTTTCCGTAAGACGGTCGGCTACACCCCTGGCAATGCGCTCGCCGCTGTCAACTGACTCGAGCCTGACCTGTTGTCGACATCTGCTGGCCCCTTCGCTACACGCACGCGCCCTACATTCACTTAGGTAAGCCTGCTCTCATGTGCGTACCGCACTGAGTCGTGCAAGCACTTCCCCGATCAATCCCGAGGAGTTTCGCGTGTTCAGATCTGCCCGTCAGAGAATTCGTCCCCAACGGAAGAGGCGAATTGTCGTTGCGCTGATGGTGGCGGCCGCACTGCCTCTGACCGCCTGCACGCAGTCGTCATCGGACGCCCAGGAAAATAGTTCGTCGGCATCTGCTGTCGAGGACGGCGCATACCCCGTCACGATCGAGCACGCATTCGGCGGCACCACCATCGACAAGGAACCGACCAGGATCCTCACCCTCGATTCCGCAGCGGCCGACACTGTCATCGCCCTCGGCGTCACTCCGATTGCAATGCAGAAGGACTCGTGGGCCGGCGACGCCGACGGCTTCCTCCCGTGGACGCGCGCGGAACTCGAGAAGTCGGGCCAGCCGCTGCCCACACCGGCGCCGTACTACTCCGACAGCGGTGAGCTTCTGTTCGAGCAGATCCTCAATGCCGCACCCGACCTGATTCTGGCCCCGTACTCCGGTTTCTCCGAGCAGGACTATTCGCGTCTGAGCTCGATCGCCCCGACACTCCCCTACGACACCAAGCCGTACCAGCCGAGTTCGTGGCAAAACCTCGCCACCGATGTCGGCAAGGCCTTGGGGCGCCCGGCCCAGACCGCGGATTTGATCAAGTCCGTCGAAAAGACGGTGGAAGAGTCGAAGACCAGCCATCCTGAATTCAATGGAGTCACGTTCGCCTTCGGGTCTTACATCCGCGAAGGCGAAACCGAAACGGCCATCTACGGCCCGGACGATCCGCGCGTGAAGTTCGTCGAAAACCTCGGACTCACAGTCGCTCCCGACGTGGTCAACGGTGCCAAGAACTTTGCAGGCGACTCGTTCCTGTTCGGCATCAGCATGGAAAAGCTCGACACGATAAACACCGACGTATATCTCGGATGGGCAAGCGATCAGTCGGAAGTCGACAGCACGTTGGCCAACACCCTGTTCGCACGGTGGCCGGTTATCGCCAACGGGAAGGACTTGTGGATCACCGACAATCGCCTGACAGCCGCCACCATGTACGTCAGCGTTTTGAGCGTTCCATGGGCAACTGACGAGCTGGTCCCCCAGTTGACCGAACTGGTTGCGAAGTAGCAGCTCGGCCCTCCTGATCAGAGACTTGTAGGCCACTCACTGCGCAGCGTTGCAAAAACCACAGTGTCGGTCCACTCGTTCTTGATCCACGCGTTCTGCCGAAAATGTGCCTCTCGCCGCAACCCGATTCGCCGCGCGAGTCGCGCCGAGGATTCGTTTCTCGCATCCATCTGCGCGACCACGCGGCGCAATCGGGGTGTCGCGAAGACCAGGTCGATCAGAGCGGTCACAGCTTCCGTCGCGAATCCTCGGCCGCCGAAGTCGGGCGAGAATGCCCACCCGACTTCGGCGGTGCGCTCGGTGTCGACAGCGTCCCCTGATTCGTCGACTAGCCAGGCACTCACGCTTCCGACAACCCGGCCCTCGTATTCGACGACAAGAGCCACCGCGCCCGCTCTCAGGTCGCGGCGAGACATTCTGGTCTGCACTGCCTCTCGCGCATCGTCCGGGCTCCAGGGTTCGTTGAACAAATACCGGCACACGTCGCTACGCCCGTAGAAGGTGAGAAGGTCCTGATGATCGCCGGGACGGTAGGTACGAAGCACCAGTCGATCCGTCCGAATTGTTACCGGCGCAGTCGTCGGCGTCATGCCTGCGTCCTCCACATCCATGCCGTCACGGTAGATCCTCTCGGATTCGTGGGCGAGCGAATATCGCGAGGATGTCCAGCGCTCAATGTTTGATTTGCCCCGTGGCGGGATACTTCACCACCGTAAATAGTCGCAATACGGAGTTACGCCAGGCAATTTCGCACTTGATACCAAGGGGCGGTCATGGCCGAGGAATCACTGGTCAAGCAAGGTGTGGCAAAAGGAAGCGCGCTGGGCGGAGCCGTTCTTCTCGTCACCGTCGGCGTGCTCGAAATTCTCCAAGGCATCTCGGCGATATCCAAGGACGATGTGACCGTTGTCGGCCCTGAATACGCGTACCAATTCGACCTCACCTCCTGGGGATGGATTCACCTCGTACTCGGCGTGCTCGTCACCGCTGTCGGAATCATGCTCTTCACCGGCGCGACGTGGGCACGGGTAGGCGCGATAATCTTCTGTTCGCTCTCGATCCTCGCGAATTTCCTGTGGCTACCCCACTCTCCGTGGTGGTCGATCACCATCATCGCGCTCGACGTATTCGTCATCTGGGCTGTCGCGACATGGAATCCCGACGTGATCTGAGGTCTCGACTTCGGATACACCCATCGAATTCAGCGTTTTCATCTGTGCGGCAGTAGTTTCCCTCCGGAGAGGAACATGATGGCAAACGGCACGAACGACGGCCCACTCCAGGAGGACGAACGTGCCGAACTAGCCAGGTTGCGGCAAGAGGTTGCAACACTTCGAGAGCAGACTCCCAGCGCCCGCGAAACGACCGTCGAGCAAGTCTCCCGGCCACCTCGACACGGACTCCGGTGGACTGCCGTGGCGATACTGCTGGTGTTGGTCGCCCTCCTTGCAGTCTTGTCCGTGACCACCCGCTTCACCCGTAGTCAGATACTCGATACGGACCGCTACGTCAGCACGGTCGCGCCACTGGGCGAGAATCCCGCCGTGCAGGCCGAGATCACGAATCAGATCACCGACGAGATCTTCGATCGTGTCGACGTCGAGGGGCTCACCACCGACGCACTCACCGCACTGACCGACGTGTCGAATCTTGCGGCCAACGCGCCGCGTCTAGATCAAGCCGTAGTGGGGTTGGCACCGGTGATCGCCGGCCAGGCAAAGAGCTTTGTTCACGACACGGTGGGCTCGCTCGTTCGGTCACAACAGTTCGAGGACTTGTGGATTCAAGCGAACCGATCGGCGCACAACGCACTGGTCTCGGTCATGACCGGAGATTACGGCCCCAATTCCGTCGAAGTCGATCAGAGCGGAACCGTCAGCATTTCGCTCAGTACGATCATCGACAGGGTCAAAGCAGCTTTGATCGACCGCGGCTTCGCCTTCGCAGACAAAATCCCCTCCGTGGACAAGGAATTTGTTCTCTTCCAGTCCCCCGAGCTGGTGAAGGCTCAGCGAGCCGTCTCGGCACTCGACAAGGTCTCAGCGGTGCTGCCGTGGTTGGGAATCGCTTGCGCGGCAGCCGCTGTCGCCGTTGCGCCAACCGGTCGCAGGCTCCGCGCACTGTCCCTGGTCGGCCTGTCGATTGCGTTGGGAATGCTGGTTCTCGCGATCGGAATTCTCATCGGACGCGCAATCTACCTCGACAGTGTGCCCACCGATATCCTCTCGCCAGACGCCGCCACTGCCGTCATCGACACAGTTCTGGTACCACTGCGCACGAGCCTGCGAGCGGTCGCGGTCCTCGGCGTGGTGATAGGGCTCGGGGCCTACCTGGTCGGTGGGTCGTCGTCGGCGATCGCCGTTCGACGAGGCTACGGGCAGGCATTGGACTTCGTCCGGCATTCTTCAAGCGGCCGTACGCCGAATCAGGTGGAGCGGTGGGCCAATCAGCTTCGTGTTCCGCTGCGCTGCGCCATCATCGGCATCGCCGCACTGTTGCTGCTCTTCTGGCGCTACCCCACCGGTCTGGTCGTGGGTTGGATCGTCATCATTGCGCTGGTTGCACTCGTAGCTCTCGAAGTGCTGGTTCGTCCCGCACGCGCCGCCGCGCAGGACGCCCGGCCTGACGACGCCGGAACCGACGACGCCAGGCCTGGGGCAGAAGATACAAAAACTACGCCAGCGCCTTTGCCTTGATTGCCTGGAATTCCTCTTCGTTGATCGCGCCGGAGTCGAGAAGCTCTCTGGCGTCGGCAATCTGCTGAGTCGGAGACCTGCCGGCGACGGTTCGAATGTAGTCACTCTGCGCGTGTATGTGCTGTTGAGCGGCCTCCATCGACCGCCGAGTCATTCCGTCATTCTTGACAACCACGTAGATCATCGCGGACAAGAATGGAATGACGAAGAGGAAAATCATCCACAACGCCTTGGCCCAACCCGAAGTCTCGTGATCACGGAACAAGTCGGTGATGATCGAGAACAACACGCTCAAATACGCCACAAAGGCAAAGCAGACGAAGATGAACCAGAAGAATTCCCAGAAACCTTCCATGTCAACGCTCCCTGTACTCGGTTTACACATAAGGAGTTCGGGAGGCTGACATTCCGCGCCTGAAATCTGCAGTCGGCCAAAACTCCCTGGTCCAAGGTCATTTCAGTATGCGCCGACGACGTCCGTTCCGGCTACAGTTCGAGAGGGTTCAGCACTGCGGACCGTTCATCCATTATCGGAATCACGATCATCCGGTTCGAGATCTCGTGTCTGGCCGCCTTTTCGACAAGGAGAGGCACGAAATCACGTATCCGACACCCCGCAAAACGTTGGTGAATTGTTCGCACTCTGTTTTCGATCTCCGGTGGAGGAACATTCGGATACCGGGAAATCAGGCGAGTGATCACCCGCTCGACGTGGAGCAACTCTTCGTCGCCAGTCATTCATTAATGGTCGTCCGTCCAGGCGACTGCGTCAAGACTCGAAACAGGTTCGAAAACAACACGATTCGGGTCTCGATCACGGAGAGAATAGGTTGACCGAATACGGGGCATACACATACGAGCGGACGATGCCCCGCGCGCTCACGTCTCCAAGGAGTGGAAGTGGGAAAGAACGCTCGGATTCTTCACGACGACGCGGCACTCGTCGCAGAAAAACCGATGAAGAACAAGGTATACCGCCACGAACTCAAGCCGATGCACGGTGAGCTCGTGGCTTTGCAGGAGTGGGTCAAATCGTCTGGCGCCAAGGTCTGCATCGTGTTCGAAGGCCGAGATACCGCGGGGAAGGGCGGAGTAATCAAAGCCATCACCGAACGCGTGAGTCCACGAGTGTTCCGGGTGGTTGCTCTACCGGCGCCGACCGAGCGAGAGCATTCGCAGATGTATGTCCAGCGTTACGTCCCACATCTCCCGGCGGCGGGCGAGATCGTCATCTTCGACCGAAGTTGGTACAACCGTGCCGGAGTCGAACGAGTGATGGGCTTTTGCACCGAAGAACAGGCTCATCAATTTCTCCAGCTCATTCCGACCGTCGAACGCGCGATCGTGGAATCGGGAGTCATCCTGCTCAAGTACTGGCTCGAGGTCAGCGAAGAACAGCAGCTCTTACGTCTGCAAAGCCGGATCGACGATCCTCGAAAGATCTGGAAGCTGTCGAATCTCGATCTGAAGTCGTTCAGTCATTGGTACGACTACTCGCGTGCTCGCGACGAGATGTTTCGCTTCACCGACACCGGCTGGGCGCCCTGGTATGTCGCAAACAACGACGACAAGAAACGCGGACGACTCAACATCATCAGTCACATTTTGAGTCAGATCCCCTACGAGCCCGTGCAATCCACTGACATCACCCTGCCGAAACGGCAGAAGGCCCACGGCTACCAGACGCCCAAACAACCGCTTCACTGGATTCCGACCCGGTATTGACGATCGCCAAGGAAAGGACGTGCGGTCATGAGCCCCACGCCGTGGCATGCGCAGAGTGGCGAATCAGTCGTGTCCGTACTGCAGTCGGACCAGCAGCGCGGACTGCAATCGAGTGAGGCCGACCAACGTCGACAACGCTACGGGTCGAACGAAATCACCTCGACGCCACCGCCGTCGACGTGGTCGATCGCACTGCTGCAACTGAAAGATCCGATGAACTTGATGCTCGTCGCCGTGGCCGCGGTCAGCATCGCCATCGGTGAAGTGCCGACAGCGATCGTGGTGGCGGTGCTCGTCGTGCTCAACATCGTCCTCGGAACTCGACAGGAGTTGAAGGCACGGGCCAGCGTCGACGCGCTCGCCAAGATGCAGACACCCCAAGCACGTGTCATTCGTGACGGGAACCTGATTCAGCTCGACGCTACCGAACTGGTGCCGGGTGACGTCGTCCAAGTCGAGGCAGGAGACATCATCGCTGCCGACGGGCGGTTGCTCGCCTCGACCACCCTGGAGACACAGGAAGCCGCATTGACCGGGGAAAGCGCGCCGATCCCGAAGGACCCGAAAACGCTGAGCAATGAGGATATTCCACTCGGAGACCGCAGCAATCTGGTGTTCCAGAACACCTCGGTCACCCGCGGCACAGCGACCATGGTGGTCACCGAGACCGGAATGCAGACGCAGATCGGCCAGATCGCGTCGATGTTGTCGGCCGTCGCCCCTGGCAAGTCGCCACTGCAACGAGAATTGGACTCTCTCACCAAACTTCTCGGCATCATCGCGTGGACAGCCGTGATCGTCATCGTCGTCATCGGACTCATTCGTGGTCAGGACCTGACAACGCTTCTGCTCCTTGGTATCGCGATGGGAGTGTCCGCGATTCCGACCGGCCTGCCAACCTTCGTCCAGGCAATGCTGGCCTACGGGGCCCGTCAACTGGCCGACGCCAAGGCCGTCGTGAAGAACCTGACCGACGTCGAAACTCTCGGCGCGACCAGTGCAATCAACTCGGACAAGACCGGCACGCTGACCATGAACCAGATGACCGTCCGATCGCTGTACGTCCACGGCCGTTGGTACACAGTCGACGGCGAAGGCTACGCCAAAGCGGGAAGGATCACGCAGGTTGCCGGCGAGGCACCGCCCGACTTCACCCTTCTCGCATACGGACTGTGTCTCGACAGCGATGCAACGGTTTCCGATTCCGGGGAAGTTGTCGGCGACCCGACCGAGGCCGCACTCGTGGTGCTCGCGGCAAAGATCGGTGCCGACGCCCCACTCACCAGACGGACCTACCCGCGGGTGGCGACGGTTCCGTTCGATTCCGCGTACAAGTTCATGGCCACGTACCACCATCTCGAAGTCGACGGCTCAAGTCAGTTCGTCGGATTGGTCAAGGGCGGACCCGATGTCGTCCTCGCTCGTTGTTCTTCGGCCTTTCTCCCCGGCCGCCGGCAGGTCCCGATCGAGGAAGTCCGAGACGAACTCACGGCAGCAAATCAGTCCATGTCCGAGAAGGGTCTTCGGGTGCTGGCATTCGCGGTCAGACGACTCGACGGACGGGAAGACGCTGTCGTGGCGGACCCTATGTCCTTTGTCGAGGACCTGACGTTTGTCGGTATGGCAGGCATCATCGACCCGCTGCGTCCGGAGGCGGTCGATTCGGTGCGAACCGCACACCGGGCCGGCATCGAGGTCCGCATGATCACCGGCGACCATGCCATCACCGCCGCCGCGATCGGTGCCGAACTCGGACTCGGCCCGGGCGCGGTCGGCGGAGCCGAATTGCAAGCGATGACCGATGACGAACTCTCGGCCGCGTTGCCGAACCTGCACGTGTTCGGCCGAGTCACTCCGCAGGACAAACTTCGCTTGGTCGATGTCATGCAGAGCGGTGGCGCCGTGGTCGCGATGACCGGAGATGCTGTCAACGACGCCGCCGCGTTGAAGAAGGCCGATATCGGCGTCGCCATGGGCTCGGGCAGTGAGGTAACCAAACAGGCGGGCAAGATGGTGCTCACCGACGACAACTTCGGAACCCTCATCACCGCGATCACCCTGGGCCGCAACATCTACGAGAAGATCGTCTCGTACATCCGCTACCAGATGTCGAAACTCTTCTCGTTGGTTCTCCTCTTCCTCGCCGCGAGCATCTTCAACATCAACGAGGGTGTGGCACTGACACCGCTGATGGTGCTGTTCCAGCACTTCTTCATCACACTGTTCCCCGTCGCCGTGATCATGCTCGACCCGCCGCCACCGGATCTGATGAACAAGCCGCCACGCGATCCCAAGATGCCGATCGCACATCGAAGCGCAGTCGCTCAGTGGCTCGCGTACGGCGTCTTGCAATTTGCCGTGACACTCGCAGCGATGCTTCTCGCACCCGGCGAAATGAGCACTACTGAGGCGAATGTCCCCATGACCACCGCATTCGTAGTGCTCTCGCTCGGTTCGATATTCGCTGGGTTGACCATGCGGCGTGATCCCGAGTCCGGCCTTGTTCCGCCGGTTCTCGGTGCCATCAAGATCTTGACCATCCCCACGGTCGTGACCGTATTTGCCGTCGAGGCGGGTGTTCTCCAGGATCTCCTCATGACAACCTCACTGACCGGCGCCCAGTGGCTCGTCTGCCTAGGCTGGTCGCTGATCATCCCGGTTGTCGTCGAGTTGGAAAAGGCGATCCGACGCCGCCGCCTCTCACCGACACCTGTCGCCATCACCGCGACCACTGCAGTTGCCCCCGAGCGCGCCCGTCACTCCGCTGAGGGAGGGACAATCACACGATGACGTGGACGGAGGGTCTAGGTCGGCTACCGGGGATCGCGACTGCCCGCGGGTACCGCCGCGAATGGCTGCGAACCGACATCACAGCAGGGCTCGTCTTGACGGCCCTGCTGATCCCGGCGGGGATGGGCTACGCCGAGGCCGCCGGATTGCCCGCGTACGCCGGTCTGTACGCAACCATCGTGCCGTTGCTCGCGTACGCGGTAGTCGGACCGTCGAAGATTCTTGTACTCGGGCCTGATTCGTCGCTGGCACCGCTCATCGCCGCCGCAGTCATACCGCTGGCGGTGGTCGGCGATTCGGAGAACGCGCTTGCACTCGCCGGGGTTCTCGCCGTCCTTGTCGGGCTCATCCTGGTGATCGGCGGATTCCTGCGTCTGGGTTTCGTGACCGAACTCCTCTCGAAACCGATCCGCCTCGGCTACCTCAACGCCATCGCGCTCGTCGTCGTAATCGGTCAGATTCCCAAGCTGCTCGGTTTCTCCGTCGACGCGTCCGGCCTCCTCGGTGAAATCGGTGAGATCGGAAAGGCTCTGGCCGGTGGAGATGTCGATCCCCTCGCTGCCGTCGTCGGCGTGGGTTCACTCATTGTCATTGTGGTCTTCCGGCTCTGGGTACCAGTTGTACCCGGTGTGCTGGTCGCCGTCGTCGCGGCAATAGTCTTGTCCGCCGCCGCCGGTCTCACCGATGACATCGGCATGGTCGGCGCACTGCCGGAAGGACTTCCCCTCCCCTCTCTCGGTGGAGTCACCTGGCAAGACGTCGGGCACCTGATCGGACCGGCGGCCGGTATCGCGCTGATTGCCTTCGCCGACACCGGCGTTCTCTCGCGCACCTTCGCCGCCCGACACGGCGAGGACGTGAACGGCAGTACCGAGATGAAGGCGATCGGTGTCGCGAACGTGGCCGGCGGACTGTTCGGCGGATTTCCGATATCGGCGAGCGGATCACGGACGCCGGTAGCCGAACAGAGTGGGGCGCATACACAATTGGCCGGTGTCGTCGGAGCACTCGCCGTCCTGGTGTTTGTCCTCGTCGCTCCCGGACTGACGGCATATCTGCCCGATGCAACACTGGCCGCCGTCGTCATCGTCGCCGCGTGTGCACTGATCGACGTGGGCGGCATGGTCCGCATGTGGCGCATGAGCACCGTGGAATTCGGCCTCGCCGTCGCGGCGTTTCTGGGCGTTGCCCTGGTCGGGGTGCTTCAAGGCATCCTTGTTGCGATCGGACTCTCCTTCGTAGCGGTCATCGCGCAGGTATGGCAGCCACATCGAACCGAACTCGTCGAGACGGGCGAACCCGCGGGATTCCACGACGTCGAACGCCACCCGGACGGACATCGCATCCCCGGCCTCGTGTTGGTGAGATTTGACGCACCACTGTTTTTCGCGAACGGCGAGATCTTCGACGAGTACGTTCGCTCCGTCGTCGCCAAGGCACCCGACCCGGTCGAATGGGTGGTCATTGCCGCCGAGCCGATCACCGGACTCGACACGACCGCCGTCGACGAACTCGTCGATCTGGATACATTTTTGGAGGGCAAAGGAATTCGATTGGCATTCGCGGAGATGAAAGGTCCGATCAAGGATCGACTCATCCGATTCGGGGTCGGCGACAGGTTCGATTCGACGCACTTCTACCCGACCATCGAAGCGGCCGTGAACGCATTCCGCACCCGAACCGGCGACTGACAACGCCAGGCAATCGGGAGCCTAAGCTGCATTAGGTACCGTTTGGTATGGGATTCACGACGGACAACGTTCCGGCTCGCCGTATCGCTCAGGTCGCCGGGGTGGGTGGGATTGCCGTCGGTGTCATTGCGCTGATCTCGTTGTACTCCACCAAGCCGATCAACCCGTTGATCGCCGTGGCCTCCTTTGTCCCGATGCTGCTTGCAGTCACACTCGCAGCGTCCCTGATATGCCTGGTTTTTCGCCGCTGGATCCTGCTGGCGATTTCGGTGGTACTGATAGCGGTGGGCGCGTCGGTGATCAGTCCATTGTATGTAGCAAACAGTTCCGAAATCGACGGGCCGTCTCTGCGTGTAATGCAAGCGAACCTTCTCTTCGGGCAGGCAGACCCCGTCAGTTTGACTGCGACGGTGCGTGAGAAGGCAGTCGATGTCCTGACGGTTCAGGAACTGACCACATCACTCGAAGGCTCTCTGAGAGATCAAGGGCTCGAGCAACTGCTGCCGCATCACTACTTGGTACCGGACGAGGCCGGCGGGGGTGGCGCAGGTATTTACAGTCGTTATCCGCTGACGGAAACTCGGGAATTGAACGGCTTCGGACCTACCAATCTTGTTGCCGAAGTGGGATTCTCAACCCCGTTCACCCTTCTGGCGGTTCACCCCGGACCGGCGTACGTGACCCCGCCCGACGTGTGGACTGCCGAGCTGAGCACTTTGCGAAACGCGCTCGACGCCGCTGCCGCGGAGGGAACCGTCGTCGTCAGTGGCGATTTCAACACGACCTTCACGCACAAGCAATTCCGTGAGCTTCTCGACGTCGGCTACTCCGATACCGCAGACCAATTGGGAGTCGGCATCGTTCGCACCTACCCGGCGGACAAAAAATTTCCCGCGATCGTCGGCATCGACCATGTACTTCTGCGGGGTGCACAGGCGAAGACTCTCGAGCGCATCGAGATCGAAGGTTCCGATCACTACGGCTTGATCGTCGACGTGGCGATCCCCCAGTAGTCGGAGAGCACCCGATCCGCGCGAACGCGTTACGGATCACCCGTGCTTCGGCATGCTTCGACCCGACACATCGATTGTTCGATGTAGATGATGCGGCGTACGCAGGACGATCGACCGGTCCACCACGGATACGCCCGGAAACTGCTCGGCGAGATAACCTTCCAAACGCTGCACGTCGTCGATCGAGCGCAGCCACACCGCCAATGCGATGTCGTAGCTGCCGATCGTCGAAGCAACAAGCCTCGCCTCACGCAGGAGGGAAAGGCGCTGAGCAATGGCTTCCTTTCGCCCCTCGAGACGTAAGAAATACCAGGCGTAGGCCGGCCAGCCGGAGTAGGGCCGAGCAATCTCCGTGCGGACGACCAGGCGCCCCGTCGACAGCTCGTGAGAAAGGAGCGCCCCGGCGCGAGCCGGCGTGACGCCGAGGGCTGCAGCGAGGGCCGAGACGGTAATTCGTGGTTCGCGAGAAAGGATGTCGAACAGCTTCGACTGTTCCTCTTCGCTGGCGCGTACCCCACGACTCTTCGCCGCCGGGGCCGAGTCGAGCGCGGCAATTTCTTCCGCATCGAGAGCACGTAGACGCCAGTTTCGTGCGTCGGAATTCGCCGAGGACACGATCTGAGTTCGCATCGCAGTGACCATCGGTAGCGATCGTGTTCGTTCCAAGACATACCTGGACAATTGATCGAGGTCAGTGCAGGTGAGCGTGACGAGTAGATCCCGATTGCCGGTTGTGAGATCGACTGTGAGAACTTCGGGATCGTGCGCGATCTGTTCGGCCACGCTCAAGGTCTGTGCCGGTGCGCATTCGATCTCGAGCAGTGCGGTCGCCGACACGATGGGACCCCCACGGTACGCAGCGATCCACGCTATCCCTTGCGAGTGCAGACGCTCCCAACGCCTGGTCAGGGTGACCGGGTCGGAACCGATCGCGCGTGAAAGCTCGGACCACGAGGCTCGCGGCCTGATCTGCAGTGCGTTCAACAGCCGAAGATCTTCGTCCTTGAGCACCTGATCCTGCACCGAGGACCTCACTTTCAAAAGAATGCTGCACCGAAACAGGATCGAAACGCATCGATCCTAACTTCATCACATCAATAGTCCACCAAATCCTGAACCTCGAGAACGCTTGCTTCTTGCGTTCGTTCGCCCCCTCGAGAAAGACACCGACATGACCGAAGCATTCCCTGTCTCGCATGACGATTCTCCGGTCAGCGATCAAACCCCGACGCAAAAGATCGTTTTCGCCTTGAGGTCGCCACGGCTGTGGATCGTGGCGATTCTGCTCCTCGCGCTTGCGGCAGGCGCTCAACTGATCGGCCCCGCAGTGATTCCTGTCGGCGCTGCCGCCATCACGATCTTGCCCATGGTGTGGGGACTGATTGCCGGCGGTGCCGTCTCGAGTCAGAAGTGGAAACCTCTCGGCCTCGATCTTCAGGCCGCAGCCTCGGCAATCATGGGGCTGGCTGTTCTCTTGCTTTGCGCGAGACTGTCTTTCACCATCGGCCCGAACATCCAACTGTTGTTCGAGGCGGGCCCCGCCCTGCTACTGCAGGAACTGGGGCACTTGTTCGGCACTATCGCTCTCGCACTCCCGTTGGCGGTACTCCTTCGGATGGGACCGGCCACCGTCGGAGCCACCTTCTCCATCGACCGCGAGGGGTCCTTCGCGATGGTCAGTGAACGCTACGGTCCCGATTCCGACCAGTACCGTGGTGTCCTGTCGATGTACGTCTTCGGCACTCTGTTCGGTGCCGTGCTGATCAGCCTGATTGCGTCGCTGGCGACATCCTTCAACATCTTCGACCCCCTTGCATTGGCGATGGGTGCTGGGGTCGGATCCGGCTCGATGATGGCTGCCGCTGCCGCCAGCGTCGTTTCGGCGCACCCCGAGATGGCCGACCAGGTACTCGCCGTAGCGGCAACATCCAACATCATCACCGGCCTCCTCGGCGTGTATGTCGGCATGTATGTCGCACTCCCCCTTGCCGATCGAATCTACGGCGCACTCACCAAGCGCTCGAAGACGACCAGCGAACGGAAAGCCGACACTGCCCCACGAGCGGTTGCGCCGAGCGTCACCGTGCCGCTGACCACCATCGTTCCGATTCTGTTCGTCGGTGGGGTCATCGTCTCCTCAATCGCAGCGGGTGGCGTATCTCGATCGATCATCGTCGGTTACCTGATCCTCACCGGATTGTTGCTCCTGGGCGTCGGCGTGGCCCGCCTGACGCGCGGCAAGATCGCGGCGATGATCGCAATCATCACCATCGGCGCCTTGGCGACAACACCGTGGTCCCCCATCGGTGATTTCGTCTCGAGCACCGTCGGGACTGTCGACTTTCTCTCGATCTGCACCCTCACCTTGACTGTCGCAGGTCTCAGCCTCGGCAAGGACCTTCCCTTGCTCAAGACGATCGGCTGGAAGATCGTGCCCGTCGGAATCGTCGCGATCCTCGCCTCTTACCTACTTTCCGTGGTCGTCGCGGAGTTCGCGCTGGGCCTCTGGCACTAGAACTGCACCCGAAGACGCTGAGAACCGTAGACACCGCGATCCGAAGACACAGAGAACCAAAGATGTTGAAAGGAAGCAATACCCATGTCCATCGCTGACACCCTCACCCACACAGACTCGGTTTCGAGCACGATCGAGAAGTGGGCATCACGCCTCATCGATGTCAGCCACACGATCCATGCTCACCCAGAGCTGGCATTCGAAGAGCATCGGGCGTCCGCCCTCTTGGCGGACGCCGCACAGGAAGCCGGCTTCACGGTTACTCGCGCCGCCTACGGCCTCGAGACGGCATTCGAAGCTGTGCGAGGCTCCGGCCCCTTCCGCGTCGTAGTCTGCGCTGAGTACGACGCCCTTCCCGACATCGGTCATGCGTGTGGACACAATGTCATCGCCGCTGCCGGACTGGGAGCAGCGATCGCGCTCGGAGAGGTCGCGGAGGAACACGGCCTGACCGTCGTCCTTCTCGGTACGCCGGCCGAAGAACATGGCGGCGGGAAAGTCTTGCCCCCCCCCCCCCCCCCCCCCCCCCCCCCCCCCCCCCCCCCCCCCCCCCCCCCCAGGTGAAGACGTCAGTTGCACGGTCACCGGAACGCAGGCAGTCGACCGGTTCGACGTGACCTACACCGGACGAGCCGCACACGCGGCCGCTGCGCCACACAAGGGCATCAACGCAGGTGACGCCGCCACGATCGCCTTGGTCGCCATCGGACTTCTCCGTCAACAACTTCCGTCCGACGTCAGGCTCAACGCCTACGTCGAGCACGGCGGCGAAGCAACAAACATCATTCCGGCCTCGACGTTGGTGCGAGCGGAAGTTCGGGCCGCAGAACTCGACGTGCTGTTGGACGCCAAGCGTCGCATGCTCGCCTGCTTCGAGGGCGCAGCTGTGGCCAGCGACTGCTCCTGGTCGACCGAACGCGCCGAACCGCGCTACGAGGAGCTTGTTCAACATCGCGTGCTGGCGACGATCTGGGACGAGGAGATCGCGAGCCTGGGCCGCACCGCGGCCGCCCGAACTCCCCTGACCGGCGGCTCGACGGACATGGGCAACGTGTCGAAGGTGGTCCCCTCGATCCACCCGATGATCGCGTTGCGCGGCGTCACCGGAGTTCCTCACACTATCGAGTTTGCCGCTGATGCCCGCTCCGCAGCGGGCGACGAAGCTGTTCTGCACGGAGCAATCGCAATGGCGCGCACAGTGATCCGAGCCGCAACCGGGGACTCGCGCTCCAACCTCCTGACGATTGCGGCCCAGCGCGAGTCAGGAGCGACCACCGTCACGAGCGCCAAATGAGCACCACCGGCGTCTACGTTTCCGCTCTCGAATTCTTCTCCATCGGCATCGGACCCTCCAGTTCACACACGGTCGGTCCGATGCGCGCCGCCCACACTTTCGGCGGCGAGCTCTCCGCCGCCGGCTTGACCGCGTCGGTCGACCGAATTCGCTGCTACCTGCACGGCTCTCTCGCCGCCACCGGAATAGGTCACTGCACTCCCGACGCGGTGATTGCGGGACTTCGTGGGTTGGATCCTGAAACGTGCGAGCCGACCGACGTTCACGGGCGCTGGGCCGAACTGTCGGACGGCGGATCGGTGATGCTCGTCGGTGGCTCACTCGAACACGTAGTGTTCACTCGCGAGGACATGGTGTTCGAGCCACTCGTTCGCCGTCACGGGCACCCCAACTCGATGACACTGACAGCCTTCAAGGGTAACGAAATCGTCTGTACGAGTACATATCTGTCGATCGGTGGCGGATTCGTACTGCGCGCCGGAACGGAGACGCAAGCAAGCGCGCATTCGATCAACTCACGCTATCGAACCGCGAAAGAGCTACTGGCGGAATGCGGCTCCGGAACCATCGCCGAGCTGGCACTGTCGGACGAAATCGCGATGCATGGCCAGGATCGAGCATTCACCGGCATCGACGCGATCTGGTCCGCGATGCGCGCATGCATCGAACGCGGCACCCAGACCGAAGGTGTATTGCCCGGGCGTCTCGGAGTTCGCCGACGAGCACGGTCTGCGAACACTCAACTGGAACAACGTAACTGCGACCCCTCCTCACGCGAGTGGCTGACCGTCTACGCCATGGCGGTCAACGAAGAAAATGCAGCAGGTGGCCGCGTGGTAACGGCTCCGACGAACGGCGCTGCGGGCATCGTGCCGGCGGTGCTCTATCACCACATACGCGCTACGGGCGCCGGCGCTCACGACGTTCGAACCTTTCTCCTCACCGCTGCCGCAATCGGATCGATCATCAAGGCGAATGCCTCGATCTCGGGTGCGGAGGCGGGGTGCCAGGGTGAAGTCGGAGCTGCCTGCGCGATGGCGGCAGCCGGCTTGTGCGCTGTCATGGGCGGATCACCACGACAAATCGAGAATGCAGCTGAGATTGCCATGGAACACCATCTGGGGCTGACCTGCGATCCGGTTGGTGGCCTGGTCCAAATCCCCTGCATCGAACGAAATGCCGTAGCCGCCTCGACTGCAGTCACCGCAGCTCAGCTCGCATACCTGGGTGACGGGACGCATGTGGTGAGCCTCGATACCGTCATCGAAACCATGCGCCAAACCGGAAACGACATGTCCGTGCGTTACAAGGAAACCAGTGAAGGCGGACTCGCCGTCAATGTCGTCGAGTGCTGAGGGGATGTCGACGGCGGGCGGACGCCATCACCGGAAATATCACCCTCTCGAACGATGAAGTCCGGTGTACCGATTTCTACACTCGTTGACATGACCTTGTGGACGGTGACCAGATGATCGCTCATCACGCTGGAGGAATCCCACTGCACAACACTCCACGGCACAACACTGCGGGGCCGTCGCGCTCGACGCAGCACTCCGGTCGCAAGATCGCCGCGTTGATCGCGTTGGTCGCCGGTTTCTCCGCTGCCTTCGTTCTCGCCCCGGGCATGCTGACGAGTAGGCCGGGCGATGGGTACGCAGGCCAGGGGGAACTCGTCGAGACGGTCCGCGCCGCGTTCGTCGAATACTGGAGTTCCGGTGTCCAAGCCGTCTCTCCGAGCTTGGAGTCCGCTGTCGACTACTGGCTGCGCTACCACGTGGCCAAGGCTGTGATTGCGGTAATCCTGCTGACGGTTCTGCTCGCACTCGGCCGCATGGTCAAGGCGTCGTTCGTGAACGCCGGCCCTCTGACGGTTGGAAAGAAACTCGCATTCGTCTCGGCGGGAGGCCTGGTCACGCTCCTCGCGCTGTTCTCTTCGGTACTCGTGATGGCAAATGTCCAAGGTGTTGTCGCACCCTTCTCTTCGCTGATCTCGATGTTGCCCGTGGCCCAGACGGATGGGGCACTCTCCGAAACTGTCGGGCAGGTCCGACAACAGCTCGCTCAGTCGACGGGCACCGGAAATCAGCAAAGTCCCGCCCTCGAACTGATGATCAGCGACTTCGCGCGGTATCACTTGGCCATGGCGGTGATCGCGCTGATCGCGGCAGCAATATCACTGGCCGTGACTGTGGTCGTGTGGGCACGCTTCGCGAGAACGGCACGATCCGACAGGCGGACGAGATTCATGTCGGGGTCGATAGGCCTTCTCACTGCACTGTTCACGCTGGGATTGATCGTTGTCGGCGTAGCAAATATGGGCACCGCGGCAGACCCCGCACCGGCGCTGGCGGCGTTCTTCGACGGCGGGCTCTGACCCAAGTCAAGGGTTCAGGCCAGGGTTCCGTAGTCCCCCGGTACCGGTTGAGGAGGTACCTGGGGACTGCGTCTGCCGTACCCGGGGTCGATGTGTGAGTGCCCTCGGACAGGCAGAGTTCGACTCATGAAAACCGGAGCAAGACGCATCATGCTTGTCGGCCTGTGCAGCGCCATCATTGCCGGCGCTGTAATCAGCTGCAGCACGGACAAATCCACAGACAATCCCACATCCACCACTGACAAGGTCATGGACTCTGCCATCACCGGCCAGCTCGATTCGATCATCGACGCTGCGGTGAATTCGACGGGGATTCCCGGTGCGATGGTGGGCATTTGGGGACCCGACGGCAACTATGTGAAGGTTGCAGGAGTCGCCGACACTGCAACCAAGGCACCGATGGAGACCGACTTCTACCACCGGATCGGTAGCGTCACCAAGACATTTACCGTCACCGCCCTGCTGCAATTGGTCGACGAGGGAAAGATCGGTCTCGACGATCCGATCTCCCAGTACGTCGACGGGGTCATGGAAGGTGATGCGATCAGCTTGCGTCATCTGGCAGGGATGCGCAGCGGCCTCGTGGACTACACGACGTCTGAACAGTTTGTGATGGAATATCTTTCGGATCCTCGCCGAACTTTCACACCGGAGGAACTCGTCGGATACGTCAAGGACCTCCCACTCCAACTTCGACCAGGGACCACCGTCGACTACTCGAACACCAACACTATTCTGCTGGGAATGGTGATCGAAAAGGTCTCCGGCTCAAAACTGTCGGACGTCATCGACACCAAGATCACAACACCACTCGGCATGGAGCACACCAGCTTTCCCACGACCAACGCGTTCCCGACACCACACGCACAGGGTTACACCAACCAAACGCTCGACGAATCCGTGACCGCGGCGACGGACTGGAATCCGTCGTGGGGCGGCGCCGCGGGTGCAATGATCTCGTCGTTGGACGACATGCGCATCTGGGTTCCGGCGCTGGCCAAGGGCGATCTCCTCACCGACGACACTCAGAAGCAGCGCCTGCAAACCGTGAACTTGAGCGAAGGGGACGACAGCTCCGGCTACGGTCTCGGATTGTTCAACAGCGGTGGCTGGATCGGTCACAACGGAAGCCTGCCCGGCTACAAGACAGTCTCGGTCTACTTGCCCGAGAAGGACACCACCCTGGTTGTCTTCATCAACACCGACATCGACGGCGAGACTGATCTGACCAGCGCGTTGATGGTACCGATCACCAAGTTGATCAGCCCCGACAACGTCTACGGCTGATCACCTCAGGTCCGATCGACAATTCAGACAAAAGTGACATATCGGGTTCGATCTGTCGATAAGCTCGACCGTCGGCAGATCGAAACCCGAAAGAGGCGCTCATGGGATCGTTGAACGACTGGCTACTCAACAGCGACAGCCCGCTCGTGGGCATAGTCGGCGGCATCCTGCTGACGATCGCAATGCTCTCCGGCGGTGCGGGCATGTAGCCCATTAACATCAGCATGTGATTCGTGACATCTTCACGTGACTCAACGAACATGTTCGTTACGAACATGTTCGTGTACGATGAAAACATGCCCAACCAGCCAGCAAGTCCATCGAGCCGACGCAATCGTCCGGCCAAACCCGCCCTGACACGCGAGGGCATCGTCAGTACCGCGGTGGAAATCTTGCGGTCGGAGGGGTTGCAGAAGTTGACCATGCGTCGACTCGCCCTCGAACTCGACACCGGGCCGGCGTCGCTGTACGTGTACGTTCAAAATACCGCCGAATTGCACGCCGCCGTTCTGGACGAACTGCTCGGAGTCGTGGACCTCGCCGAAAATTCCTCCGGCACTTGGCAGGCGCGCCTCGAACGGGTGCTGACGTCCTACACGGCCATACTGTTCGATCATCCCGGCCTTGCCCAGTCGGCTCTCATTTCCCGGCCCAGCGGAGTTCACTACGTACGCCTGCTCGAGCGCCTGCTGGCATTGCTCGACGAAGGCGAAGTCCCTTCAGGTCAAGCCGCGTGGGGCGTGGACTTGCTGCTGCAGTACGCGACGTCCACTGCTGCCGAACACTCGGCGCCGAACAATTCCGCCGACTCGGATGCCCAATGGAGCGCGTTGACCGACGCAATCCGGAACGCAAACCCGCAGACGCACCCACTCGTCGCAGGCCATGCAACAGCTCTACTTGCCGGTGAACCCACCGCGCGTCTCTCCTGGGGATTCCGCACGCTCATCACGGGCATCGAGAACACCCCACTCACTTCTTAGGAACCCACCATGAACCACTATCCCATCGCAATCATCGGCGCCGGCCTCGGCGGCCTCACCCTCGCCCGAGTCCTCCATCTCCGCGGAATCGATTCGGCGGTATTCGATTTCGAATCCGGACCAACAGCTCGGACCCAAGGCGGGATGCTCGACATCCACGAAGATTCGGGCCAGATCGCGCTTCGTGCCGCAGGCCTCTACGACGAGTTCCGCGCACTCGTTCATCAAGGCGGCGAAGAGACACGCGTCCTCGATCGAAATGCCGTCGTGCACCTGAGCGAGCAGGACACCGGAGACGGCGACCGCCCGGAAATCGACCGCGGCCAGCTGCGTGACCTACTGCTCAGCTCAATTCCGAAAGAAACAATCCGCTGGGGAGCAAAGGTCCGCAGTGCCCATCCGTTGCCGGACGGTCGGCATGAAGTCCACCTCGTGGATGGCACCCACTTCACCACCGATCTCCTGGTCGGCGCCGACGGCGCGTGGTCGAAAATTCGCCCACTGGTTTCAAACGCCACTCCTGCCTATACCGGAGTATCTTTCGTGGAGTTCGACCTTCACGACGCCGACAACCAGCACGCGAAGGCCGCTGAAACAGTCGGCGGCGGAATGATGTTCGCGCTCAGTGCCGACAAGGGCTTCCTTGCCCACCGTGAGACCGACAACAGTCTGCACATCTATGCCGCCCTGCGAGTTCCCGAGAACTGGTCAGCGAGTGTCGACTTCTCCGACGATCATATTGCGAAGAAGATTCTGCTGGAACACTTCTCGGACTGGGACGAGTCGCTGCGGTCACTGATCGTCGAAGCGGACAGCTCGCTGACCCCTCGCCCCATCCATGCTCTTCCCATCGGGCACAGTTGGAGCCGTACTCCCGGGGTCACTCTGCTCGGGGACGCAGCGCATGTCATGTCGCCGTTTGCCGGAGAGGGCGCGAACCTGGCAATGCTCGACGGCGCCGAACTCGGCCAGGCGATCGCGTCACATAGCGGCACGGAGGAAGGACTTGCTGCCTACGAAGAACGACTCTTCCCACGCAGCGCCGCATCGGCACAACAGTCGGCTGACGGTCTGGACGTGTGCTTCGGCGAGAACGCACCCCAGGGGCTCCTGGACATGTTCAACTCACAACCGTGACCTGACGAATTCGGATCAGGTCGTCATGCCTCGAGGGCCAAGCGACGAAGACAAACCACGGTGGGCTTCGACTTCATCGAGCAGTTGGTGGGCTTTCTGCTCGACCACGGACAGTGCATCGGCGCCGGCGACCCACCGACGCGGGGGTAGCGGCGAATCGACAAGTGCCACAAGTGCCGCGGCAAGTTTCACCGGATCCCCACCCTGGGCACCGTTCATGCTCTTCCACGCTTCGACGGTCTTCCCAGTCCGAGCGCCGTAGTCGTCTATCGACAATTCAGGCCAGATCGACGACGCACCCTCGACAAGCAGTTCGGTCCGGAAGAATCCCGGCTCCACGATCGTCGTCCCGATTCCGTACGGGTCGACGTCGAATCGCAATGATTCCATCCAGCCCTCCAGCGCAAATTTCGACGCGGCGTAGGCTGCGCAAAACTCCTGACCAACCAGGCCCGCAAGCGAACTGACAGTCACGACATGTCCACTCCGTTGCCTACGCATCACCGGCAACACCGCCCGTGTCACATTGATCGGCCCGAAAAAGTTGGTCTCCATCTGAGCGCGAAGTTGCGCCGGACTGACAACCTCGAAGAACTCGGCGTAGAAGTTTCCGGCGTTGTTCACCAGCACATCGATTCCACCGAATCGTGCAACTGCCGTGTCCACCGCAGCATATGCGGCTTGTTCGTCGGTGATGTCCAAGGCAATCACCAACAGGTCGTCATGCTCACCGATCGCTGCAGAAACACGGTCCGCATCACGCCCCATTGCCACCACCGCGTGCCCGCCGGCAAGAGCCGCCTGAGCAATGTCGACTCCCATGCCCCGGCCTGCGCCGGTTACGAACCAGACCTTCTTGTCACCCATGTTCACTGTCCTCCCGTTTGATGGAGTCCAGTACAGAACAGATTCCACGGGCCTGGGAGTGCCTACCGTTCCCGGTTACGGCAGACCCCCTCGACGCCCCTCCTACTCGCGAAGAGTCGTCAAGAAGGCAATGCGGTCGCCGCGGTAAAGCGAGCGAACCCGCTCGATCGGCACACCCTCCGGATCGACGGAGGTCCGGTGCAGCAGAAGCATCGGCATCGAGGTCGTGGACTCGACGAGCGTTGCCTCACGCGGTGACGCGAGCACCGTCTCGATCCGTTCGGTTGCGGAGGCGAAGACCACGCCGATGGAACGGATAGCCGCGTACAGCGACGTCGTGGCATCGAAAGCGTCGAGCATCTCACCGAACCTGCTGTCCGGCAGGAAGGTTGACTCGAGTCCGATCTTCTCACCGTCGGCGAAGAGGACACGCTCGAGATGAACGACGCTGTCGCCCAACTCGATACCCAACTCCGTGGCGAGACCGTCGTCGGCTGACATTCGTTCGAACGTCACAACCTTACGACTGGGCACTCGCCCAGCACTCAGCGCGCCTTCGGTATACGAACGAATCGAGAGAGGCTGAACCAACTTCGGACTCGCGACGACAGTGCCCCGCCCCCGCCGCTCGATCCGTCCTTCGACAAGCAGATCACGAAGCGCTTGACGGACCGTCTCGCGAGCGACAGTGAACCGTGCCGCCAATTCCCGCTCGGACGGGACTGCGTCGCCCTCCTCGAGCCCACTGAGAATGGTCTCGATCTCGGTGCGCACCCGGTAGTACTTCAGCTCCGGTTCGATCACGACGCTCGAGGTCCCCGGCCCGGTGGACGTCTGCTGATTCATGGCGCAAGCGTACAAGAATTCGGTCTATACCAATTGTTAACCTGGAGTTCGTCTCGATTCCCCCTATTGGTCTAGACCAAACGTCACTATCTCTACATGCGAATTTTGATTGTGGGCGGAGGAATCCTCGGAACGGCGCACGCCGACGAGGCAATCCGCCGGGGACACGACGTCATCCATCTCGAACGCGAGCCCGAAGCCCGCGGTGCAACGGTACGGAACTTCGGATTGGTCTGGGTATCCGGGCGCGCTCCGCACGAACTCGAAGCCGCGCTGCGTTCGCGCGAGCTGTGGGCGGACCTTGCCGCCCGTGTCCCCGGCGTCGGATACCGCCCGGCCGGCTCCATCACCCTCATGCGCACCGAGGAGGAGGTCGCGGTCGCGCAGGAAGCATTCGCTCGGCCGGACGCCGACAACCGAGGGTTCGCACTTCTCGATCCCGACGCCGTTCGCGTCGTCAACCCCGCGCTCCGGGGCAAGTTTCTCGGCGGACTGCACTGCACCCTGGACGCCGCTGTCGAGTCACGGCAAGCGCTCCCCGCCATCCGTTCTTACCTCGAATCCACCGGCCGTTACACCTTCCACGCCGGAACGGAAGCCCGCGAGATCACGACGAACAGCTCCGGCGTACACACCCGCGACGACCGCGGTCGCAACTTCGACGCCGATCTCGTGATCGTCTGCCCCGGAGCAACACTCGGCGGATTGGCCCGCGATCTCGCCGGCGATCTCCCGTTGCGACGTGTGCGCCTGCAGATGATGCAGACCGCCCCACTCGGCGAAAAGCTCACCACCGCAATCGCTGACGGTGACAGCTTCCGCTACTACCCCGGTTTCGCCGGATCTGCCCTCGATCACCTTCGCTCGGTGCAGCCACAGGAACCGACTGCCGACGAGCACCGCATGCAACTCCTGTGCGTGCAGCGCTTGCACGGCGGTCTGACCATCGGTGACACCCACGAATACGAGGAGCCCTTCGACTTCGACGTCGACGAGGCGCCCTATCGCCATCTGTCCGGAGTGGTGGAAACACTTCTGGGTCGCGATCTTCCGCCCATCGTCAAGCGATGGGCGGGCGTCTACAGCCAGTGCCTCGACCCCTCACAACTTGTTCACCGCGCACAAGCCGCCGACAACGTCTGGGTGGTTGCCGGTCCCGGTGGCCGCGGCATGACGCTCGGCCCGGCACTGGCGGAACAAACCGCCGACCAGCTCGGTCTCTGAATCCTTCCGACAAGAAAGACTTCTCATGTCTCCCATCACCCTTGCCGTTCTCGACATGGCCGGCACCACCGTCGCCGACGACGGACTGGTTCTTCGCGCGTTCGCCGCCGCTGCCGAAGCCGGCGGACTGCCTGCCGAAGGCCCGGAAGCCGACGCCGCTCGCCAGTACGTCCTCGACACCATGGGCCAGTCGAAGATCGTCGTGTTCCGGGCGATCTTCGGTGACGAAGACCGCGCCCAGGCCGCGAACGCCGCCTTCGAAACCACTTACGATTCCCTCATCGACCAGGGCCTGGCCGAGCCGATCCCTGGCGCGGAGAAGGCGATCACCACACTGCGCGAGGCCGGCATCAAAGTTGCCTTGACCACCGGTTTCAGCCGATCGACGCAGGACAAACTCCTCGTCGCACTCGGCTGGGAAACCCTCGCCGATCTCACCCTCTCCCCCGCCGAGGCCGGTCGCGGTCGACCGTACCCGGACCTGATTCTGACTGCCCTGCTCAAACTTTCGATCGACGACGTCCACCAGATCGCCGTACTCGGCGACACGTCCAACGACGTGCTCAGCGGCATTCGCTCCGGCGCATCCATCGTCGCCGGAACTCTGACCGGCGCACACGACGAGCAACAGCTTCGCGACGCCGGAGCCACCCACATCGTCACGTCCGTAACGGAGTTCGCCGAACTCCTCACCCACTCCTGATCTCACCTCCGAAAAAGGAATCGTCATGCGTCTACGCCCGAGCATCGCTGCGGCCGCTCTCGCCGTGTCCGTCCTTTCGTTCACCACCGCCTGCGGTGGCACCGGCACTGCTGCCGGATCAGATACCGAGACCGTCACCGTCTACAGCGCCGACGGTCTGTCCGGTTGGTACAAGGGAAGATTCGACGCCTTCACCGCGCAGACCGGTATCGCCGTCAACCTCGTGGAAGCCGGATCCGGCGAGGTCGTCTCGCGGGTCGAGAAGGAACAGTCCAACCCACAGGCAGACGTGATCATCACGCTGCCGCCATTCATCCAGAAGGCCGACGCCCAAGGTCTGCTCGAGCCCAGCGGAATCGACACCTCCGCCGTTCCTGCAGACGAGAAGGACGACGCCGGCAAATACGTACCCGTCGTCGAGAATTACCTCTCGTTCATCGCCAATCCGACTGCATCACCCGCCCCACAATCTTGGGACGATCTGCTCACTGACCAGTTCAAGGGCAAGTTGCAGTACTCCACGCCCGGCCAGGCCGGCGACGGTACCGCGGTGTTGTTGCTGCTCCAGCATCTGATGGGCAAGGAGGGCGCACTCGACTACCTCGGAAAGCTCCAGGCCAACAACGTCGGTCCCTCGTCCTCCACCGGAAAGCTCCAGCCCAAGGTCAGCAACGGGGAACTCCTGGTCGCCAACGGTGACGTCCAGATGAACCTCGCCTCCATCGCCGACGACGGCTCGAAGTTCGACATCTTCTTCCCCGCGGGAGCCGACGGCACTCGCACCACCATTGCACTGCCCTACGTGATGGGCCTCGCCAAGAGCGCACCGAGCAGCGAACAAGCCAAGAAGTTGATGGAGTTCCTGCTCTCCGAAGAATCCCAGAAGACCGTCGCCACCGATGCACTCGGCGTATCGGTCCGCGAGGACGTCCGAAGCAGTGCCGGTGAATCGACCGACAAGAACACGCCTTCGGGAGTTCTGCAGGGCGTCAACGTGTGGACCCCGAACTGGAACGACGTCCTCAGCTCGCTCGACGCCGACATCGCCGCTTACCAGAAAGCCACCGGGAGCTGATCATGGCAAGAACCAGACTGGGGCGGACGCTCCCCGAGACCGTCGGTGTTCACGGAGCGATCGAACACTCCGCTCCGGCCATCACCTTCGATCGCGTCAACGTCGCCTACGGCCGCGGGAAGACCGCAACCCATGCACTCGTCGATTTCAATCTGCGAGTGGCACCGGGTGAAACTGTGGCACTGCTGGGGCCCAGTGGATCCGGCAAGTCGACCGCCCTGAAGGCCCTCGCGGGATTTGTCCGCCCCACGTCCGGTTCCGTCAAGCTCGGCACCCGAGACGTCACCAATCTGCCTCCCGCACAACGCGGTATCGGCGTCGTCGTTCAGTCGTACGCTCTTTTCCCGCACATGCGAGTTTCCGAGAACGTAGCCTTCGGACTCCGAGCCCATCGCGTTCCGCGCTCGGAGATCGGCCATCGCGTAGCCGAAGCCCTCGACATGGTCGGGATGTCGGCGTACGGAAAGCGCCTTCCCCGTGAGCTTTCCGGCGGTCAACAGCAGCGAATCGCAATCGCCCGAGCCTTGGCAATTCGCCCTGGAGTACTCCTCCTCGACGAACCACTGGCCGCCCTGGATGCGCAACTTCGCGAGAGCATGCTCGGCGAACTGGCGAGACTGCGCGCCGCACTACCTGACACAGCCATGCTCTATGTGACGCACGATCAGAGTGAAGCCCTGGCGCTCGCAGACCGAATCGCAGTGATGCGCAACGCCAGACTCGCGGACATCGACACCGCCGAGGCCTTGTGGAAACGCCCGCCGTCCAGCTTCACCGCGGCCTTCCTCGGGGGTGCGAACCTGCTGCCCTGCACCGTCACACGCGTCATCGGCACCTCCGCACTGGTCTCGATCGGTGGCACGCCGTTCACCGCTCACGCCCCGCAGCCCGAGATCGGGCACATCGAATGGGAGTCCGACATAGACGCCTACCTGTGTGTTCGTCCACACGCGGTAGGCGTAACCGGCGTCGGCGCACGAGGATCATTCCCGGCGCGCATCGTCTCGAGCGTCTGGCGCGGTTCCACGACGCGACTGACGCTGGCTGTCCGTGGCCTCGACGACGTCCGCGTCGACGTGGATGTTCCAGGGCACGACGAACGACCGGTCGACACCGAAGTGGGCGTCGTCTTGCCCACGGACGGCAGTGTCCTGGTTCCGGCGGATCGCCACCCATGACCACTACCTTGGAACGCCCTGAAACCGCTGTGCCCCAGCACAAAGACCCCATCCCGTGGCGCCGGATCGGGTGGACGCTACCGCCACTGCTTCTTGTCCTCGTGTTTGCTGTCTATCCCACTGCGCGTGTCCTCACGGAATCGCTGAGCACCGGAAGCGGCACCGGGTTGTCCACGTGGTCCTCCGTGCTCGGTTCGGAACTGTTCAGGACCGCACTCTGGCGGACCATCCAGATCGCCGTGGCGTCGACCCTGGGGTGCCTGATCCTGGGAACCTTCCTCGCCTTGGTGCTTGCCTTCGTTCCGTTCGCCGGATCCAAGGTGGTGGGGCGATTGATCGACACGGTGCTCGCCCTGCCGTCATTCCTGATCACGCTGGCGTTCACGTTTCTGTACGGCACGGCCGGCGCCGTCAACGCCTTGATCATCAGCATCACCGGCGACGCGAGCGGCCCGCTGAATTTCCTGAACACTCCGTTCGGAGTCATCGCGGCCGAAATCACCTTCTTCACACCCTTTGTCGTGCGTCCACTGTTGGCCGCGTTCACCCAGATTCCGCGTGAACAGCTCGACGTTGCAGCCAGCCTCGGCGCGTCACCCGTCCGAGTTCTGCGGCAGGTGGTGATGCCGGAAGCGTGGCCAGCCCTCCTGGGCGGTGGATCGCTCGTACTTCTGATGACACTGAATGAATTCGGCATTGTGCTCTTCACCGGAGCAAAAGACGTCGTAACTCTTCCGGTCCTCATCTACACCCGCGGCATTGTCACCTTCGACTTGCCCGGCGCGGCAGTGATCGCGACGGTCCAGGTCGCACTCTCACTCGGCCTGTACTGCCTCTACCGATTCACCTTCAACAGATTGATGGGAGGCAGCCGTGCTGCTGTGGACACGAAGCTCTAGGGCCCTCGTACTCGGATTCTTCACCCTGGTCGTCGCGGTGGTTTTTGTCGCGCCCATCGCCACCGTCGTCGCGGCTGCCTTGGCCGGATCGTGGACCGGTCCACTTCCGTCGAATCTCGGCGGCAAGAACTTCTCCACGGCGCTGTCCGACGAGAACTTCGCCAGCCTGATCGTCAGTTTGCAGACTGCATTCATCTCGGGAGCACTGGCATTGATCGTCGGAACGTGGGCCGCGCTGGCCTCTCGTGAGGCACCGATGTGGCTGCGGCGCATCACCGATGCCGTATTCCATTTACCGATTGCGGTTCCGTCGGTCGCGATCGGCTTGGGTCTGCTCATCACTTTCAACGAGCGCCCATTACTGCTCGGCGGCACCAAATGGATCGTGATTCTCGCTCACACGGTTTTGGTGCTTGCCTTTGCCTTCAGTTCCGTATCGGCCGCGCTCGAACGGCTCGATCCCGCCTACCGTCAAGCTGCCGAATCACTCGGCGCCGGCCCAGTGCGGGTGCTGACGCGGGTGACGCTACCGCTGCTGCTCCCAGCGTTGGGTGCGGCCGCCGGGCTTTCCATCGCACTGTCGATGGGTGAGCTGGGCGCAACGGTCATGGTCTACCCGGCGACATGGAAGACCTTGCCGGTCAGCATCTTCGGACTCACCGACCGCGGCCAGGTATTTCTTGCCGCAGCAAATACGACACTGCTGCTTGCAGTTACCCTGATCGCCCTCATGGTGGTCGGCAGAATCCGTCGGCGCTGACCTTGCTGTGCGCCTTTATTAACCGCCGGGGGTTAATAAAGGCGCACAGCAAGGGGTTTATCCCTTCCGCAAGATGTACCGCTGAACCTTGCCGCTCGGGGTCTTGGGCAGGTTCGGAACAAAGTGCACTGTGCGCGGGTACGCGTGCGCTGCAAACTTCTTCTTCACCAGGGTTTGCAGTTCCTTCTCGAGTTCGTCGTCGCCGTCGACACCTTCGCGAAGTACGACGAACGCCTCGAGAACCTCACCGCGCAACTCGTCGGGCATGCCCACCACTGCCGCCTCGATGACATGCTCGTGCATGACCAGCACGCTCTCGACGTCGAAGGGACCGATGCGGTAGCCCGCCATGATGATGACGTCGTCGTCGCGCGAGGAGAAGAAGAAGAATCCGTCCTCGTCCGTCATTCCGGCGTCACCGGTGATGTACCAGCGACCGTCTTCGCTGAATCGCTGCTTCGTCTTCTCCGGCGCATCGACGTACCCGGTGAACCACATCAACGGGCTGTTGTGAGTATCGATCGCCACGCGCCCCTGAGTGCGAGCCGGTGCGATGTCATCCGAATTGTCTTCCAGCACAGCGGCAGACCAGCCCGGCAACGGACGACCCATCGATCCGGGGCGGACGTCCTCGCGGAGTCCGTCGGCCCAGGCGTTGACGATGAACATGCCGTGCTCGGTCTGGCCGTAGTGATCACGAACCTCGACGCCCAACGAGTTCTTCGACCACGCAACAACATCCGGAGTCAAGGGCTCACCGGCCGAGGACGCGCGGCGCAGCGAGATGCCTTCCGGAACGGGTGCCTTGTCGGCACGCAGACTGCGGTACACGGTCGGAGCAGCGGCAAAATTGGTGACACCGAACTTCTCGATGATCTGCCACGTCAGCGGCGCGGAGAATCCGGCGTGCAGCAGAATGCTTCGCGTGCCGGCGGCAAGCGGACCGAGCAACGCGTAGTACAGCCCGTACGCCCAGCCCGGGTCTGCGGCGTTCCAGAACACGTCGTCCTGACGGACGTCGAGGCCGAACTCCTGGTAGGCGTGGAATGACGCGAGCGCGCGCACCGGAACCGGCACGCCCTTGGGTGTTCCCGTGGTGCCACTGGTGAACAACTGCACCATCGGTGCGTTGCCGCCGACTGCCTGCGCAGCGCCCCTCGGGTCTTCGGCATCCTGAGCTGCGACAAGTGCATCGAAGTCCAACTCGTCACCGGTCGCGCCGCCCGCGACGATGACCTGCCACGCTGCGTTGGCGGGGATGTCCTCACCCGGCGCGAGCTTGTCGAGCTGATTGGCGTCGGAAATGACCACCTTCGCGCCACTGGCCGTCAAGCGGAAAGCGATGGCCGGCGAAGCGAACGCCGTGAACAAGGGCACGTGGACCGCGCCGCGGCGCCAGATTCCGAGGAGTGCGACCACGAGGTCCGCAGACTTGCCCATCAAGGTCGCGACGTTGTCACCCGGCTCGACTCCGAGGTCGGCCAGAGCTGCCGCGAAACGCGCGGACTGCTCACGTAGATGACCGTAAGTGAGATCCACCGAGCTAAGGTCTGCCTCGACGACGGTGAATGCAACGCCATCCGCGGGATGCCGATCGCAGAGCAATTCTGCGGCGCTGGCATGCGGGGTGTCGTACTGGTCCAGCAGCTCGCGCACCCGTGCGGTGGGATCGGTGCTCATCAACTTGCTCCTTATCGATCGTCGTATGGTTGGCCCGACCGGTTACGTTGGCGGCTCGTCATACGTACTGTTCACCCCCTATGATCTAGCTCACAAGAGAACTTCACTACCCCCAGAAAGGGGTACCTGCGTGAATCGACATGCTTCGTCACTTCTGCGTCCCCGCGACGGGGACGCTATGCGAGGTGAACTCCGAACAATTGCAGCTCAGGGCGTTGTTCCCGTGCTGTTCGGAGGCGAGGTCCAGGACGGAACCCTGCACCTGAGCGAATTCGTCGGCACCCGCACCAACAATCTCAAGGGCGTGGCCATCCCGCCGCGCTCGGGCATGGGCGGACGCGTCGTCGCCCAGGGTTCACCGATCACCGTCAACGATTACGGCAATTCGCAGTCCATCACTCATCATTTCGACCGGCCTGTTCTCAGCGAGGGCCTGCATTCGATCATCGCCGTTCCGGTCATGGTGTCCGGCAAATCGCGCGCTGTCCTCTACGCCGCGATCCGTGATTCCGCTCCCCTCGGCGATCGCACAGCAGACGTCATGGTCAGCGCATCCCGGCGTCTCGGGATGGAGTTCGCCATCCGCGACGAGGTCGATCGTCGCCTGCAACTACTTCAGGCCGCCGCCGCGACCACCGCCGACGGTATGTCTTCGGAAGAGATCCGCGGAGTCCACGCCGAACTACGCAGTGTCGCCCAGACCGTGACCGACACCGACTTGCAGACCAAGCTCCGCGGACTTTCCCAGCGTTTGGCCAACCTGCTGCGGCCTACCGCCGACGCCGAATCCGACGTCGCGCTCACCCCGCGTGAAGTGGATGTTCTCTCGCAAGTCGCACTCGGCTGCACCAACATCGAAGCCGGCCAACGGCTTTCCCTTCGACCTGAAACAGTCAAGAGCTATCTGCGAAGCGCGATGGGAAAGCTGGACGCGAGCTCACGCCACGAAGCCGTGGTTACCGCTCGCAGGTTGGGACTGCTCCCCTGAGGGGTCAGTAGCCTTCCGGCAGGGCGGTGAGCATGTCGCGGGTGACTGCGACGGCGTTGTCCGAACTTCCGCCCCGCACAACCAGAGTGGCGAAGGCCAGGTTGCCGCGATAGCCGACGAACCACGCATGCGATCCCCCGTCGACCTCGGCTTCACCGGTCTTGCCGTACACCTCACCCTGATCTTCGACGCGTTCTGCAGTACCGCTCGTGACCACGAGCCGCATCATGCCGCGCAGGCCGTCGACCATGGCCGGCGTGATCGCCGGGCGCTCACCGTCGATGGTGGTTTCGCGCCCCGAAATCAGTTGCGGGACCGGAGTCGAACCGTTCGCGACCGTCGCAGCTGCCATCGCCATTCCGAACGGACTGACCACGACCTTGCCCTGACCGAACCCGTCTTCCGTCCGCTGGACCAGGTCCGACGCCGGCGGCACCGAACCGGAATCGATCGGCAATCCCACCACGTTGTAGTCCTGGCCGATGCCAAACTGCGCTGCGGCAGTGGTCAACGTGTCTGCCTGCATCTCGCTGGCCAACTTGGCGAAGGACGTGTTGCACGAACGCGCGAAGGCCGTTGCCATCGGCACCGTGCCGAGTGCGAACTCGTTGTAGTTGGGGACGCTGCGCTCGCCGATCTCGATTCGGCCCGGGCATGGCACCATCGTGTCGGGGGTCGCCTGACCGGTCGAAATTGCCGCCCCTGCAGTGATGATCTTGAAGGTCGAACCAGGCGGGTACTGACCCATCGTCGCGACCGGCCCGTCGCGGTCAGCTGCCTTGTTCTGCGCGACGGCCAGGATCGCGCCACTCGACGGTTCGATCACCACCATCATCGCCTGATCCTTGTTCACGTTCACCGCGCGCTGAGCAGCGATCTGGATGTTGCGGTCCAGACTGATACTGAACGACGGAACCGGTTGTGGCGCAGTCTCGGTCAACACGTCGGTGTCGACGCCGTTCTGGTTGACCGTGACGACACTCCAGCCGGCTTTGCCGTCGACCTCGTCGATGATCGTCTTCTTGATCTGCCCGAGAAGGTCAGGCGCGAACTCCGGGTCGGTCGACACGAGATCCGATTCGTCCGATACCGATACTCCCGATATCGCACCCAACTGCGCCGAAACTTGGTCGTAGTCGTCACTGCGCAGCCGCGTCACCAGATAGTCACCCTTGACGGCCGTCGAGGATTCGGCGATCGACTGACCGGTCAGCGACGCATCGAACCGCCCGAGAACACTTGCGAGACTGTTCGCGGAACCGATGATGTCGTTGCTCTTGGAGCGATCGAACTTCACTCGGTAGACGATTCCCGGCACCAGGACGTCGGTCCCCGAATGCTCGTTGACCCGCGCTCGCGGCGCCGCGGTTGCCCGCAACGACATCGTCTGCTTGTCACCGAGGCGCGGATGAACGTCCGTCGAACTCCAACGGACGGACCAGTCGCCGTCCTTGCGTCCCATCTGCAGCTCGCCGTCGTACGTCCAGACGCGGTCTTTCGGCAGGTGCCACTCGTAGGTGTAGCCGACCGTCGCAGTGTCACCGTTCATCTTCACCGACGTGGTCTCGGCAGTCATCGACTCCGCCTGAAGCGCATCCCAGGTGTCACTCAATACAGGACCCGCGGAATCAGGCCGGTCCGTCATTTTTGCTGCCTCGTCGATGTCCCTGTCACCGAACGCACTCAGGAACTGCTGCGCGACGGGCTCGGGGCCGGCGGGTTTCGGAGTACACGAACTGATCCCCACCGCCAAAAAAATCACGGTGCAGGAGGCCAACAGTTGGGCCGAGCGACTACGAGAGAAATGCCGAGTGTTCATCGAGCCCCATAGTAGGGCGACAAATGCTCCACCCAGCGTAGGCGCGACCATTGCACGCAGCTTGGACGCTCAGTCGAGCAGCACCGTCGAGAAGGTCGCGACCTGCCGGAACCCCACCCGCGAATAGGTCGACCGCGCAATCGTATTGAAGCTGTTGACGTACAGGCTCGCAATGCGACCGGTCGCCATGATCGACTCCGCTACAGCCGCTGTACCGGTCACGCCGAAGCCCTGCCCACGAAATTCCGGGTTGACCCACACGCCCTGAATCTGGCCACAGCGAGCAGACATCGAACCGACCTCCGCCTTGAAGACGACGTGGCCGTCCTCGATATGCGCCCACGCTCGACCAGCGGCGATCAGGCTTGCCACACGATGTCGATATCCGCGCCCACCGTCGTTTGCACGCGGATCGACGCCAACCTCTTCGATGAACATCGCGATCGCGGCAGGCAGATAGATCTCGAGTTCGTCCGAGCGAACCTGCCGCACCAGTGGGTCCGACGGGCATGCCAGCGGCTCGGATACCGCGAGCAACGGCTGTTCGGGGCGAACCTCCCGCGCAGTTCCCCAATCGAGCTCGAGCATCTCCCACAGCGGCAACGCCAATTCGGCGCGACCGACCACCGACGAGCACATGCGCGGAATCCGACAGGCGCGGTCAGCGAATGCCCGAATGTCATCCGGATCGCCTCGAAGTGGAACCAGATTTGCCCCGGCAAAGCACAGCGAGGACAACGGCCCGCCTCGACTCCACAGCTCGCCGTGAATCATTCGTGGGTCGACACCGCATTCTTCGACGCGCGCGGCAATCATGCAGGCGGCCACCGGATCGGCGTCGAGTACCCGTCGGACGTCTTCGAGATCTCGACTTCCGACCTGCTTGGCTCCGAGGAGTTTGAGCATCCGTCAACCCCCTCGACTCGACTGCGCGTCCACGAATATCACTACCCGATCATGATGCACTCAGATTGCCACGAACCTGACACCGACGGGGAAGATTCATCCGGCAATCACTCAACTCACGGTGACGACCGGCGCACCCTCCGAAGCGTCACCCTCCATGCTTTCGGCGATTTTCATCGCTTCTTCGATCAAAGTCTCGACGATCTGCGCCTCGGGCACCGTCTTGATGACCTTGCCCTTGACGAAGATCTGGCCCTTGCCGTTGCCGGACGCCACACCGAGGTCAGCCTCACGTGCTTCACCCGGTCCGTTCACGACGCAACCCATGACTGCCACGCGCAGCGGGATCTCCATGCCTTCGAGGCCGGCAGAGACCTCGTCGGCAAGTGTGTAGACATCGACCTGTGCACGGCCACACGAGGGGCATGACACGATCTCGAGCTTGCGGGGACGCAGGTTCAGAGACTGCAGAATCTGGTTACCGACCTTGATTTCTTCGGCCGGCGGGGCCGAGAGCGAAACCCGGATGGTGTCGCCGATACCCTCCGCGAGCAGCGCACCGAAGGCGACCGCGGACTTGATCGTGCCCTGAAACGCCGGCCCTGCCTCCGTGACGCCGAGGTGCAACGGGTAATCGCACTTCGCGGCGAGTTGGCGGTAAGCCTCGACCATGATCACCGGATCGTTGTGCTTGACGGAGATCTTGATGTCACCGAAGCCGTGCTCTTCGAACAACCCGGCCTCCCACAGCGCGGACTCGACCAACGCTTCGGGCGTCGCCTTGCCGTACTTCTCCATCAACCGAGGATCGAGCGATCCCGCGTTGACACCGATACGAATCGGAATGCCTGCATCACCGGCAGCCTTGGCTACCTCTTTGACACGGCCGTCGAATTCCTTGATGTTGCCCGGATTGACGCGCACCGCAGCGCATCCCGCATCGATTGCCGCGAAGATGTAGCGCGGCTGGAAGTGGATGTCGGCGATAACCGGGATCTGGCTCTTCTTCGCAATGATCGACAACGCGTCCGCGTCTTCCTGACGCGGGCAGGCGACACGGACGATGTCGCAACCGGACGCGGTCAGCTCCGCGATCTGCTGGAGCGTTGCATTGACATCGTGCGTCTTCGTGGTGCACATGGACTGCACCGAGATGGGGAAATCGCTGCCCACACCTACCGTGCCGACCTGCAGCTGCCGTGTCTTGCGTCGAGGAGCAAGAATCGCTGCGGGTGCCGAGGGCATTCCCAGTCCGATAGGGATGGTCACGTCTGTGCCTTCTTTCATAGCTTCACTGCAAGTTTAGCCGGGCGATCGCCGCACTACCGCGCGGCAACCGTCGCCATGCTCACACGGTCAGAAGATCTTGATCGGATTGACGATGTCAGCCGTGAGTGTCAGCAACATGAACGCGCCACCGATCACGATGAATACGTAAGTAATCGGAAGGAGTCTCGTGTAGTCGACGGGACCGCCCGGAATCAAGCCGCGGCGAGCGCGGAACCAATCGCGGATCTTCTCGTAGAAGACCACCGCGATGTGACCGCCGTCGAGCGGCAACAGCGGCAGGATGTTGAAAACACCGAGGAAGAAGTTGATCGATGCGAGCAGTCCGACGAACGTCGCCCACTGTGCACGGTCCGCCGCTTCACCGCCGATAACGCTGGCACCAACCACGCTGATAGGTGTGTCCTGGGCGCGTTCGCCGCCTGTCACCGATTCCCACAACGCACCGACCTTTGCCGGCAGATCAGCCATGGCCTTGACCGATTCGACCAGAGTGAAGCCGGTGAAACTCAGGGTGCCCGGAACTGCGCTGAAAGCGTTGAACTGGAGCAGGGGTGGAGACACGGTACCCAGGCTCATTCCGACCGCACCCACTGTCGCCGAACGCAAATCACCTGTTGCCGGATCCGTCACCCACCGCTGTGCCTGTTCTACGACGACTGGAATCGTTAGATCCTGCCCATCGCGTTCGACGCTGAGCACTGCAGTACCGGTGACCGGCTGCAATTTGGCCACCACATCGGCCGACGTCGACACCGGTTGCCCATCAACGGCTGTGATGACATCCGACGGCTCCAACCCAGCCCGTTGCGCCGGACCGTCACCGGAGCACGTCGCCAGAGTTCCGTCTTCGGTCTGCGTCGGTGCGACGCACGACAGACTTCCCACCTTTGCCAACGTATCGCCGCTGCGATCCGGCAGGCCCCAGCCGAGAGCCAGCCCGTAGAGCAGCGCAAAGCCGAGAATGAAGTTCATCGCGATACCGCCGGACATGACGACGACACGCTTCCACGCCGCCTTCTTGTACATCGCGTGCGGCTCTTCTTCGGGTGTCATCTCGTCGAGAGCCGTCATACCGGCGATGTCGCAGAATCCACCGAGCGGCAGCGCCTTGAGGCCGTACTCGGTCTCACCTCGACGGAACGAGAAGATCTTCGGTCCGAAGCCGATGTAGTAGCGGCGAACCTTCATTCCCAAAGCCTTGGCCGTCCACATGTGGCCGGCTTCGTGCAGGGCGATGGACACGCCGATGCCGAGGGCAAACAGCACTACGCCCAGTGCAAAAACCATGAAAGCTCTAGCCCTCCTGCTTCACGAGCTGACGCGCTCGTGTGCGTGCCCAGCCGTCTGCGGCCAGAACGTCGTCCACGGTAACCGGTTCCGCGGACCATTGACCTGCATCGTCGAGAACAGCGGCCACCGTGCGGACGATCGCCGGGAAGGAAATGACACCGTCGAGGAATGCCTGAGCCGCCACTTCGTTGGCCGCGTTGTAGATCGCGGTGAAGCAACCGCCGGATTTGCCCGCGCTTCGCGCCAGATCGACGGCGGGGAACACCGACGAATCGAGCGGCTCGAATTCCCAGGTGGAGGCGGTGGTGAAGTCGCATGCCGACGCAGCACCTTCGATGCGGTCCGGCCAGCCTAGAGCGAGAGCGATGGGGAGCTTCATGTCCGGCGGGCTTGCCTGCGCCAGCGTCGACCCGTCGAAGAAGGTGACCATGGAATGCACGATCGACTGCGGGTGCACGGTGACGTCGATGCGGTCGTAGTCGATCCCGAACAGCAGGTTCGTCTCGATCAGCTCGAGGCCCTTGTTGACCAGAGTTGCCGAATTGAGGGTGTTCATGGGCCCCATCGACCAGGTGGGGTGCGCTTTTGCCTGAGCTGGATTCACACTTTCGAGATCCTCGGCGCTCCAGCCACGGAACGGTCCACCCGAAGCGGTGAGAACCAACCGAGCCACTTCGTCGCCTGTTCCACCACGTAGACACTGGGCAAGCGCCGAATGCTCCGAGTCGACCGGCACGATCTGACCGGGTGCGGCGGCTTTGGTCACCAGCGCTCCGCCGGCGACAAGCGATTCCTTGTTCGCCAGCGCCAGGCGCGCTCCCGAGTTCAACGCCGCCAGAGTCGGTTCGAGTCCCAACGAACCGACGAGTGCATTGAGGACAACATCGGCACCGCTGTCCCGAACCAGTTCCGTCACGGCGCTCGGTCCCGAACGGGCGGTTACCGATTCCAGCGCCGATGCCGCTGCAGGATCGGCGACGGCGACCTCGGTGACGCCGGTTGCACGAATCTGTTCGCCCAACAACTCGACGTTGTTGCCGCCCGCTGCGAGACCGACTACTTCGAAACGATCGGGGTTGGCTGCGATGACCTCCAGCGCTTGGGTACCGATCGAACCGGTACTGCCGAGGAGGAGGACGCGGGTACGTGTGGTTTCCTGCACTCGCCCATTGTTCCTGATAACACCTGAGAACAACCTTATCGACGCCCAACTACGTACGACAGGCAGTCGTATGTCACCATATTGGGCAGTAGTGCAACCGAATGAGCAGGAGGATCGACCGTGGCCGATACCCAGTTGGACGTCAAGTCCAGCGCCCCCGTCGTGGTCTCGCACGTCGATGAGGCCGAGGTTCCCTCTGCCGCATGGGGGTGGAGTGGTGAAGGACTCAAGTTTTTCCGTTTCCTCGGATGGTTCTTCGCAATATTCCTGCTTCTGATGATGATCGGAAACCATCACGGCAAGGTCGAGGATCTGTGGCTCATCGGCACCGCCGGATTGATGATCTTCGTTCTGGTCCGCGACATCGTCATCCGTCGCCGCCCGCGCTAGAGACCTGACAAAGAGAAGGCCTCCACGAACGAAAGTTCGTGGAGGCCTTCTCTTTATGTGTTTTTCAGGCCTGGAGGGTTTCAGTTCTCGGCTGCCAGCTGGCCACAGGCTGCGGCGATTTCCTGACCGCGCGTATCGCGCACGGTGCACGAGACGCCCTGGGCGATGACCCGACGCACGAACTCACGCTCGACGTCCTTGGGGCTCGCGTCCCACTCGCTACCCGGAGTCGGGTTGAGCGGAATCAGGTTGACGTGCACCAACCCGCCGAGTGCTTTCTTCAGCTTCTTGCCCAGCATGTCCGCGCGCCACGGCTGATCGTTGACGTTCTTGATCATCGCGTACTCGATGGACACACGCCGACCGGTCTTGTCTGCGTAGTACCGGGCAGCCTGAAGTACCTCCGACACTGACCAGCGATTGTTGACCGGCACAAGTGTGTCGCGCAGTTCGTCGTCCGGTGTGTGTAGCGATACCGCCAGCGTGACGCTCAGGCCTTCGTCAGCGAGCTTGCGGATAGCGGGAGCGAGGCCGACGGTCGAGACCGTCACGGACCGCTGAGACAGGCCGAGCCCGTCGGGTGCGGGCGAAGTGATGCGTCGTACCGCTGCCACCACGCGCTTGTAGTTCGCCAAAGGCTCGCCCATACCCATGAACACGACGTTCGAGAGGCGTCCGGGTCCGCCGGCAACATCACCGTCGCGCATTGCGGCCGCTGCCTCGCGAACCTGATCGACGATCTCGGCGGTCGAAAGGTTGCGGTCGAGGCCGCCCTGACCCGTCGCACAGAACGGGCAGGCCATTCCGCAGCCTGCCTGACTCGAGATACAGAGCGTCGCCCGATCGGGATAGCGCATCAGGACGCTTTCGAGCAGCGTTCCGTCATGCGCCTTCCACAGGGTCTTGCGAGTGTCGCCCGAATCGCACGCGAGGTGCTTGATCGGGGTCAGCAAGGTCGGGAACAGCGACTCCCCCACCTTCTCGCGCACCGATGCGGGGAGATCGGTCATCTTCTCCGGATCGGCTTCGAGACGCGCGTAGTACTGACGCGCGAGCTGATCGGCCCGGAAAGCCGGAAGGCCGAGCTCTTTCACCGCTTCTTTGCGCTCGGCGGAATCGAGATCGGCGAGGTGCCGTGGAGGCATTCCGCGCTTGGGTGCAGTGAAAACGAGGGGAAGAGAGGCAGCCATAGTTACACCATTGTCCCATTGTTTTGGGGTGCTACCCCACTGCCACCCGATTGTGGCCGGATTACCCGTGCAACTTTGCGCAGGTTGCGTGATGATCATGTCATGTCAACCACACCAGAGGATCCGTCGAACTCCCCCGTGTACGGCCCTGCCGACGGTTTCGGTCCCGACCCGGAACTTCCGAAGGTGGGCGAGGACAAGGCAGTCGAAAAACACGATCCCGAACCGAACCCGACGCCTGAACCGGTGCCGACCGGAACCGCGGTAACCGACCGAACCAGGGCTGCGACGACGTGGGTTGGCCTGGTCATCGGCGCAATCGTGCTGATCATGCTGCTGGTGTTCATCCTGCAGAACCTCGAGAGCGTCTCCGTCAAGATCCTGGCCTGGCAAATCGACTTTCCGCTCGGAATCACGATCCTGCTCTCCGCGATCGCGGGCGCATTGATCATGGCGTTGGCAGGCGGGGTTCGCATCATTCAGATCCGGCGCGCAGCGAAGCGGCAGATGTGACTGAAATCTAGTTACGCAATTGGGTCTACCCGCGAGTAAGCAGGCATCATTGTTGTCGTGGAAATCACCCGAAAGGCCCCGATGTGACTACTCACATGGAGAGACCTGTGACCTCGCGTATTGCCCCGCAACAGGCAAGATCCTGGCTCCTCGTCCCCGCGTCCAAACCGGACACCTTCGACGCCGCACTCGCGAGTGCGGCCGACGCCGTCATTCTCGACCTCGAGGATGCCGTCACCGCACCCAACAAACCGGCGGCCCGCCGCGATGTCGCCGCATTCCTGAGCGAACACAATCACGCCTGGGTTCGGATCAACGACGCCACGACACCGTTCTGGGAAGAGGATCTGGCCGCACTCGCGGGCCTCCCCGGACTCGAGGGTGTCATGCTCGCAAAGACCGAAAGCGGTCAGCAGGCCGACGCCACGGCCGAGCGACTTCCCGAAGGCACCAAGATTCTTGCTCTCGTCGAATCCGCGGTAGGACTCGAGGCTGCGCCCGAGATCGCACGCACTGACGGCATCTTCCGTCTCGCATTCGGCAGCGGCGACTTCCGGCGCGACACTGGGATGGACGACTCCCCCACGTCGATGTCGTACCCGCGTTCGCGGCTCACCATCGCCAGCCGCGCGGCACGCATCGCTCCGCCGATCGACGGTCCCACGCTCGGCCCCGATCTGGATCTGCTCGCCCGAGACTGTGCGATCACCTTGTCACTCGGTATGGCCGGCAAACTCTGCATGACCACCGCGCAGACTGCCCCCGTCAACGCGGGACTGAGTCCCTCCGTGGCCGACGCGATCTGGGCTCAGAATGTCATCGACGATCTCGGCGAAGACGGCTCACGCGTGCGCGATGGCAGCGACCTGCCCAAGCTCGCCAAGGCGAAGAAGATTCACAAGCTGGCCACCCTGTTCCACATCCCCACCGATCACTGATTTTTTTACTACTGAATCGGTGCAGAAAACGTCAGGCGCTCAAGTCGGAGCGCCTGACGTTCGTCTTTTGAGTCCGCTTTCACGCAAGTTCGAGTGATCGTGGTTTGGACCGAACATGGATCCGGTATCGCACCGTGAAGCCCAATCCCGTTACTTGCGAGAACGCACGCTCGGCAGTCTTCTCGGTGAACTCGATTCCGAGTACCCGCCGCAAGTCGTCTCGATTCTCGAACTCCCACCGGGCGTCGACACGCGTGAGCGAGAACCCTTGAGCCTCGAAGAATCCTTCGACCGCCGCGGGATCGTATTTGGGCAGATCCGCCCTCATCCACTCTCCGTACGGGCCGGCGCTCACATCGAGATCCACGATCAGCAGGGCTCCCCCGGGCCTCAGGATGCGCATGGCTTCACGAATTCCCGGGCCGCAGCCTTTGCCGAAAAAGTACGCCGTACGGGCATGAACGAGATCGACTGAAGCATCCACCAGACCCGTGGACTCTGCTGAACCCTGGACTACGTCGATCGACGCCGAATCGCGGGTTCGTTCCCGCGCGGCCTTCACCAGCGGTGCGTGCGGCTCCACTCCGACAACACGACGGGCAGTACGAGCGAACTCCGGTAGATGGAACCCCGCCCCACAGCCGACGTCGACGACGTCGCGTCCAGACCAGTCGACCTGGGCTCGCATCGCGGCCCAAATGGAACCGTCGACGTCCTGCGCGCGGTTCTCGATTTCGTACACGCCCGGCCAGTGCCAGATGTTCGGGCTGGGGATCGGCTTGGAACGGCCGGAGAAGAAATCACGCACGCGAAATCAGACGAGTGCGTACAGAATCAGCCAGGTGACAAATGCCGACGGCAGGAGTGAATCCAGGCGATCCATGATTCCGCCGTGGCCGGGAAGCAGGGTTCCCATGTCCTTGATGCCGAGTTCACGCTTGATCTGCGATTCGATCAGGTCTCCGACCGTCGCGACTACCACCAGGACGACACCGAGCAGGACGCCGATCATCGAATTCGCGTCGAGGATCAACGTCACCGAAAGCAGGCTGCCGATGACGCAGAAAATGAGGGAGCCGACAAATCCTTCCCAGGACTTCTTCGGGCTCACAGCCGGCACCATCGGGTGCTTCCCGAACAGCACTCCGGCCGCGTAACCGCCGATGTCGGAGCACACGACACCGATCATCAGGACGAAGACGCGCCCCGGGCCGTCGTCTTCGAGCACCATCAATGCACCGAATGACGCCAACAGCGGGATCCACGCCAGAACGAACACCGTGATCGAGGTGTCTCTCAGGAAGTTCTTCGGGGTCGCCTTGAGCCCGTGGTCGAACAACCGCCACACCATGCACACCAGGACGGTTGCGGTGAATCCGCTGAGCACCCCGACCGGTCCCCACGGCCAGCCGAGCCAGATCGTGGCTTGCCCTCCGACGAGAAGGGGAATTCGCGGCACCTCGATGTCGGCTTCACGAAGCCGCGTTGTGACCTCCCACGTCGCGATGAACATCGCGATCGCGACGACAGCGATCCATCCCGGGGGCAGGAAGATCAAAGTGCCGATGACCAAGGCTCCGAGACCAGCTCCGACGCCGATGGCGGCAGGTAGGTTCCTGCCCGCCTTCGACTTCGGCGGTTGCGCGCCCTCAGCGCCGCCCGTAGGCCCGTCCGTGACGGGACCACCGGCGGTTCCCTCTTGTGCGTGCACCCAAACTCCCTGATCTACTCCCGACGACAAACACTGCAAATGAGGAGGCTATACCTCCATCAACTCTGCTTCCTTGTGCTTGACGAGTTCCTCGACCGCGTGCACGTACTTCGCCGTGGTCTTGTCGAGTTCTTTCTCTGCGCGACCGACCTCGTCCTCGCCGGCTTCACCGTCCTTCTGGATCCGGCCGAGTTCGTCCATCGCCTTGCGGCGGATGTTGCGCAGCGTGACCTTCGAATCCTCGCCCTTGGACTTGGCCTGCTTCACCAGTTCACGACGACGCTCTTCAGTGAGCTGCGGAACCGAGATGCGGATGATGCTGCCGTCGTTGGACGGGTTCACACCGAGATCCGAGTTGCGGATCGCCGTCTCGATCGCGTTGAGCTGCGAAGCCTCGTACGGCTTGACGATGACCATGCGGGCCTCGGGGACGTTGATGCTCGCGAGCTGCGTGATCGGCGTGATCGAACCGTAGTAGTCGATCACGATGCGCGAGAACATACCGGGGTTCGCGCGTCCGGTGCGAACCGAGCCGAGATCGTCCTTGGCTACCGTGACAGCCTTTTCCATCTTCTCTTCTGCCTCGAAGAGCGCTTCATCGATCACGGCTGTTCCTCCATGTTGTTCTGCATCATTTTTTGGGTGTCACTCACGACTTGATCAGGGTGCCGATCTTCTCACCGGACACCGCGCGAGCGATGTTTCCTTCGGTGAGGAGGTTGAACACCATCATCGGCATCGAGTTGTCCATGCACAGGCTGAACGCCGTCGCGTCCGCGACCTTGAGCTCACGTTCGATGACCTCGCGGTGCGTGATCTGTTCGTACATCGTCGCGTCCGGGTCGATACGCGGGTCGGCCGAGTAGACGCCGTCGACGGCCTTGGCCATCAGCACTACCTCGGCACCGATCTCCAGCGCGCGCTGCGCAGCAGTGGTGTCGGTGGAGAAGTAGGGCATACCCATCCCGGCACCGAAGATGACTACTCGCCCCTTCTCGAGGTGCCTACGTGCGCGAAGCGGAAGGTACGGCTCGGCGACCTGTCCCATGGTGATTGCCGTCTGCACTCGAGAATCGACGCCGGCCTTCTCCAGGAAATCCTGCAGAGCGAGGCAGTTCATGACGGTGCCGAGCATGCCCATGTAGTCGGAGCGCGCGCGATCGAGGCCACGCTGCTGCAGTTCCGCTCCGCGGAAGAAGTTTCCGCCGCCGATGACCACTGCAACCTGTACGCCCGATCGAACGACCTCTGCGATCTGCTCAGCCACCTTGGTGACCACGTCGGGATCGAGACCGACTTTGCCGCCTCCGAACATTTCGCCGCCGAGTTTGAGCAGGACCCGCTTGAATCCTGGACGTTCGTTGGCTGGTTCGGACATTGTTCTCCTCAGTTCGATACAAGACCTTGTAGGTCCTTCATTCTTCTTCTGCCGCCGAATCGGACACCGCGACATAGGAAAGCCCCCGGGACTCGTCCCGAAGCACTCTTATCCTGCCTCATCGGAGGCCCCAGGTACACGTAGACCCCGCCGGTAGAGCAAATGCTCTTCAGGCGGGGTCCATGTGTACGGGCTCCGAATTAAGCGGAGGCGCCGACCTCGAAACGCACGAAGCGCTTGATGGTCACGCCTGCCTCGTCGAGGATCGCCTTGACGGTCTTCTTGGAGTCCGTGACCGAAGACTGCTCGGTCAGAACGACGTCCTTGAAGAAACCGTTTACGCGGCCTTCGATGATCTTCGGCAGAGCCTGCTCGGGCTTGCCTTCTGCGCGGGCGGTCTCCTCGGCGATGTGACGCTCGGAAGCGACGATTTCAGCGGGAACCTCGTCACGCGTGACGTACTTTGCCTTGAGTGCTGCGACCTGCATTGCAGCGCCGCGAGCGGCCTCAGCAGCAGCATCGCCTTCGCCGGTGTACTCGATGAGAACGCCGACAGCGGGCGGCAAGTCGGAGCTGCGCTTGTGCAGGTAAACGGCAACGGGGCCGTCGAAGGAAGCGACGCGGCTCAGTTCGAGCTTCTCGCCGATCTTCGCGGACTGCTCCGCAATGACGGTGTCGATGGTCTTGCCGTCGAGCTCGAGCGCCTTGAGAGCGTCGAGGTCCGCAGGCTTGCCAGCAGCAGCGACGGTCACGATCTCGTCGGCCAGCTTGATGAACTCGTCGTTCTTGGCGACGAAGTCGGTCTCGCAGTTGATCTCGATCATGACGCCGTCCTTGGCGACGACGAGACCCTCAGCGGTGGTGCGCTCTGCGCGCTTTCCGACATCCTTCGCGCCCTTGATGCGCAGCTGCTCGACGGCCTTGTCGAAATCGCCGTCTGCATCTGCGAGTGCGTTCTTACATGCCATCATTCCGGAGCCGGTGAGCTCACGGAGCCGCTTGACGTCAGCGGCGGTGTAGTTCGCCATGATTAGCGAGCCTCCTCATGTATCTGTTTCGGACCTAGGACTAACGGTGAAGCACGGCCTAGCGGTGAAGCACGGCCTGACGGTGGTGCTCGGGCCTAACGGTGAAACGGCCCTGACCAAAAGAACTCTTGGTCAGGGCCGGTTTCAACGAATCAGGCCTCGGTGGCCGGTGCCTCTGCGGCGGGGGCTGCCTCAGCCTCTGCGGCCGGAGCTGCCTCAGCCTCTGCGGCCGGAGCTGCCTCAGCCTCTGCAGCCGGAGCTGCCTGCGAGAGCAGTTCCTGCTCCCACTCGGCGAGGGGCTCGCCTGCGCCGGCTTCGGGCTTCGCGTCCTTGTCGGCGCTCAGTCCTGCACGTGCCTGCACACCTTCGGCAACCGCGGAAGCGACAACCTTGGTCAGCAGTGCTGCGGAACGGATGGCGTCGTCGTTGCCCGGGATCGGGTAGTCGACGAGGTCGGGGTCGCAGTTGGTGTCCAGGATCGCGATGACCGGGATGTTCAGCTTGCGAGCCTCGGCAACTGCCAGGTGCTCCTTGTTGGTGTCGACGATCCACACCGCGGAAGGAACCTTGGCCATGTCGCGGATACCACCGAGGGTGCGATCCAGCTTGGTCATCTCACGCGTGAGCATGAGGATTTCCTTCTTGGTGCGACCTTCGAATCCACCGGTCTGCTCCATTGCCTCGAGCTCCTTGAGGCGAAGCAGACGCTTGTGAACGGTGGTGAAGTTGGTGAGCATGCCGCCGAGCCAACGCTGGTTGACGTAGGGCATTCCGACGCGAGTCGCTTCGGAAGCGATGGACTCCTGCGCCTGCTTCTTGGTGCCGACGAAGAGGACGGTGCCGCCGTGGGCAACGGTCTCCTTGACGAACTCGTACGCCTTGTCGATGTACGTCAGCGTCTGCTGGAGGTCGATGATGTAGATGCCGTTGCGGTCGGTCAAGATGAATCGCTTCATCTTCGGGTTCCAGCGACGGGTCTGATGTCCGAAGTGGGTTCCACTATCGAGCATCTGCTTCATGGTTACGACAGCCATGGCTGTGTACCTCAAACTTTCAATCCGGTTGATGCAGGCGATCGGGTGATCCCTGCCCTGGCACCCGCACGGCCGTCGGACCTGTTTCGTGAGAACCAGGACCAGCCGAGGCCGGAAAACGTGCGCGGGCGCGCGAAGTCGGACTGTGCGAGCACAGACCGCTCGACAAGTGTACGTCCTCGTCCGCCGATGCCATAACCACCCCGGAAGCAACAGACCGAACCGGCGGTTGTGGATCGGCGGTCATCCTGTGGACTACCCGTCTGATCTGCATTGAAGCGCGCGTGACTCCGCGCAAGATCAAGGAATGACGATGTTGCTCGGAGCTCGACGAGGAGTGGTCGTTGCCGTGATCTCCTGCTGTGTGGCCGTAGGCACGGCGTCGGCAGACGCGCGTTTCGACTGGCCGCTCGCTCCCCGGCCGCACGTGGAACGCGCTTTCGACAAACCGGCCAAGAATTGGCTGCCGGGTCATCGCGGGGTCGATCTCGGCGGCAGTGCCGGCCAATCCGTCCTCGCGGCCGGCGACGGCATTGTGGTGTTCGCGGGAGTGGTCGCCGGAAAGCCAACGGTGTCGATAGATCATTCCGGCGGCCTACGCACGACCTACGAACCCGTCGTGGCAGTCGTTCGCGCAGGTGAACGCGTCGCCGCCAGGTCCGTGATCGGAACCCTCGAAACCGGGCACGAAGGGTGTGCTGTCGAAGCATGTCTGCACTGGGGCTTGCGCCGTGGACGCGAGTATCTCGATCCACTCGGACTCGTTCGGACGCAACCGCTCAGGCTCAAGCCATTGAAAGGAGGCTGATCGGTCGCAGAAATCGGTCGCAGAATCAGTGCCACTCGGAAACGGCGTGCCGACCCACTGCGTCCGCGAAGTCGTCGGCCACCATCGCTGCCAGTTCCATGAACGCTCGTCTGGTGGCCGGTCGCATCAACTCGAGGTCCATCACCGACCCCTCCGCGAGATGCTCGTCGAAAGGAATGACCTCGACGGCACGGCATCGACGCATGAAATAGTCCACCAAAGCGTCCATGTCGATCACGCTCGACCCTGGCCGGGCGGCGCTGATGACGACGACGGTCCGTTCGACCAGATGGCCGTATCCGTGCAACTGAAGCCAATCGAGCGTTGCCGCTGCGCTGCGCGCTCCGTCGATTGCCGGCGAACTGACGAGAACCAACGAATTGGCAAGATCGAGAACGCCGTTCATCGCCGAGTGCATGATCCCGGTACCGCAATCAGTGAGGATGATGTTGTAGTAGACCTGCAAGATGTCGATGACCTGGCGATAGTCAGCCTCGCTGAACGCCTCCGAAATCGCCGGATCCTGCTCACTCGCCAGGACCTCGAGGCGACTCGACGACTGGGATGTGTGCACTCGAACGTCCGAATAGCTCTTTATGTCCGGTCTAGCAGCAATCAGATCGCGCACCGTCGAATTGGTCTGCAGCGGAACACGTTGCGCCAAAGTTCCGAAATCGGGATTGGCGTCAACCGCCACGACGCAGTCACCACGAAGCGAAGCAAATGTCGCACCGAGTCCGACCGTGACCGTCGTCTTGCCCACGCCCCCTTTGAGCGAGAGCAAAGCGACTCGGTAGTCGTTACGGATCGGCTGCTCGATTCGGGCGGCCAGTGCACGGTTGCGCTGTTCGTTGGTCGAATCTCCCAGATTGACCACACCTCCGGTCGCACGATGTAATCCTCTACGCCATCCGCCACGCGGCGTCCGTTTAGGGCGTTTCAGTAAAGCTTCGGCAACCAGATCCTGGTTTGTCACCTGCTGTTGGCTCGACGGTGGCGGTGGCGTGGTCCAGACCTCTTGCAGTCGTGCCACAGGCTCCGGCGTCGGCGCCGGCTCGGGAGCCGGTTGTGGCGCTTCGGACAGCCAGGCCGGTTGGCCGCTGTTCGGCAGGTGCTTCACATCTTGGCGGTTCACGAATCCCCCGGATTTCGCATGTCATCGAGTGTCTCGACACGACGATCGAACTTGCCGATTGTTCACTCTTCTGAGCTGCGACGCTACCAAATACCGGCCGAGAACTCGCGTCGCTTCACAATCTAGGCGCGTGGATGGGCCTGATCGTGGACGGATCGAAGGCGTTCGACCGACACGTGCGTGTACAGCTGAGTGGTCGCCAAACTCGCATGTCCGAGGAGTTCTTGGACCACACGAAGGTCTGCACCACCCTCCAGCAAATGTGTCGCAGCCGAGTGCCGAAGCCCGTGCGGACCCATGTCGGGAGCCCCTGGAATTGCAGCCATGGTTTCGTGGACCACCGAACGCGCCTGACGCTGATCGAGCCGGCCGCCTCGAACTCCGAGGAGCAATGCTCGCCCGGACCTATCCGAACTCAGCGCGGGTCGTCCGTGCTCGAGCCACCCGTTCAGTGCCGATTCTGCGGGCAGGCCGTATGGCACCGATCGCTCCTTGTTCCCCTTGCCGAGGACACGAAGCAAACGTCGATCAGCATCGACCGACTCGACGTCCAGTCCACACAACTCGCCGACGCGAATTCCGGTGGAGTACAACAATTCCACGATGAGTCGGTCTCGCAGGGCGAGCGGCTCCTGTTGCTGCGCACCGCTTTCCGCTGCATCCATTGCGTCGAGGGCCTGGCTCTGACGCAGCACCGTCGGCAGCGTGCGACGAGCAGGTGGAGCCGCCAGACGTGTGCCCGGGTCGACGGAAATACGTCCGGTCTGCGCGAGCCACGCAGTGAAACCACGCGCCGAAGAAGCCCGTCGAGCTACCGTCGTACGGGCTGTTCCTACGGCATTCTGGGCGGCCAACCACGAACGCATGACACTTAGGTCGAGGCGGTCGAGATCTGCATTCTCCGAACCCGCGGAGAAATGGGTCAGCAACGCCCGCGCGTCACCGACGTAGGCGCGGATCGTGTGTTCCGACCGGCCTCGGCTCAGTCGGAGGTGCTCGGCATACGCATCGAGGTGAACGCTCAAGCTCGCCGGCAATGCGTCAGTCATGAACACACGCTCGCTCGCCGCGATTGAAACCGCAAGCTGCCTCGCCGATAGGGTTGATCGGTGAATCGAGCAATTCCTCTGAAGATGTTGTGTGTACTGGCACTGATTTCCGCAATCGCTCCACTGTCCATCGACATGTACCTGCCCGGCCTACCTTTGATGGCGGATGCACTCGACACTACTGCGGCCAGCGTTCAGCTCACGCTGACCACCTTCATGGCAGGCCTCGGAATCGGCCAGCTGATCATCGGTCCGATCTCCGACGGACTTGGCAGGCGACGAATACTGCTGGCCGCGACAATCATCACGGCGCTGAGCGGTGCGGCATGCGCGGTGGCGCCGAACATCGCGTTTCTCATCGGTGCACGACTCGTCCAGGGCTTGAGTGGAGGCGCTGCCATCGTCCTCGCCCGCGCCTGTATTGCCGACCGAGCGCGCGGCGACGACGCAGCGAAGCTCTTCAGCATCATGATGATCATCGGCGGTATCGCTCCCGTGGTCGCGCCACTGATCGGCGGCGCACTTCTCGGCCCCGTCGGATGGCGCGGGATCTTCTGGGTCCTGGCTGTCGCGGGCGCCGTGATGGTGGCTGGTGTCGTTTTGCTCGTTCCCGAGACACTTCCACCCGAGCGACGCCATGGCGGTGGTTTGAAGGCCCTGATCTCGAATCTGCAGTACGTGGTCCGAAACCGGCACTACCTCGGATATGCGCTCGCATTCGTCTTCGGATTCGGCGCCTTGTTCGCGTACATCTCCGCGTCACCGTTCGTCGTTCAGAATGTTCTCGGGCTGAGTCCGTCACAATTCTCGATCGTGTTCGCAGTGAACGCCACCGGAATGGTCACGGCAGCGATGATCACCACTCGCCTGCTCGGTCGCGTCGGAGCTCGCACGCTGCTGCGTTTCGGGGTGTGCCTGCTCCTCATTGGTGGCGCCGTATTGTTCTGTACCAGCGTGGTTTTCAGTTCCACGAATACGTGGTTGATCTTGGTCCCGCTGTTCGTGGCGATTTCGAGCATCGGGTTCATCATGGGCAATGCAACCGCTCTCGCCCAAGGAGAGGTCACCAACGCGGCCGGAACTGGTTCAGCCCTGATGGGAGCGGGCCAGTTCGGCTTGGCAGCGCTGGTTTCGCCGTTGGTGGGAATTGCGGGAGAAGACACTGCCGTGCCGATGGCAATCGCAATTCCCACCTTCGGAGTTCTCGCGGCCGTTGCGCTCGTGTTGCTGACTCGCGGCAAGGCCGCCGCGAGTTAGTTTTCGGCCGCGGCGAGTTCGGACTTCCAGACCCGGAAGCCTTCTTCGGTGCGACCACGACGCCAATAGCCGGAAATAGAAGCAGCCGCCGCCGGGACATTTCGTTCCTTGCGAATGTACGGCCGGAGGTTGTGCATGACGGCTTGTGCTTCACCGTGAATGAACACGTGCGGTTCGCCCGGCAACCATTCGAGTGCCGTGACCGCGGCGACAACCGGAGCGTTGTCGCCAGCTAATTCTTCGCCGACAGCATCGGACGATGCTCCGCGATGCAGCCAGGTCACGGCAATACCTTCTGGGGCATCGAGCGCGATTTCGTCTTCCGGCCCCCCGACTTCGACGACGGCGTAGCCGACCGCATCCGGCGCCAATCTCGCTATCGAAGCAGTAATAGCAGGTATTGCGGTCTCGTCTCCGACGAAGAGATACCAGTCAGCAGATGGTGACGGCGAAAACGCGCCACCCGGTCCACGCAGGGTAATCTCAGCGCCCGGCTGAACGGACGCGGCCCACGGACCTGCAACTCCCATGTCGCCGTGGACGACAAAATCGATTGCAATCTCTTTGGCATCAAGATCGTACGAACGAATCGTGTAGGTGCGCAGTATCGGCTGATCAGGAGTGCCGAATTCGATCTTTACATAGGAATCGCTGTATTCACTGGGAGTGAAGGACTCGAAGCCCGGTCCCCCGAGAAACACTCGCACCATATGGGGAGTCAATTGTTCGGTCCGCAGAACCGTCAATGCAGTTGTCGGCTTGGCCACAGAAAGGTCCTTCCAAAAGTTAGTGTTACCTAACTAAGGTACACGACAATTGCAGCGCATGGACAAAATGCCTCCCCCGGTACATCCGCCCCGCGCGCGACAGACCACGGTGCTCAACGAAATAAACCGACCACTCTGCCGGGTAAATTCGTCGGTGGCAGCCAAATTTCCGAATCAGGACTCGTGCATGATCAGGCAGCACATCGCTATCGGAGAAATTCAGCAAAGCAATAGTAAAATACGCCTCTGGCCCCCGGCGAGGTTCGCCAGGGGCCAGAGGAGGTATTAATTCAACCTAGTGTGCAGCGTCGAAAGCGTCGATGATTTCCGCTTTGATACGCCCGCGCGGAGCAACTTCGTAACCGTTCTTACCCGCCCAATCACGAATGGCCTGGAGCGTCTCCTTGGAGCGGCCAGAACCCGACGTGGCCTGCGGAGATGCAGCCTGCGCCTTCTTGCCACGCTTCCCGCTCACCTTCGCCGCCGCCTCGACGAACGGCTTCACCGCAGCGTCGAACTTCTCTGCATTGGTGGCGCGCAGATCGATCACGTAATCCGTTCCCTGGTAAGAGAACTCAATTCGATCACCGAATCCATCGTCAATCGGCTTACCGTCAAGGTCGTCGATGAGTTGCCGAATCAGCTTCTCAGCCATTGCACTCCTCTTTCAATGATCGATTCAATTCTCCTTCACAATACACAGATAGAGCGTTGATGAACAAAAGAAGTCCGGAAACCTGTGCCATTTCCGAACAGACTCAATGGTCCGAATTAGCAGCGGGTTAACGACGAACCAATCAATACCCGCACTCAGGGGAACCAGACTAATCAGACTTCAAAGCACATTGACCTGAGACTTTCCTGAGGCCCGTTAAATTCACGGCCAAGTCTGCAAAGCTGGGTCGAGAATAACGCTGCACACAGGCCGATCGAGTTCACGAAAAGCAGTCCTGACGTGCAATTACCAGCATCGCGAGGGTATTCGAGTTTCGTTCTCGCCGGAACGGTTAGTGGGCATCGCCACCCGCCCACCGGACGAGCACAATCAAGTTCACGCGCTACCGCGTCCGAAACCATCCACTCGAATCCGAACTCGCAAACCCCTCGAGTTCGAGCAGAGGAAGAGTTGCACGAACCTGCGTTATGAGCAATCCCGATTCCTCGGACAGCTCACGCGTACTACGTGAACCTGTTCCCGGCAATGCTTCGTATACCAATCGAGAATTGCCCCGCAATGCATCGATGTCACGTGTAGCGGCTGCATCCTCCGCGGATTCCCCGACACCAAATGGACCTGACGCTTCGACTACATCCACGGCATTGGAAACGAGTTGCGCTTCACCTTCGCGGATCATCCGGTGACATCCGGTCGACGATGCCGAAGTAACCGGCCCGGGCACCGCCATTACCGGCCGGCCCAATTTCCGGGCCCAATTGGCGGTATTGCGAGCACCACTGCGCCAACCCGCCTCGACCACCACTACTCCGTCCGACAACACAGCTACCAGTCGATTCCTTGCCAGAAACCGGAACTTTGCAGGTGTTGTGCCCGGTGGATATTCACTTATCACTGCACCCGAACTCGCTATCTATTTGAGTAGTCGCGCATGCCCTGACGGATACGCTCGATCGACCCCACAGGCCAAGACAGCCAGTGTGTTTCCACTTACGCCCAATGCAGCGCGGTGCGCGGCCCCGTCGATACCGAAGGCCGCCCCGGAAATCACGGTCCATCCGTCGACAGCGAGGTCACCGGCAATCTCTGCCGTCACGTGTTCGCCGTACGCAGTAGATGCTCGCGTACCGACAATCCCAACCGATCTCTCGGTCAGATCAACCAAATCCCCGGACCCCAACACCCACAACACAAATGGCGCCGTCTCACCCCCGGAGGCATCGAGTCCGTCGAAGGAAAGCATTCGCCACGCCGGCCAATCGGCGCAGTTCGCTGTTACGAGTCTGCCACCCATCGCCTCCATCAGGTCGAGGTCTCGTTGGGCTGTGTCGATGTGAGCGCGGGCTCGCGTCTTCTCCTCGATCGCGGGTGGCAGATCGCCGTTGCGGACCGCCCTCGCAGTTTCTTCGACCCCGAGCTCGTCGATCAACATGGACATATACGCGCTTGGGCCCTGCACGACGCGGGACAGATATGCCCAAGCGAGTAGTCGCGGATCGTGCGCAGTCATTGGAATCCCCTGTCTCGGAAGTCGAGTGCGGTGACAACTTGGTCTGGTCCGGGCATCGCCTCACCTGCCAGATCGGCGACACTCCAGGCAACCCGCAACGCTCGGTCCGCCCCACGAGCAGTGATCACACCTTTACGCAGCGCCCGTTCCACCGGCGCCAGCGCCGCACGCGAGAGTCTGAACTTCTGTCTCAACGCCGGCCCTGGTACTTCCGCGTTGGTCCGCCACCCGTACTCACTCCACCGCTGGGCTGCAGTGTCTCGAGCCGCCGCCACGCGCGCACGAACATCGCCGGTACTTTCCCCTACTTCGTCGATCAGCGCTCCGGTTGCAACGGCCTGCATCCGGACCCTGATGTCGACTCGGTCCAAGAGTGGACCGGACAATTTCCCCAGGTAACGGCGACGCGCCGCAGGTGCGCAGACGCAGTCCGCGTCTCGCGGCGGCGCGCATGGGCAGGGATTGGCGGCCAGGATCAGCTGGAACCGCGCCGGGTATCGGGCAACTCCGTCCCGCCGGGCGATTCGCACTTCCCCGTCTTCGAGTGGCGTGCGTAGCGCTTCGAGCACCTTCACCCCGATCTCGGCACATTCGTCGAGAAACAGCACGCCGCGATGAGCCCGGCTGACCGCACCAGGACGAGCCATCCCACTACCACCACCCACCAGCGAACTGACCGACGAACTGTGATGCGGCGCAATGAAAGGCGGCATATCTATCAACGGCCGATCCTCCGGCAACACCCCCGCCACCGAATGAATCGCCGTCACCTCCAACGACTCCCCCTCCGTCAACGGCGGAAGAATCCCCGGAAGCCTCTGCGCCAACATCGTTTTCCCGATCCCCGGCGGACCCGTCAACATCAAATGATGCGCACCCGCCGCAGCAACCTCGATCGCCCACCGAGCATCCGTCTGCCCGACAACCTCACTCAGATCCCGCACCGTCACCACGTCAGCACGCTCGAAAACATCAGGAACAGCCAGCGCCAACTCACCACGCAACCACCCGATCACCGCGGACAGATCGTCAGCGCCCAGCACTTCGATCCCCTTCACCAGGCCCGCCTCAGCCAACGCCCGAGCTGGAACCACCACAGTCCCCCATCCCGCCCGCTTCGCCGCAAGCACCGCAGGCAACACACCACGCACCGTCCGCAGTCGACCGTCGAGTGCCAACTCCCCCAAAAAGACAGTCTCCCGCAACAACTTCCGCGGCAACTTCTTCGCCGCATCGAGAACCGACAACGACAGAGCCAAATCGTAAACGCTGCCCACCTTCGGCAACGTCGCCGGCGACAACGCCAAAATCACCTTGCTGTCCGGCCACTCCTCACCAGAATTGGTCACCGCGGCCCGAATCCGATCACGCGACTCGTGCAACGCCGTATCAGGCAGCCCCACCAAATGCACCGCAGGCAACCCGCGCCCGATATCCGCCTCGATCTCCACGATCTGCCCGTCCACGCCACTGACCGCAACAGAATGCGCCCGCCCCAACGCCATCAGAACGCATCCACAAAATGCTCGACCGAAGGCACGCCGTCGCGGCCGATCAACACCGCCACCACATCGAAACGCACCCTCGACCACGACCGACCCGAATCAGTGAGCCACTGCATCGCCAACACCCGAATCCGACGCTGCTTCGCGAACGTCACCGACTCCGCCGGACTCCCGTACCCGACACCCGACCGAGTCTTCACCTCCACGAACACAATCCGATCACCGGACGTCGCAACAACATCCAACTCGCCGTACCGACAACGCCAATTGCGCTCGACAATCTCCAAACCCGCATCAACCAGGAACTCGACAGCCACATCCTCGCCCCGAGCCCCCAACGCCATATTCCTCGCCATCGCAGCCCCCACCACTCACACCCCGCGCCCGCCCATACGAAACGCGTCCCAACCACCACCCTCGACCCACCACCACAAAACCAAGCCACCCAAAACCCACCTGTTGACAACTCCGTACCTGTTGACAAACTCAACATGCACTGGCCACCGAGCACAGACCGGCCTCGCGGCTACTTCAACCGAAGTGTGGTCCTCTTCGACGCAGGTTGTCTGCTCGGTACTGTTAGACGTGGATCCACGTGTATACGTCTTTCAGCTTGATGCCGGCCTGCGAAGATAACTCGCCACAAGTCGTTTAAAGCAGCATCCCCGCTACAAGCTTCTTCGTCAGAGTGCGGAATGATTTCAGGGACGGGCTTGAATGGCACCGCGTAGACTGAGCCAAGCGCAGTGTTGAACTCGCTCTGCGCCGATTGTCGATACTGGAAGATCAGGCTGTCGTTCAGGTTGAAAGTCGTCGTGAATCCTGCCTCGGCCCGGATCCCATCGAGTGAGCAATTTTGCCCCAGTCTCGGCCGCGCCGAGCGTCACCGTCAGCGTGCGTTGTCTCCTCCTTCCCCATCGCGTTGAAATACATGCTCCAACAAAAGAATTCGAAACCACGGAAATGCCAGTCAGCCGGCACTTTCCCGTCCACGTTCGGCCTCTCGACAGCAGTGAACCAGGTCGCTAAGTACGCCCGCGACATCAGCTAACGCGGCGTGCGGGGGTTCGAGTGGAGAAACCGTATGACAGTCATGTCTTCAGTAAAAGACTCGACCACGGCCTTCTCACACTGCTCGCGAGCCAGCTCACCCACGTAAATAATCGGACCGATTTCACACCCAGTTGCGACCTTGATTCCAGTCGCACCCTCAGGAACGCCCTCGACCAAGGACGTGCGTTCACGGATTCTGTTTGGACTGAATAAATCTACTTGAAGCGTCGTACTCATATTCTCTTCTGAAGATATATCAGATTGCGAAAATGAATATTAATAAGACGATCATGGCGGAGATCAGTGCGGCGATAAGCCAGAGACCCAGCCCTGGAACTGTCACCAAACCTTCGGCTGCTTCAACACCAATGCTGCGTGTGCATACACTGCTGCCATCAGGCCAACCGGGTCGTACGTGAACAACCCGATCCCCACTTCATCGGCATACGCAACCGCAGCTTTGCTGCAACTCGATGCCGCAAAGAAGAACAATGCCTTCTTGGCGTCAGTCTCCCGCGCACCGTAAAGCTGCTGCATCTCGGTCCGGACCGCGGCGCCGACCTTCCACTTCACCTGTGTCAGGGCATGTGATGATCGACCATCAATTCCGCCGTCCGCTCTCCCAGTCGTTGCGACCGGATCAGTGAAGCCCCAGGACCTCATAGCCTCGGCGGGGTTCAACTCTCTGCCTTGTTCGGCGTGGTAATGCACCGCATCCGACCTCGACTAAACATACATCGCATTTAGCATCCAGTGTCATTCAAATAGACGACAGTCTAGGCAACCCACAGATGCTACTATCCGCCGATGGGAATTGGGAATCGAAAAAGGACAACATTCCGGCTAGTCCTTCTTTTCGGCATACTCACGATAATATTGCCGAGTTGTAGTACTGATTCGCCGGGCACTAATGAGCAGGTTCCAGCATCTGCGCAAATATCTGACGAGGGTTTTCACATACAGTATGACGAATTGACTGTCGAAGGAACCGGGAACAGCGGTGATGTGGGGGCAAGCGCTAGTGTTGATCAGGACGGCGTCAGCACCATCCAGGGTGATCAGAACATGCTCATAACCATCAGCGACCGATACCAGGTCGTCATCGAGGATTCCGATGGGCAACCGAACGCCCCTATCACCCTGCGTTTCCGCGTCGATGGTGAAGCGGTGCAGAGAGCAATAGATTCCGGGGGTGAGGTGGTGGTCCTCTCAGAATCAGCAGGTGCAGATACCCCATCGATGGTAGATGCACAGTTCAACCCCAATGACTCCACGGTGACGGCAACGGTAGACCATCTCAGCTGGTTCCAAGCTGTCATCTTCAACACCAATGAATTCTTGAACAAAGCAGGACAGGGGATCAAGGAAGTCCTGGGAACCGGGTTCACCAAGCCTGCCTGCGTTGGAGATCAGATCAAGTATTCGACGTACAGCGTTCAAATATCAGCACTAGCGGACGATGTAGCGTGGACATGCCTCCGATCAACCTGGACAGGCACGCTCGACTCCCCTCAAACAGTCGAGCTGCATTCTAACTCTCCAGTGCCTTGGGTGATTTCTAGCGATCCTTCCCCGCTTGCTATTAACAAAACGAAAACAGACAGCCAGAACCGCTCACTTTCGATAGCTTACGAGCAGCTTATGGGTTCAGACGTCAGTTTCCTCGGTCCAGGCGATGCGCTGACGCTCGACTTTAAGCAATACGTCGGCTCACCTAAGTCGGGCACACTAACACGCGACCCCAAGCTTGATAACGCTGCTTTCTCGTCGTGGGGGTATGCATACGCTCTCGAAAATATCTCTTCCGCACTGTTCCCGCCAGCAAAGGTGATCAAGGTTCTAGTCGGTTGCTCCTCAGAGATAAACAATCTTCTCGACGCAGTTCAGACCGCGGCCAATTGCGGCAAAGAATTCGGATCGACTGCCATTTCATTCGTCCTGAGCAGAGTTGCGGTGTCGAAGATATATGACTTTAGTGCGAAGTTCGGGCTGGACAACATACCCAATAGCGCAACATGGAAAGTGTCGCGAGTCGGAGGTGAGTCCAATGGAGGCGAAATCAGTGCAGCCCCGAGCAGTAGTGGACCCGCTGCTGACTACGCGCCCAAAGAGTGCGGTCCCGTTACCGACCGTCGCGGCAAGACCGCGACGGTCTTGAACGACAACGCGGTCATCGACTGCACAGAAGCTGTCTCTGTCATGAGTGAATACCTGAACGATCCCAACGTAAATGATCGAACCTACCGTTTCGACGGGTGGACCTGCTCAGTACTTGGTGCCGCAGAGGAAGAGAAGATGGGCTACGTCATCAAGTGCGAACGGGAGGACAAGGCGGCGATCATGCTAGCAACGCGGTGAGCAGTAATTGGGTGGAGCAGGCAAACACCTCTCTGTAGACGGAACCAGACAAGAGCGCTCGTTGAGCCTGGGCCTAGTGCTGTACATCGAACGTGCAGTAGCTGGCGGGATCTACCGCGGACCGATGCTGATCAACTCGCGATTGACAAGATGGACATCGCCGCGAGGTTCAACCGTGGCCGGATCGCTGCGTTCGGCGGTTGGAAGAGCACTGTTGCGACGGTGGGGATTACCGACTCCGCACTTGACCACGCTAAAGAGCGCCGTGAGAACTCTTGCTCGACCATGCCTGACGGTGTTACCGAACGCCTGAAGGCGGAGTGGTACCGCCGAACAGGATTTCGCCTTAAATGCGGTGCAAAGAACGGCTTTAGTCACCGAGTCAGAACGGGTTCCACCAGTTGATGAACTCGATCCACCACGAGCCCGGAAAGAGCAAAGTATCGAGAAACGGGTTGGTTAGGTCGGGCAAGCTTCCAATCATCGTCATCTCCTCAAAACGGGTTCCACCATGCTGTGAGCGGTCTCAGGAACGGGTACCAAAACAAGACTTCTTCGGGAATGTCAGCCACGTTTCCGATCATGCTGGTGTATCGCACGTCACACAGACCGTGTTAACGACGCACTGATCCAGGGAAGTCTTCGATCTAGACGTTACGGACTAGCTCAGGTGGGTTCTCGCTGCGCTGGTCGATGTAGTCATCGCCAGCACTCAGGACGTGGGCAGTCGTTGAAACGAAGGTTCGCTCCGGTCCCTGCTGTTTGGATTAGAAGATTGCCGTAACCACCAACGAATGCCAACGGTCCCCCTCGCCGCACGTTGAGGTCTTCGATCTCATTCCAATCGCAGTGTGTCTCGCAGCTGAAGAACGGACTCCCCCAGTTCTTGATCGTCTCGCCGCTGTCGTTGTGAATCGCACCGGAGTTTCCGGGGCACATCAAAGTCTCTGGACTCTTGTGCCCCTACGAATCGCGTCCCAACCACCACCCTCGACCCACCACCACAAAACCAAGCCACCCGAAAACAACCTGTTGACAACTCAGAACCTGTGGAATTCGGCAGCGCGACACACCAACGGCGGCCCGAACCGTGACAATTTTCTGAAATCCCCACAATTTGGACGAAAGTCCAGTAGAACTAGTTACAGTTTTGCTCAAACCGTCACGCACCCCGCTGAATGGAGTTCTACATGGCCCGCCGCTCACTTCGCCACGCAGTAGCAACCACTACATCCCTCGTTCTCATCGCCGCCGGCGTCACTGTTGGACTTGGAGCCTCGGTGGCGCAAGCAGCACCGGCATGCGCGCTCAACCAGTCGGTCACCGACAGTTGGGCCGGTTCCCTCGGGACGCCGTACACCGTCAGCAAGGAGGTTGTCGGCGATGGCAAGGTCGCCGCGGGTCAGACGGTCACCTACATCACCAAGGTTTCCGGTTCCGGAGCCCTCGTCAATCAGATCCGCGATTTCCACCCGGCAGGATTCCAGCTGGTCAAGGCTCGCCTGAACGTCAAATGGCTTATCGGCGACCAGAAGTGGGACGACGTCACCAAGACCGTCGTTGTCGGCAACAACTCCGTGGTGGCAAAGGGCGGCGGATGGACCACTGCGGGCGGCGGCGTCATCGCTTTGGAAACCACCTACAAAGTTCCCGATAACGCAGTTGTAGGCACGCAGCTCGACAGCGGCGCCGGCACCAACATTGTGCTGGCGGCGGGCGACTGGAACATCAATCCGATGGGCGTCTGCGTCACCATCCGGCAGCCGAACCCCGTCGAGGCGGGCGCCGGAAGCCTCGAGGACATGGGCTTCGGCTCACTCAACTCCGGATCAGGCCAGGTATTCGGCTCCCTGACCGACCCGCAGGGGTCGATGACCAATGTCATCAGCGGTGTCTTGGGCAATGTGCTCGGCAACATGAGCTGACTCAGTTCAGATTAGTAAATCGGCCGAGCTACCAGCAGATGCTGGTAGCTCGGCCCATTTCTACTTTGCCGAACAAAGCTTTGCCGTCAACCGAGTTCAAGAAATCATCAGCAAATCACCGCATCAGCTTTCCGCCGTACCGGGCCGGCGTCGTACCGAAGGTTTCCCGAAATGCGGCGATGAACCCACTGCTGGTGCGGTAACCAACCTGCGGGGCAACGTCATTGACACCCTCACCCCGCGCGAGCATCTCGAGTGATGCGTACATGCGTGCTCGAGTTCTCCACTGCCCGAAGGTAATCCCGGTATCGGCGACAAAGGCTCGCATCAAGGTCTTGGAACTGACCCCGAGTTCGCCCGCCCACTCCCCCAGCGTCCGTGAGTCTGCCGGATCGGCAAGGATGCGGGCAGAAACCGAACTCGCCGCAGCATTGCGAGGAACCGCGAGGACGTCGTGCCGTTCGGGCGCGGCAGCAAGAATGTCGTAGAGCAACTCCTGACTCATCAACCGCCGAGCATCGTCGATGGTCCGGTCGGCGAGATGGCGCAGCAATTGAGCGGACAGAGCATCGACTTCGAGAACAAGTGGCTGAGTCCACCGCGGCCCGGCAGGGCGTAGATCCGGACGCGCATAGGCCGCAATCATGCACCCCTCCGTCAGAAGTGTCATGTCGTGGAGAACGGTGCCCGGCAACCAGACCAAGTGCGCGCTGTGCAGGTGCCACACATTGCCTCCGGCAGCGATCTGCATCGTCCCTTCACTCATCCAGGCGATCTGATGCTCGGGGTGTCGATGAGCTCCGTACGCAGTCACTCCGTCGACGACGTTGGTGTAGACCTGAAAATCTTTGAATGTCCGTCCGCGACTATCGGGTAGCGCTAGCAAGGACTTTGGACGAGTCGAGTAACCAATAGTGGACATTTTGCGTCTTTCTGGGCGTATCCGAGTCCATTCTGAAGGATGGACCGACGATCCTGCAAAGGTTAGCCTCACTTTATTGCTGACGCGACCAGTTCAGCACTTCACGCGGAACTCAGATCACTTCGCCCACCACTTCGAAGGAGCATGCACGTGCCCTCACGTAGCACCCGAATCCTCGCCGCCTTATTCACGACGGCCGCGATCATCGGGTTCTCGACCGCCTGTGGAACCTCGCAAGGCGTCGACACCGCATCAGCGACCCAGAGCAACGACGCATTCCCCGTGACGATCGAGCACGCACAGGGTTCGACGACCATCGATGCCGAACCGCGGCGGGTAGTGACACTCGGATACACCGATCACGAACCACTGCTCGCCTTGGGAGTCGAACCCGTCGGCATGGCCGAATGGTGGGGGTCCGGCATGGATGAAAGCTGGCCGTGGACGAAGGACTACTGGAAGGGGAAAACTCCGACCTACATCAACAGCGGCGGAGACTTCAACTTCGAGCAAATCGCCTCCCTCGCACCAGATCTGATCCTAGCGCTGTACGCCGACATCGACACGGAGACCCACAAGAAGCTGACCTCGATTGCGCCGACTGTCGCGCAGAGCAAGGACTACGACGCATACACAACGCCGTGGACCGACATGACACTCACCGCCGGGCGCGCCCTCGGCAAAGAACCACAAGCTCAGCAACTGATCGCGGATACCGAAAACGCGTTTGCCACCGCTCGCGCTGCACACCCGGAGTTTTCCGGGCAAACCGCAACGATCGTCAACCTCGACACTCCCGAGGGATACGTGTTCTCGTCGCACGACCCACGCGGCATCTTCCTCTCGCCACTCGGATTCACCCTCCCCCCGACGGTCGACGCATTCGTCGGCGACCAGTTCGGCGACTGGCTGCCGAACGAGCGATACGACATCCTCGAACCCGTTGATCGTTTGATCGTGATGGCCGATCCGGAGGGAGAGAAGGCCCTCCCCGGCAACACTCTCTACCAGCGGCTACCCGCTGTGAAAAACGGAAATGCGATAGTCGTGCGATACACCGCAGATCCACCCGTCGGCGCGGCGATGTCCGGCAATACCGTCCTGAGCATTCCGTACGCCATCGACCAACTGACCGCCACATTGTCGAAGTAACCAACAATTCCAGGTATCGAAAATATGTTCGAATGATGCTAGCCTCAAACCCAGGAAGCACTCACGGACATCGAGGATCACCATGGACGAGGTACCGGAGACAGCGCTAGATCTTGCACGACTCGATCTGGCTCGGCTGGTCGACGAGTTGACGGTTCTCGACCAGCGACGCGTCGACATCGGCGAGAGCTTGGTTCAACTCGAGTACCTCTACGCCAGGATGGGCGCACGGCAACAAGCAGATGCTGCTCGAAAAGCCTTCCAGGAGAAGTACGTCGGACGAATCTACGAACTCGCAGACGGTCTGCGCACCTGAAAAGAGGTTGCACACAACCACTGACGGAGCGCATGGTCATTCCTGCACGACACACCGGACCGATCGGTTCGGCTGTGAACTATGTGGGAGAAATCTGATGGAGAAGATCACCAAGAGGCTGTGGAACTGGGCATCGATACTCGACGAGAACACTCGCGAGCAAGCGCTGCGTACGTCCCAGATGCCTTTTGTCCGTCCACATCTGGCACTTATGCCGGATGCGCACCTCGGTGCGGGAGCGACGGTGGGTTCGGTCATTCCGACGGAAGGCGCAATCATGCCCGCCGCCGTCGGAGTCGATATCGGCTGCGGAATGATCGCGGTCAAAACCCAGTTCAGTGCACGCGACCTTCAAGGCCGCGACCTGAGCGTTCTTCGCCACAGCATCGAACGCTCCGTTCCGCTCTCGGCGGGTGTCTACAACAAGACGCTGAGCGACACGGCGCAAATCCGCATCGCAGAACTCGAGGCAATGGCGGGCGATCGCCTGGCCTTCTACGACAAGTTCAAGAACAACTGGAGGTTTCAGCTCGGAACGCTGGGTTCTGGCAACCACTTCATCGAGGTGACGCTCGACGAGAGCGACGGCGTCTGGCTGTTCCTGCACTCGGGCAGCCGCGGTATCGGAAACAAGCTCGCACAGCATCACATCAAGATCGCCAAGGACTTGTGCGAGCGGTGGTACATCAACCTTCCCGATCCGGATCTTGCCTACCTGGTCGAGAAGACGCCCGAATTCGACTCGTACATCACCGATCTCAACTGGGCTCAGCACTTCGCTCTGCTCAACCGCGAAGAGATGATGGACCGCGTGGTGAAGGACTTCGCGCACTTCATGGGTGACGGCAAGCCCGCGATCATCGACGAGGTCGAGCGGATCAACTGCCACCACAACTTCACCCAGAAGGAGTTCCATATGGGCCGGGGTGTGTGGCTGAGCCGTAAGGGTGCGATCAAGGCAGACGAGGGCACGCCCGGGCTCATCCCCGGTTCGATGGGGACGGCGAGTTACGTCGTCGTCGGGAAGGGAAACGTGCCGTCGTTCAAGTCCAGCCCCCACGGCGCGGGTCGGGTGTACGGACGTAACCAGGCACGCAAGACCTTTACGATCGAAGATCTCGACAAGGCGATGGTCGGCATCGAATACAAGCGTTCCGCGGCGTTCCTCGACGAGATCCCGGGTGCGTACAAGGACATCGACGTCGTGATGGACGACGCGAAGGACTTGGTCGAGATTCGACACACGCTGCGTCAGATCGTGAATGTCAAGGGCAACTGACCCCGCGCAACTCCGCGAAATGCAAAGTGCCCCGCCGATATCGGCGGGGCACTTCGTTGTCAAGATCAGTCAGGAAGGCGCAGATCCGGCTTGTCCAGCTCTTCGATGTTGACGTCCTTGAACGTCACGACGCGCACGTACTTCACGAATCGCGCCGGGCGGTACATGTCCCACACCCAGGCGTCGGACATCCGCAGTTCGAAGTAGATCTCCCCGTCTGAATTGTGGGGCAGCAACTCGACCGTGTTGGCCAGGTAGAAACGTCGTTCGGTCTCCACGACGTAGGAGAACTGTCCGACGATGTCCCGGTATTCACGGTAGAGCGACAGCTCCATCTCGGTTTCGTACTTCTCGAGATCCTCGGCACTCATCGGTTTAGCCAGTCCTCCCAGTTCGTCTGAACGTCCATCATCCCGTACGGCCCGCGCGTTGTTCCAACCGGACTCCCGCAGCCACCACGTTTGCGTACGTCATGCGATGCTCGGGGCACGGCCCCAGCTCGTCGAGAGCGTCCATGTGCAGTGGCGTGCTGTATCCCTTGTGAATCGCGAAGCCGTATCCGGGATGAGTGTCGTCCATCTCGGTCATCACACGATCTCGGGTCACCTTCGCGAGAACGCTCGCCGCGGCGATGCATGCAGCGGCGCCGTCACCGCCGATAACTGGTAGCGACGGAGCCGTCAGACCCGGAACCCGGAACCCGTCGGTGAGGACGTAGCCCGGTTCGAGATCGAGGCCCGCAACTGCTCGTCGCATCCCCTCGATGTTGGCAACGTGGATACCGATCTGATCGACTTCCGCAGCGGGTACCGAAATAACACTCCACGCCAACGCCAAACGCTTGATGGCCGGGAAAAGCTCCTCGCGCGCGCGTTCGGTCAACTTCTTCGAATCGTCGAGCCGCGCCAGTGCCGCTTGCGGTTTCGGCGCCAGGACACACGCGGCAATGACGAGTGGACCAGCGCACGCTCCGCGCCCGGCTTCGTCGACGCCGGCGACCGGACCGAGTCCGGTTCGCGCCAACGCAGACTCCATCGTCCGCAGACCTGCCGATCTGCGAATGACAACGCGAGGGGGCCAACTACTCACTGTCTCTGCCTACTCGGAACTACGCGAGTCCATGTGTGCGGTACGACAACTCAATTGCCCTGAATATCAGGCGCATCGATGCCGCCCATTCGCGACGGGGGAAGAACGATGAAACGAGCTTGACCGATGATGTTGTCGATCGGGACGGTTCCCTGGAACTCGTCGTCGACGTGGTAGCGCGAGTCGGCGGAATTGCTGCGGTTGTCACCCATGACCCACACGTGGCCCTCGGGAACGGTGATCGGTCCGAAGCAGCGGCCCGACTTCAATTCGGTGTCACACGTTTGTGTTCCCGGAGTGAACGGGAAATCCATCTTGATGTACGGCTCGTCGAGCGGCTTGCCATCGACCAGGACTCGGCCCTGATCGTCACAGCATTCGACGGTCTGGCCGCCGGTAGCGATCACTCGCTTGACCAAGTCGTTCTCGTCCGGCGGAACGAGGCCGACCCACGAACCGACCTCTTGAATGCCGCGAACGACAACGTTGTCGGACCGATTGGACACATATTTCGTGTTCCACGAATCGGGTCCCTTGAAGACGACGACGTCGCCGGGTTCCGGATCGCCGAAGCGGTATCCGATCTTCTCCACCACGATGCGGTCACCGGTACATCCCGCACAGCCGTGCAGTGTCGGTTCCATCGACTCGGATGGGATGAGAAAAACTCTGAAGACAAATGCCTGAAGGACGATGCTGAGTACCAGCGCTACGCCGATCAGAACAGGGAGTTCTCGCAGGAACGATCGCTGTTTCTTCTGCGGCCGATGTGAGGTCGGTTCCGCGGAACCGCTTGATCCCTCGTGATTCTCGGGTCCGGACGACAATGCCTGCTCCTTCGAAGAATCTGCCACAGAAACCAGATTAGCCCGACACCGCGCGTACGCGGTGCCGGGCTCATCGGAAAGATCAGCGCTTTTCCTTGATCTTCGCCTTCTTGCCACGAAGCTCACGGAGGTAGTACAGCTTGGCGCGACGGACGTCACCGCGGGTCAGAACCTCGATGGAGGCCAGCGTGGGGCTGTGAACCGGGAAGGTGCGCTCGACGCCGACGCCGAAGGAGACCTTACGGACGGTGAAGGTCTCGCGAACGCCGCCGCCCTGGCGACGAATAACGACGCCCTTGAAGACCTGCACGCGCTCCTTGGAGCCTTCGATAACCTTGACGTTCACGTTGAGCGTGTCGCCGGGACGGAACTCGGGGATGTCGTCGCGGAGCGACTTTTTGTCCAGGAAGTCCAGGGTGTTCATATGTCATCCTTGTATTTCGCAGGAGCAGAGGAACCGAGCGGCACGCGTTTCGGTCTCCCGAAACGGCGCTCGTCTGGTTCGTGCCCAGATCAAGTGCTGCTGCCTGGTCCAGGCAACCCGTCCATTGTGCCAGACGCGGATACCAGCGGGGAAATCGGTGGCGGCGGAGCCGCGTGAATGGTGTGGTCCAATTCCTGCTCGGCCGCGGTCATCGCATGCTCGACGCTCGGCGATCCGGCAATCAGATCCTGGACGTAGATCTTGGCCCTGATGACCGGTCGCCGCCACTTCCGCTCACGCTCGAGCGCGCGGTTCATCCGTTTCGGCTTACGCGTGTACCGCCAGCGAGCCCACGGTGCACCCGGCCGGCTCAAGCGAACCGCTCCGATTACCAGCAGCGGAAAGACGAACAGGCCGACGAGCCCCGTCCATATCTTCCCCTTGAGAATCACGATTGCCGCCAAGGCGAAGTTGATCAACGCGACAAAAACGAACACCAACTTGATCCACGGATCCCGTTCTTCACGGAACCCGGCGACGTCGAGAAGTTCGAGCGGGCGGAAACCCAACAGCACCAGACCGGTCACGGCGATTGCGACGAAAACCGCATCCACCGAGGTCCGACCTTGCTCGGACCAGTACACATCCTTCAGATAGAAGATCAGTGCGAACTCGTCGAGCACCAATGCCGCACCCATACCGAAGATCGCCGCCAGGACGGCACCGGTGGTCTGCGAACCATCGACGTAGACCGCGATCAGCGCACCACCGGAGATCATCATGGCGATCACACCGAACACGACGTGATGCACGTGCTGACCTCCGGGCGCGATGTTGCCCGGCCACCATTTCACCTGCGCACGGATCATCCGGACGCTGAGACGGATGAAGAGGAAGGCAGAGAGGAATCCGAGCAGGAAGAACAGCAATGGCAATCGGCCATGGGCGATGATCTCGCGCTCGAGCCACTCCCGCATCACTGTCCTCCCTTCACCGAATTTCAGATCCGACCATTCTTCCGATTGATACCGCCAACCGACTCGAATGAGACGATACGGACTCCGAAAACCCGGCGGACGGAATTACTTGCCGAAGCCCGCCTTGCGCAGAGCCTCAGCCATCGACCCGGCAGCGGGCGCGCGGTTGTCCGGACGCGACTCGCGTCCACCCTGACGTCCGCCACTACCTCGTTGCTGCCCCTGACGCTGACCCTGTGGCTGGCCCTGACGCTGTGGTTGCCCACCTCGCGGGCCTTCGGACTTGCGGGGTGCGCCCACCTCGTCGTCGAGACGAAGCGTCAGCCCGATGCGTTGGCGTGCCTCGTCCACTTCGAGGACCTTCACCTTGACGACGTCACCTGACTTGACGACCTCGCGTGGGTCCTTGACGAAGTTGTGTGACATCGCCGAGACGTGAACCAGACCGTCCTGATGAACTCCGATGTCGACGAAGGCACCGAAGGCTGCGACGTTGGTGACCACACCTTCGAGAGTCATACCGGGCTTGAGATGCGCGACTTTCTCGATGCCTGCGGCAAAGGTCGCGGTCTTGAATTCGGGTCGTGGATCTCGCCCCGGCTTCTCCAACTCGGAGATGATGTCGGTGACGGTCGGTAGACCGAATCGCTCGTCGACGTAGTCGGACGCCTTGACCGATCGAAGTGCCTGCGAGTTTCCGATCACGGTGCGCACGTCCCCGCCGGCACTGGCAACGATCTTGCGAACCACCGGATATGCCTCCGGGTGGACGCTCGACGCGTCGAGAGGGTCGTCGCCGTCGGTGATCCGCAAGAAGCCTGCGCACTGCTCGAAAGCCTTGGGTCCCAGTCGGGAGACGTCCTTGAGTCCCTTGCGGGACTTGAACGGACCGTTCTGGTCCCGATGGGCGACGATGCTCTCCGCTAGGGAACCTGCGATTCCGGACACCCGAGCGAGAAGTGGCACGGACGCGGTGTTGACGTCGACGCCGACCGAGTTGACGGCATCCTCGACGACGGCGTCGAGCGAACGTGAGAGCAGCGATTCGGTGATGTCGTGCTGGTACTGACCGACACCGATGGACTTGGGATCGATCTTGACCAACTCCGCCAACGGATCCTGCAGGCGACGCGCAATGGACACCGCACCGCGAATCGAGACGTCGAGGTCGGGAAGTTCCTGCGACGCGTAGGCCGAAGCCGAGTACACCGATGCGCCTGCCTCGGAGACGACGATCTTGGTCAGGTTGGGCGCGCCGGTCTTCTTGATCAGTTCGGTAGCGAGCGTGTCGGTCTCGCGTGAGGCCGTGCCGTTGCCGATGGCGATCAGTTCGACGCCGTGCTTGGCGACCAGCCCGGCAAGCGTCGCAAGCGCCGCGTCCCACTTGTTCTGCGGCTGGTGCGGGTAAATCGTCTCGTATGCAACAACTTTGCCGGTTCCGTCGACGACGGCAACCTTAGTTCCGGTGCGAAATCCGGGGTCGAGTCCCATGGTGGGTCGGGCGCCGGCGGGAGCCGCGAGGAGTAGATCCTTGAGGTTGGTGGCGAAGACGTCGACGGCGTCCTTTTCGGCCGACTGCCGCAGACGCATTCGAGTGTCGATACCGAGCGTGACGGCGAACTTCGTCTTCCACGCCCACTTGACGGTGTCGAGAAGCCACCCGTCGGCGGCCCGACCACGGTCGGCGATCTCGAACCGCGACGCGATGCGGCCTTCGTAGACCGTGCGCTCCCCCGGCGCGAGTTCTTCGGTGTCGGCCGCCATGTTGAGCGACAGCACTTCTTCCTTCTCTCCGCGCAGGACGGCGAGGATGCGGTGCGAGGGCAATTTGGAGAACGGTTCCGAGAACTCGAAGTAGTCAGCAAACTTCGAGCCATCGGTTTCCTTGCCCTTGCGGACCGATGAGACGACCTGGCCGCGACTCCACATAAGCTCGCGCAATTCACCGACCAGATCGGCGTCCTCGGCGAAGCGCTCCACGAGGATCGACCGGGCACCGTCGAGTTGCTCGTCCGAATACTGCGCGGGATCGGTGGTGGGATCTCCGATGAGAGCGTCCGCGACAGGCTCGTGGCCGGCCTCGCGGGCGATCTGCGCCTTGGTGCGCCGCTTCGGTTTGAAGGGGAGGTAGATGTCCTCCAGCCGCGCTTTTGTCTCGGCCAGCATGATCTGACCGCGCAGTTGATCGTCGAGTTTGCCCTGAGAGTCGATCTCCGTGAGCACGGCGTCACGACGGTCGTCGAGCTCGCGGAGATACCGCAGCCGCTCGTCCAGAAGTCGCAACTGGGCGTCGTCGAGCGTGCCGGTGACTTCCTTGCGGTACCGGGCGATGAAGGGCACCGTGGCTCCGCCGTCGAGAAGGTCGACTGCTGCTGCAACCTGGCCTTCGCGGACGTCGAGTTCCTCGGCAATGCGCTGGTTCACGGTCTTGAGAATCACGAGATCCGACCCTACCGCTATCCTGAGACAAGAAGATCGGCAACAGTGCCGTGTCAGGGCTACCGGGGGAAACAGATGAGTACGCGGTACGTCCGGATTGCCGCAATGGCGGCCGCAGTTACTTTTGCGGCTTCGTGCAGCGGTGGACAGAACCCGGATGATTCGATGCAGACCCCCGCCTTCCCCGACACCAATGTTCCGGTCGCGGAGACTCTCGACGGCCGACTGGCTCAAGCTCAGGTGGCGGCGCTCGGGCGCGGTGCGGACGTCTCCATCGCCGTCCTCGATCGATCCTCGGACAAGTACCTCGATGTTGCCGGCGACCAGCAAATCGAAACTGCCTCGGTGGCAAAACTTTTCATCGCCGAGGATCTCCTCCATCAGGACGCTCGCGGCGAGCGGCCCATCACGGACGACGATCGCACCCTCATGGCGGCAATGCTCGAATCCTCCGACGACACCGCAGCCAACCTTCTGTGGGACGAGGTCGGCGGTCAGGAGGTGATCACCCGGGTTGCCGAGCGTTACGCACTGACCGCGACGACGCCGCCGTGGGACGGAATGTGGTGGAACACCGAGACCACGACGCACGACCTGGTCACTTTCTACAACGGCGTCCTCGACGACTCCGACCGGCTCGGACCTGAGCGGGTCGAGCAATTCGTCGAGTACCTGCGGCAATCCACTCCCGAAGGAACCGACGGCTACGACCAGAGGTTCGGATTGCCCGAGGCCTTGTTCGGCGAGTCGGTCATCGGAGTCAAGCAAGGCTGGATGTGCTGTGTCGAGGACAAGTGGATCCATCTGTCCACCGGCATCGTCGGTGACGACAACCGATACATCATCGCAATCGGTTCGCGAGAAGACGTCCAGTACACGGACGAGGACAGCTTCTATCCCGACACCTCGTTCACCGACGCCGTCGACGACGAAAGCGCACTGCACGCACGTGACACTGTCACCGGCGTCACACAGATTCTCTTCCCGAGCGGAAGCATCGACGACTGGGCGGCGGCATCCACGACCGCGGATTCGGTGATGCCCGAAGCTTCCGGGCCCTGATTCGATCCACGCGGTCGTGTTCGTCCTCAAGCCTGCTTGTACTCGAGGACCGAACCGATGACCCGTTCCTGTTGTTCGGACGTGAGCATGGGCCACAGTGGCAGTCGAAGGATCGACGCGGAGAACTCGGCGCTACGCACACACGGCTCCGGTGTTCGTCCGTAGCGCACACCGGCCGCACTCGTATCGAGCGGAATGTAGTGGAACGGCGCCACGATTCCGTCGGCGGCGAGATGCCGAATCAAGCCGTCGCGGCTCTCTTCGGTAGGCATCTTGAGATAGAACAGGTGCGCGGTGTGCTCGCGATCATCGGGAACCGCCATGGGAACGACACCGTTCTCGGACGCCCACACGCCCAGACTCACGCTGTAGGCATCCCAGACGCGATGCCTGGCCGCCTGAATCGCGTCGAACTCCGAGAGTTGTGCGTCGAGGACAGCGGCATTGAGTTCACTGGGCAGATAACTCGACCCGATGTCCTGCCACGAATACTTGTCGACCTGGCCGCGCAGGAAACGCGCACGGTCGGTCCCCTTCTCACGGATGATTTCGGCGCGGGTCATCAACTGATCGTCGGAGAGCAACAGCGCGCCACCCTCGCCGCAGTGAACGTTCTTGGTGTCGTGAAAACTCTGCGTACCGATAGTTCCGATGGTGCCGAGCGCCCGCCCGCGCCACTTTCCGCCGAGCCCGTGAGCGTTGTCTTCGATCAACGCGACACCGTGGAGTTCCGCGAGGTCGAGGAGGGGTTCCATGTCGGCGGCGACTCCGCCGTAATGCATGACCAGTACTGCTTTCGTTCGTTCCGTGATTGCCGCTGCGACGCAGTCGGGATCGATATTGCCGGTACTCGGATCGATGTCGACGAAAACAACAGTGGCCCCGCGCAACGCGACGGCGGTCGCCGCCGAACTGAACGCGAAGCTCGGGACGATCACCTCGTCACCTGGGCCCAATTCGAGTAGCAGCGCACCCAATTCGAGTGCGTGCGTGCACGAGGTCGTCAGCAGAGCATGCGTGGATCCGGTGATCGCTTTGAGTGCTGCAGTCGCGGACTTGGTGAAACGTCCGTCACCGTGAATGTGATCGGACTCCAGAACCGTTGCCAGATTCGACAATTCGTTCGATGCCCGATAGGGGCGGGAGAAGATGATGCGATCAGTGCTCACGACTACGCCGATCGATCGAGGTTCCGGGCCGCGGTGAATCGACAGTCAGATACAGAGGCTTTCCGACAAGGACGTGCAGTGCCACGCCAAGGTATTCGGCGATGAGACCGAGCGAGAACAGGATCGCACCCGAACAGACCAGCAGCGCCATGATGATCGACGCCCATCCTTCCGGGTCGTTGTTGTCACCGGTCATGGCTTGGACGAAGATCACCGCAGCCATGATCACACCGGCCGACGCCAGGGTGACCCCGAGCAGACTCACCAGTCGCAGACCGCGTGTTCCGCTACACAACACCATCTTCCAGAACAACGAGAACAAACGGCGATAGTTGTACCCCGATTCCTCGCGGCCTTCCGCTCGAAGTGTCACCGGCGCCGTGGCGGTATTGCCGACAACCCACGTCAGCGCGACGTCCAGATACACGCCGTTGGCGGCGACGCCGGCCAACTGTCGGCCGATGTCACCTCGGATCAGGCGGTAACTTTCGAATCTCGTCGAATCAGGGAACGCGAATACCGTCGCCAAGACGATCTTTGCGCCGCGCGAGGTCAGGTTCCGCAAGAATCCATGCGGGCGGGTGTTCGTGGGTTTGGAATACACGAGATCGGATCGCTCCGTCAGCGCGGTGTCGAGGAAAGCCCCGATGTGCACCGGGTCGTGCTGACCGTCTTCGTCCATCGTCACGATCCACTGGCCACGTGCAACGGCCATACCGGCGATAGTCGCCGCGTCCTGGCCGTAGTTGCGACTGAGCCACACGACACGCACCTGATCGAAACGGCGCTCCAATTCGAGTAACACGACGTCGGAACGGTCCGGACCGTTGTCGTGAACCAGCACGATCTCGTCGACGGTGAACTGCGCTCCACCGGGCGTCGAACTGGGTGCGCACAGGCCGTCCAACTCCTCGACGAGCGCCGTGATCGTCTTTTCGCCCTGATAAACGGGCACTACGACGGAAATCGAGTGCACTCGCTTCCACTCCCTTCAGGGGGCTCGACTGGCGCCGAGAGACAGGCACGATCGGGCCCACACCGTCGCGAACTTTAACACGCAGAGATGTCCGGACTTCGGATGCCGACGGCGCGTGATGCGCTCGCGTCTCCGCGCGCCCCACCTGCCCTGTTAAGGTCTGGAACTCGTGGTGGAAACTCGCACTCTCGCCCGGGCAGACGTGTACAAGTGGGGCGCCGTCACGGCGGTCGGTGTCATCGCCGGCTACCTGGCCGTGGTGCTCGCGAACGCTCGTCACTTCTACACCGACGACACCGAGTCCCAGTACGCGCCGCTGTGGGTCATGCTCGGCCGTAGCCTGCGAGAAGGACACCTGCCGGTACTCGTCCCCGAGAACTGGATGGCCGGCAACTACGCGATCGAGGAAGCGGGCCTTCTCAATCCGCCACAACTTCTGATCGACCTGATCGCACCGTCCTTCGACAACCTGGCGCTTTACGCGACGATCGTGAAATTGATCTTCGCGATCATCCTTGCGCTGGGCGTCTATCGGATCTGCCTGGAGTACGGCTCGAAGCCCACGTGGGCTGCGGTCGCCGGAGTCTCGATTCCGTTCACCGGTTTCCTCCTCTTCTTCGACTCGGCCAGTTGGATGACAGCCTTCACCGGCACTGCCTGGATGGTTCAGGCGTGGGCCTCGGCAATCCGCTACGCCCGCGGTAAGAGCGGTCCGATCCCGACCTTCGTGTTCTTGTATCTCGCGATGTCGGTCCAATATGTTTTCCCCGCAGTCGAATCCGGTTTGATGATCGTCGCAGTCGCGATCGGCGAAGTTGTCTATCAGCGGCGTTGGCTGCCGTCGCTGCGGCTTCTGGCGGTGTCCGCGTGTGCCGCCCTCGCCGGTCTCGCGACGTATCTGCCGAGCCTGCTCACCGCTGACGTCACCTGGCGCGGTGCATCCGAAGTCAAGAACGACGCTTTCCTCGCCGTTCCCTGGTCGGAATCGCTGAACGCGAGCCTGCCGAGCACGATGCCCGCGTTCTCCTCGTGGTGGGGATACATCCAGACCATGCCCATGGTCTACGTCGCGTGGTTCCTCATTCCGGCTCTGGCATTCATCGACTGGGGCAAGGCACGCGCCGCGGGACGCGAATTGACCGCCGTCGGGATCTTCACGGTCGCCGTCCTCATGTGGACTGCCGGGCCGAGCACGATCGGCCCACTGCGGTGGCCCGCGCGCGTGCTTCCGATGGTGGCCATCGGACTCCTGCTTCTGGTGTGCATCCTGCTCGGGCGTTACGCCACGACCGACAAGTTGCGCGGACGCTGCGTTGCAGCCGGAATCCTCGTGGGCCTGCTTTTGATCAGGTCCGCCTCGGCAGCTCCCGGGCTCGCGAAATGGCATGTGATCTCAGCCCTGGTCGTTGCCGCACTCGGCGCTGCGATGGTGTGGCTGGGCCGCACCAAGGGCACCGCGCTCGCATGCCTGTTGGCAATCGCCGCGGTCTCCCCCATCGCCTACGCCCAGGTTCGGGCCGCGCAACCAACCCCGATGAGCTGGAACCTGCCCGAATCCCGCTCGGAGATGAAAGAGACCTTCCCCGACTTCGAAGGCACGACACTGCAACTGGGCGACCGTGCACTCATCGGACCCGGGGACAAAACCCTCGACGGAGCATACGGTTCCCTGGCTTTCGGAAACTACCCCAAAGACCTCGAACTGACCTACACCAGCGGCTACACCCCCAACGGGCACTTCTACTTCGGTGATCTGCTCTGCATGCGCTGGGACATGAGCGTCTGCCCCGACGCCTTCCGGCGGGCATTCACCGTCGAACCCACCACCGGCCGCACCATCGTCGACCTGATGAAGGTGGACCGCGTCGTACTGCAGAACGCCCTCTACCCCGACGCACGTAAGAACCCGGCCCCCGACGGGTGGACATGGGTCGACTACCCCGGACACGAGAACTACATCTCCGTGCTCGAACGCGTCGACGGCCCCGTCTCGACACGAAACGGCCGCATCGCCGATACCCGTGGCGTCGAAGCTGTTTCGACCGCGGAATCGAACATGTCGAGCACCCTTCGTGTCAGTTCGGAGACCGGCGGCAAGGTTGTGTTCGCACGGCTCGGCTGGCCCGGGTATCGAGCTAGCCTCGACGGTCAGCCTGTCCCGATCGACGTCGTCGCGAAGTCCTTTGTCACCGTGGACATCCCAGCCGGGACGAAGGACGCTGAACTTGTCCTCACGTGGCGACCCCCGGGATGGAAGGTCGGCGGCGCTTCGATGGTCGCCGGAATCCTCGGCCTCGGTGTGCTCGAGTGGATGTATCTGCGGACACGACACAAGGACCGGATCAACACCGTGAAAACCGAGTCTTCATGACCGAAGACATCGCATCACCCGAGAACCCCGGCCCACTGCTGCGGGTGGTCAAGCATCAACCCATCGCGTTTGCCATTGTCGGAGTGGCCAATACGGCGATCGGATACGGGCTCTTCGTGATCTGGTCACTGATCCTCGACAACAAGGATCTGTATCAAGTGGCTGTGATCGGTGCGTACTCCATCAGCGTGCTCATCGCTTTCGTTCTGCATCGGACGTTGGTTTTCCGCGTCCGCGGACATGTGGCACGCGACCTGGGCGCGTTCATCGTCGTCAATTCCGGTGGCCTCGTGCTGAATCTGATACTCGGAACAATCGCGGTGTCGATTCTGCATGCCCCGCCGCTTCCCGCCCAGGCGGTTGTCATGTTGATCGTTGCCGGGGTGAGTTTCTTCGGTCATCGATACTTCTCGTTCCGCCGCAAACCTGCCGAGCGGCACTGACCCTTCTACGATTCGCGGGGTAGCGCTCGATCCACCGCGGCCTCGACGATCGTACGAATATCTTCCTCCCGGAACAGGTTCGGCAATGTCAGTCGATCCAGTACGAGCCAGTTCAACGACAAATAGAGCAGGCGAACGGTCATCGCATCACCCGGCACGCCCGACGCCAGATGATTGGCTACGTTCAGATCGAAGTCTTCTCGGATGCGGACGGTCAGGACCGCTCGCAGGTCCGGACGACGTATCGCCTCCAGCCGCAACTCCATGAGCGCGAGGAAACCCGTTCCAAACGAGGTGACCCGCTCGACCACGTCGAGCATGAGCGTCACCAGTCGCTCACGATCGGTGCCGTTGACGGGATCGATCAATCCCTCGAGGTCGTCCGGAATCAGTCGCTCGTAGATCCGGCCACCGGCCTGCGTGAGTAGGTCGTCGCGATTGGAGAAGTAGTTCGACGCTGTCCCGTTCGGCACGGCTGCCTGGGTGTCGACGGCTCGAAAAGTCAAGCCTCGAGCACCCTCTCGGGCCAACACCTCGATTGCCGCGTCGATCAGGGCAAGCCGTCGTTCCGGGTTCTTTCGCACTTGACATCACTCCTGACACGACCCTAAGTTAAACCACTACGACCATAGTACTACGAACGGAGCGTTTGATGCGAAAGCTTGTGTACTACGTGGGAGCTTCCCTCGACGGCTACATCGCGGGACCAGACGGCGAATTCGATTTCTTCCCGGTTTCCGAACAGATCACGGTCTGGATATGCGATCGATATCCCGAGACCGTGCCAACGCATGTGCGGCCCGCTCTCGGAATCGAGGACGCACCCAACAGAACCTTCGACACGGTCGTCATGGGCCGCGGCTCTTACGAGCCCGGGCTGAGCCTCGGCGTGACCAGCCCTTTTGCGCACCTGCGCCAGTTCGTCGTCTCCAGCACCCTCCCTGACGCCGAGGATCCCGCGGTCACCATCGTTCGCACCGATCCACGTGCGGTCGTCAGATCCCTCAAAGAGGAAGAAGGACAAGATATCTGGCTGTGCGGCGGCGGAACTCTCGCCGGCGAACTACTACCGGAGATCGACGAGTTGATCGTCAAAAGGTATCCGGTTGTCGCCGGCGCGGGCATACCGCTGATCAGAGGTAACTTCGAGCCGACACTGTTCACACCGACTGCAACCGAATCGCTCGACGACGGCGCAAGCATCACCTGGTTGAAGAGAAATACCTAAGGAAGTAGATCCGGTCGACGCTCGGCCGTGCGCCGCAGCGACTGCTCATGGCGCCAGGCTTTGATCTTCGCGTGATCTCCGGAAAGCAGAACAGGCGGAACCTCGAGATCACGCCACACGGCGGGGCGAGTGTAACTGGGCCCTTCGAGGAGCCCGTCGGAGAACGAATCCTCTTGGTGCGACAGCTGATTGCCGAGAACGCCGGGCATCAGTCGCACAACAGCCTCGACCATCACCAGCACGGCTGCTTCGCCGCCGATCAGAACGTAATCGCCGATACTGACTTCTTCGACGCGAACCCGCTTGGCGGCGTCGTCGAAGACGCGTTGGTCGATACCTTCGTATCGGCCGCAGGCGAAGACAAGGTGCTTGGCGGTGGCCCAGCGATGTGCGGTCGCCTGAGTGAACGGGACGCCGGCGGGAGTCGGCACCACCAGGATCGTCTCGGCATCATCCGGGCCGGAAGTATCGGAGCGACCGATCACGTCGTCGAGCGCCGGGCCCCAGACGGTGGGTTTCATGACCATGCCGGGCCCGCCGCCGTACGGGGAATCGTCGACGGCTTTGTGTACGTCATGGGTCCACGACCGAAGATCGTGGACGTCGACCGAGATCAAGCCACGTTCGATTGCCTTGCCCAGCAAGGCAGCACGAAGCGGTTCGAGATACTCGGGAAAGATGGTGACGACGTCGAGACGCATGACAAACGATCAGTCGTTGTCTGGGTTCGAATTATCGCTGTTCGACTTGTCGCCGAAGTCCGGGTCGAGCAGCCCCTCGGGAGGCTCGATCATCACGACGCCGTCGGCAATCGACACCGAGGTGACGATGGCGGCGACAAACGGGATCAGCAATTCACCGGACGTCTCGCCGGTACGACGAATCGAAAGCAATTCGCCTGCGGCGGAATGTAATACCTCGATGACCGAACCGACCTCGGTACCGTCCGTGAGGACGACCTTCAGTCCTTCGAGTTCGTGATCGTAGAACTCGTCCGGATCATCCGAAGGCTCGAGTTCGGAACTGTCGATGACAAACAGTGTGCCGCGCAACGCATCTGCGTCGCCACGGTCACTGACGCCTTCGAGGCGCAGCAGAAGCCGCCCGGAATGATCCCGGGCGGCTTCCACTGTGTACGACTTCAGTGTGGACTCGCGCGGCTTGCGCCCACGCAGCACAGAACCTACGGCAAAACGATCTTCGGGCTCGTCTGTACGAACCTCGACTACCAATTCACCTTTGATGCCATGCGACTTCGCGACACGACCGACTACGAGTTCCACCTGTTTACTGCCGTCTACTGATCGGTGTCGACGACATCAACACGGATACCGCGGCCACCGATGCCGGAGACCAAGGTCCGCAGAGCGGTCGCCGTGCGACCACCCCGACCTATGACCTTGCCGAGATCGTCGGGGTGCACGTGCACCTCGACGGTCCGTCCCCGACGTCCGGTGATCAGCTCGACACGCACATCGTCGGGATTGGCGACGATGCCACGCACGAGATGCTCTACCGCATCAGCGACGACGGCACTCACTTGTCAGCAGCCTCGGCGTCTGCAGCGGGAGCCTCGGCGTCAGCCGCGGTGTCTTCTGCCTTGGCCTCGTCAGCCTTTGCAGCCTTCTTCTTCTTGGGGGTGATTGCTTCTGCAACCGGCTCGTTCTCGGCCTGCGCGAGCGCAGCCTGGAAGAGCTCGAGCTTGGTGGGCTTGGCTTCCTTGACGCGAAGGGTGCCTTCGGTGCCCGGCAGGCCCTTGAACTTCTGCCAGTCACCGGTGATCTTGAGGAGTGCCTCGACGGGCTCGGTGGGCTGTGCGCCCACGGACAGCCAGTACTGAGCACGCTCGGAATCGATGTCGATCAGCGAGGGCTCTTCCTTGGGGTGGTACTTGCCGATGGTCTCGATCGCACGGCCGTCACGACGGGTGCGCGAGTCGGCGATGACAACGCGGTACTGAGCGTTGCGGATCTTGCCGAGTCGGGTGAGCTTGATTTTGACAGCCACAGCTGCAGTTCTCCTTCAGCGCGCACAACAGTGCTGCGCATGTCACGTGCAATTCAGCGACCCACACGATTTGTGAGCCCGGTTTTGCCTCTATCCTGTGACCGTCGCAGCGGTACGTAACCGGTTGCGACGAACAATGGTCCATTGTGCCAGATGGGTGGGCTCGTTCGGAAACCACCCTGTGCGCGCTTCGAGAGTGCAGGGACTCCCTAACCACTCACGGGGGTGCCGCGGAGGATCACACGCATCGGCTTCGCGAGCACATCGGGGTTTCCGCGCGGATCTTCGGAATAAACCACCAGGTCGGCGGGCGCTCCCTCTTCGATGCCCTGGGCACCCAACCAACTCCGCGCATCCCAGCTGGCTGCGCCCAACGCCTGGTGAGCTGTCAATCCGGCAACTTCGAGTTCGGCGATCTCGTCGGCGATCCGCCCGTGTCTGATCGATCCGCCGGCATCCGTTCCGGCATAGATCGGAATCCCGGCCTCGTGAGCGGCACCGATTGTCTGGTGCCGACGAGCGTGCAAATCGCGCATGTGCGCCGCGTAGATCGGATATCGCGTGGCGGAGTCCGCGATCTCGGGGAAAGTAGCGATGTTGATCAGCGTCGGAACCAGGGCCGTGCCGTGCGCGACCATCGACTCGATGGTCGCGTCCGTCAATCCGGTGCCGTGCTCGATGCAGTCGATACCGGCGTTGATCAGGCCGGGCAAAGCGTCTTCGGCAAAAACGTGAGCGGTGACCTTTGCGCCTTCGGCGTGGGCGGCAGCGATGGCCTCGACCAGGATCTCGTCGCTCCACAAGGGAGCCAGATCGCCGACGGAACGATCGATCCAGTCGCCGACGAGCTTGACCCAGCCGTCACCAGCGCGTGCCTGACGCACTACCTCGGCCGGCAACTGAGATTCGTCGTCCAGGTCGACCGGCAAGCCCGGGATGTACCGCTTGGGTGCCGCGATGTGCTGACCTGCGCGAATGATCCGCGGCAAATCGAGGCGCTCGTCGATGAACCTGGTGTCGACCGGTGATCCGGCGTCGCGGAGCAACAGCACGCCCGCGTCACGTTCGGTCTTCGCCTGCTCCAGCAAGCCGTCGACGGTTTCGCCGCCGCCACCGCCGTAGCGGATACCGACGTGACAATGCGCATCCACGAGACCCGGTGTGATCCAACCCGATTCGACGATCGTCTCCGCACCGGACACCGGCTCGAAGGAAATCAGCCCGTCGACGATCCACAATTCGATCGGCTCGGCATCGGGCAGACCGATACCCCGCAGATGAAGCGCAGCCACCGACTACTTCTTGGGCAGCTTGAGCTGGGAAAGATCGATGCCTTCCAGTCCGGGCGGCAACTGATCGAGACCCTTGGGCATGTTCGACAGGTCGGGCATCCCGGCCGGCATTCCGCCGGGCATACCCGGGAATCCGCCCATGCCGGGGAATCCTCCGCGCATCTTGGGCTGCGTCGGGCCCTTGCCGCCCTTCTTGCCCTTCTTGCCCTTCTTGCTGCGAACCTGCTTACGCGCGCCGGGCATGCCCATACGGCCGGCCATGGCAGCCATCATCTTGCGGGCTTCGAAGAAGCGATCCACCAACTGGTTGACGTCGGAAACCTTGACGCCCGAACCGTTCGCGATGCGCAGTCGGCGTGAGGCGTTGATGATCTTCGGATCGTCGCGCTCGGCCGGTGTCATACCGCGGATGATGGCCTGAATGCGATCGAGTTGCTTCTCGTCGACGTTGGCCAGCGCGTCCTTCATGCCGCCGGCACCCGGCAGCATGCCGAGGAGGTTGCCGATCGGGCCCATCTTGCGGACGGCCATCATCTGATCGAGGAAGTCTTCGAGGGTGAGCTGACCGGAACCGATCTTCGCTGCGGTCGCTTCGGCCTGATCGGCGTCGAAAACCTGCTCGGCCTGCTCGATGAGGCTCAGGACGTCGCCCATACCGAGGATCCGGCTGGCCATGCGATCGGGGTGGAAGACGTCGAAGTCTTCGAGCTTCTCGCCGGTGGACGCGAAGAGGATCGGCTGGCCGGTGACCTCGCGGACGCTCAGTGCGGCACCACCGCGGGCGTCGCCGTCGAGCTTGGTGAGGACGACACCGGTGATGCCGACTCCTTCACGGAACGCGTCGGCGGTACTGACCGCGTCCTGACCGATCATGGCGTCGAGGACGAAGATGGTCTCGTCCGGGTTGACGGCGTCACGGATACCGGCGGCCTGCGCCATCAGCTCCGAGTCGATACCGAGGCGACCGGCGGTGTCGACGATCACGACGTCGTAATGCTTGTTGCGTGCTTCTTCGACGCCGGCGCGGGCGACCTCGACGGGGTCGGCTGCGGAAACGCCGAGGGCGTTCTCGCCACCGCCGATGGAGGTACCGGGGTGCGGCGCGAAGACTGCCGCGCCCGCACGCTCACCGACGATCTGAAGCTGAGTGACGGCGCCGGGACGCTGAAGGTCGCAGGCAACGAGGAGGGGCGTGTGCCCCTGGTCCTTGAGCCACTTGGCCAACTTTCCGGCCAGCGTGGTCTTACCGGAACCCTGCAGACCGGCCAACATGATGACCGTCGGCGGAGTCTTGGCGAACTGGAGTCGACGAGTTTCGCCGCCGAGAACCTCGACCAGCTCTTCGTTGACGATCTTGACGACCTGCTGAGCCGGGTTCAGTGCACCCGAGACCTCGGCGCCCTTGGCGCGTTCCTTGATCTTGGCGATGAAGCTGCGCACTACGGGAAGCGCGACGTCGGCCTCGAGCAGGGCAAGGCGGATCTCGCGGGCCGTAGCGTCGATGTCGGCGCCGGACAGACGACCCTTGCCACGCAGATCCTTGAGAGATCCGGTCAATCTGTCGGAAAGGGATTCGAACACCGAGTGCGCTCCTGAAGGTCGTGCGAGTTAGCCGTGGATATTCTCGGGCACCAGCCTAGCCGCTACGCCCGCACCGATCCCAGCCGATGCGGGCGTAACTGCCGAAACCGGTCCGTCAATCCTCTTTCTTCTTCGGTTGTGGCACCGGAACCACCGCCAGCACCGCCTCCTCGACGCGCTCTCGCGCCGCGCGGGTATCGGCCTCACCGAAGTCGAGGCAGAACGCGTCGACCACCGAGGAACCCAACGTGGCGACCTTCGCCCACCGGATGTCGGCACCACTGTGTTCGAGTGCTGCGGCCAGTCGGCAAAGCAGGCCGACGCGGTCTTCGGTACGCAATTCGAGGATCGCGTGACCGTCACCGGGCGCGTCGAACCAGATGACCCGCGGCGGTGCCTGCGAATAGAGCACCGGAACCGCCGAATCCTTGTTTGTCTGGATCGGGTCGTCCCACTGCTCTGCCCGTGCCTCCTCGTCCTTGGCGTCGAGAAGTTCGAGCAGATTCAGTTCACCGGCCGAAGCGCGGATCAATTCCTGCCTGAGCAGCACCGCCTGCGGCGGTGTGCCGAACCTCGGTGTGACGACAAACGAATTGACCGCCGAACCCGCATGCGACCCCAGCGAAGCGGAATGCACCCGCAACGACTGCAGCGCCAGAACGCCGGCAGCCCGAGACAGCAGCCCGGGCGCGTCGGGCGCGATGACGGTCACGACGTAGGTGTGCGGATTCTCGGCCGGTACGAGCGAGACGTGAACCCCGCCCTCCTCGGCAATGGCCAACTGCTCGGGAGCGAGTGGGTCGGGTTGTGGGAGTTCCTCCCCCGCCATCAACAAACGGCAACGACGCACGAGCTCACCGATCAGAGACGACTTCCAGTCGCCCCAGACGCCAGGACCGGTGGCCAACGAATCCGCCTCCGCCAACGAATGCAGGAGATCGAGAAGCGTCCCGTCCCCTTCGAGTGCGTCGACCACTCGCTGCACCGTTGCCGGATCGTCGAGGTCGCGACGAGTCGCGGTTTCCGGCAGCAGCAAGTGATAGCGCACCATCGCCGTCAACGTCGCGACGTCGGAAGGCCAGAGTCCCAAGCGATTTCCGATCGCGGTGGCCAATTCGGCACCGACGACGCTGTGGTCTCCCCCTCGCCCCTTCCCGATGTCGTGGATCAGCGCACCGAGCATGAGCAGATCCGGCCGAGCGACGCGAGTGGTGAATCCGCTTGCATACGCGGCGGTTTCGACCAGGTGGCGATCCACCGTCCACGTATGGACGGCGTCGCGCGGCGGAAGATCGCGAATGGTCCCCCACTCCGGCAGGAGGCGACCCCAGAGCCCGGTCCGGTCCATCGCCTCGATCACCGGAACGGCACGCGATCCCGAACCGAGCACGACCAAGAGATCGTTGACCGCATTTTTCGGCCACGGCTCACGCAGTTCCGGGGCATTGTCGGCCAGTCGATTGAGCGTCGACGCGGAGATCGGCATGCCGTTGGTGGCCGCCGCTGCCGCGACCCGCATCACCAGACCGGGATCCTTCTTCGGCCTCGCATCGCGCGCCAGGACAACTTCGCCGGCATGCTCGACGACGCCCTCGTCCAGTGGTCGCCGCACCGGCGCGCGACGCAGCCGCGACAAACCACGCCGGGGCAAGGAGTTTCCGGCGGTACGGATACCGACGTCCACCGAATAGCTGATGGTGCGCGCCGATTCACTGAGAAGGCGGGCCAGATCGAATCGATCACCGATCCGCAGCGCCGCACCGATTTCGTCGGCGTCCTGCGCTCGCAGTTGATCGCGGGCGCGACCGGCAACGCGGTGAAGTTCGGTGCGCACGTCGAGCAACCGCCTGTGCGCGAGTGCCAGACCGCCGCCGGGCGAGTTGGGTCCCAGCCCTGGCATCCCGTCGGTCAATTGCGCGATGGACAGGGCGTTGAGCAGTTGGACGTCACGCAGCCCGCCACGGCCGCTCTTGAGATCCGGTTCGGCGCGATGGGCGATCTCGCCGCTGCGCTCCCACCTCGTACGGGTCTGGGTGATCAATTCGTCGAATCGGCTGCGGATGTCCATGCGCCACTGTCGACGGACACCACTGATCAACAGGTTGCTCAGCTCCACATCGCCGGCAATGTGGCGTGCTTCGAGCATTCCGAGTGCCGCCGTCATGTCGGTGGCCGCAACCTGAAGCGCCTGCGGAAGCGTCCGCACGCTGTGGTCGAGTTTGATGTGCGCGTCCCACAGCGGGTACCACAGGCTGTCCGCAACCTGGGCCACGACTGCTGGGTCCATGTCGTCGTGCAGCAGAATCAGATCGAGATCGGAATACGGCAACAGTTCGCGTCGGCCAAGACCACCCACGGCGACGATGGCAAACCCACAATCCGGTTTGATGCCCAGTTCGGTCCCCTTGGTGGTCAACCAGAACTCGTGCAGATCGACCAGTGCATGTCGCAGAGAAGGGGCGTCGAGCCTCCTGTTCTTGACGCCTCCGGTGAGTAGGGCCTTGCGTGCGCGGGCCAGGTCCGCAGCTTCGTCGGATCCCCCTGACGAGACCGGCCCTGGCCCCGTCGCTTTCGCGACGGAACCAGGGCCGAGGTTCTCGGACCCTTTCGGGTCAGAGTGCATCGCCACCGCGTTCCCCGGTGCGAACCCGGATGACCGACTCGACTGGCGAGACCCACACCTTGCCGTCACCGATCTTGCCGGTGCGAGCGGCCTCGACGATCACCTCGACCACCTTGTCCACGGCCGCGTCGTCGACGACGACCTCGACCCGGACCTTGGGTACGAAGTCCACGGAGTACTCCGCGCCTCGGTACACCTCGGTGTGACCCTTCTGTCGGCCGTAGCCCTGAACTTCGCTGACTGTCATACCCAGCACTCCGGCCTGCTCGAGTCCGGTCTTGACGTCCTCGAGCGTGAACGGCTTGACGATTGCTGTGATCAGCTTCATGTGCTCATCCCTTTCCAAACTCTGAAGTGCCTGAATTCACTTTAATCACGTGCTGATCACGCGAGGTCGTATGCGGTCTCTGCGTGTTCGGTCTCATCGATGCCGCGTGCCTCGTCCTCGGCCGAGATTCGCCAGCCCAGGGGCTTGAGTGCGAAGCCGATGATCGTCGTCAGAACGCCGGTGAAGACGAGTGCTGCGAGTGCGATCACGATCTGAACCACCAGTTGCTTGTAGTCGCCGCCGTAGAAGAGGCCGGTTGCGGTGCCGAAGAATCCGATACCGATCGTGCCCCACAGGCCGGAGACAAGGTGCACACCGACGACGTCGAGCGAGTCGTCGAAGCCGAAGCGGAACTTCAGGCCGACTGCGAGAGCGGACAGGATGCCGGCTACGGCGCCGAGGAAGATGGAACCGACCGGGTTGAGCGCACCGGCAGCAGGGGTGATGGCGACCAGACCGGCGACCGCACCGGAAGCTGCGCCGAGGCTGGTGGCGTGACCGTCACGAATACGCTCGGTGGCGAGCCAGGCCAGGACTGCGGCACACGTCGCGGTGGTCGTGTTGACCCAGGCGAGACCGGCGTTACCGTCGGCGGCGAATGCCGAGCCGGCGTTGAAGCCGAACCAACCGAACCAGAGAAGTGCTGCGCCGAGCATCACGAAGGGCAGGTTGTGCGGACGGAAGGCGGTCTTGCCGAAGCCGAGACGCTTGCCGACGATGAGGGCGAGGACCAGACCGGCCATACCCGCGTTGATGTGAACGACTGTGCCACCGGCGAAGTCGATCGGAGCGACGTTGGCGACGGTGACTCCGTCTTCGTTGACCGTGGTGCCGAAGAGCTTTGCCGCGATGCCGTCCTCGGAGCCCGAGAGGAGTCCGCCGCCCCACACCATGTGTGCGAGGGGGAAGTAGACGACGGTGACCCAGATACCCGAGAACAGCAGCCAGGTGCCGAACTTGACCCGCTCGGCCAGGGCACCACTGATAAGGGCGGTGGTGATGATCGCGAATGTCACCTGGAACGCGATGTCGATGACGTTGGGGTAGCCCCACGCGCCGGCGATGAAGTTGCCGTCAGCATCGGTGATGCTGTTCTTGAGGCCGAAGAACTCGAACGGGTTGGCAAAAATGCCCCCGATGTTCTCGGTGCCGTAGGACATCGACCATCCCCACAGAACGTAGATGACGCCGATGACGGCCATGGCCCCGAAGGACATCATCATCATGTTCAGGACGGACTTGGACCGAGACATCCCGCCGTAGAAGAAAGCGAGGCCGGGTGTCATCAGCAAGACCAGAGATGCAGCCATCAGCATCCATGCGGCGTTACCGGAGTTCGCCAACAAATCGTCGGTACTCACTTACTACCTCCTAGTCGCACGTGCCGGGCAGCACGTCGTTAAGGAGAAGAGTGCTGGGCTGGTGTTTCGTCCATGGCGCTGTCGCGTTTCGCAGACGTGAACCAATTGCCCAACTTTGTTGCAAACAGGTTTCGCCAGGGGGTTCTACCGACCCTGTGCGCCTTTTCGGTAGTTCGCGCTACCAAAAAGGCGCACGGGGCGTCAGCCCAGGAGGGCGTCGACGAACGCACCCGGCTCGAAGGGCGCCAGGTCGTCGGCACCTTCACCGAGACCGACCAACTTCACCGGCACACCCAGTTCATGCTGAACCTGGAAGACGATTCCGCCCTTGGCGGTTCCGTCCAGCTTGGTCAGTACGACGCCGGTGATGTCCACGACCTCCGCGAACACTCGAGCCTGTGCCAGTCCGTTCTGGCCGACCGTCGCATCGAGAACCAGCAGAACGTCGTCGACCGACGCCTTCTTCTCGATGACCCGCTTGACCTTGCCGAGCTCGTCCATCAGGCCGGTCTTGGTGTGCAGGCGGCCGGCGGTGTCGATGAGGACCACGTCCACGCCGTCCGCGATGCCCCGTGAGACCGCGTCGAAGGCAATCGCAGCGGGATCGCCACCCTCCTTGCCACGAACAACTTCAGCGCCGACACGCTCGGCCCACGTCTGGAGCTGATCGGCGGCGGCCGCGCGGAACGTGTCCGCGGCACCGAGCACGACGCGACGACCGTCGGCGACGAGCACGCGAGCCAGCTTGCCGGTGGTCGTTGTCTTGCCGGTCCCGTTGACGCCGACGACGAGCAGAACAGCCGGGTGATCATCATGCGGCAATGCGCGGATGGAGCGGTCCAGTTCGGGACGCAGTTCGGCGATCAACACCTCGCGCAGAAGGGCGCGGGCGGCAGCCTCGGTCCGGACGCTGCGGGCCGCCATCTGCTCACGAAGCTTCGTGACAACCTTTTCCGTGGTCGCGGAGCCGAGGTCTGCGATGAGAAGGGTGTCCTCGACTTCTTCCCACGAGTCCTCGTCCAGATCGCCGCCACCGAGTAGGCCGAGCAAGCTCTTGCCGACCGCTGACTGCGAGCGGGAGAGGCGCCCGCGCAGTCGGTCCAGCCGGCCTTCGGTCGGGTCGATCTCGTCCAACACGAGCGGTGCAGGCTCGACGGGTTCAGGAACTACAACGGGCTCGGGAACTACGACGGGCTCGGGTACGACTGCAGGTTCGGGAACGACAGGTTCTTCGACAACAGGTTCTGCTACTGGTGGTTCTTCTACGACCGGCTTTTCGATTACCGGCTCTTCGACAACCGGCTCCTCGACAACAGGTTTTTCGACGACAGGCGGCTTCTCCGCGACCGGCGGCGTCGGAACCACCGGAGGTGGCGCCGTTGCCGTCGAGCCTTGACTGAAGTTGAACCCGCCGCCGGCCTTGTAGCCGCCTGACTTGTCCTTCTCGGGGGTGCCGAGCTCCGGCTTCGTCTCGGGCGCCTTCAGCGACACCTGCCCCTTGCGGTAGCGCAGGAATCCGGCAACGAGAACGACGAGTAGTACGGCCGCTACAGCCGCGATGATGATCCAAGCCTGGGTAGTCACCGGCCCATTGTTTCAGGCTCCGACCCGGAAAGTGAGCAGGGCTTACGTCGAGGCCATGTCTTGACCGCGAAGTCGCTGCGAAATCACGGTGGTGATGCCGTCGCCGCGCATGCTGACTCCGTACAACGCGTCGGCGATTTCCATCGTCGGTTTCTGGTGAGTGATCACGATCAACTGCGACTTCTCCCGCAATTGTTCGAAGAGTCCGATCAGCCGCCGCAGGTTGGTGTCGTCCAACGCCGCCTCGACCTCGTCCATCACGTAGAACGGGGACGGGCGTGCCCGGAAGATCGCGACCAGCATGGCCACCGCGGTCAAGGACTTCTCGCCGCCCGACAGCAACGACAACCGCTTGACCTTCTTACCGGGCGGACGCGCCTCGACTTCGATGCCTGTGGTCAGCATGTCCGACGGATCGGTGAGAACCAGTCGTCCTTCTCCCCCGGGGAACAATTTCTCGAACACGCCCACGAACTCACGCTCGACGTCGGCATAGGCCTCGGTGAACACCTGCAGAATTCGTGCGTCCACGTCTGCGACCACAGCAAGAAGGTCCTTGCGTGCGGTCTTGACGTCTTCGAGCTGAGTGGAGAGGAAGGTATACCGCTCCTCGAGAGCTGCGAATTCCTCGAGCGCCAGCGGATTGACCTTGCCGAGGGTGGCGAGGTCTTTCTCCGCCCGCTTCGCGCGCCGTTCCTGAGTCGCACGATCGTACGGAAGCGGAGCGGGGGCGGTTACCTGCTCGCCGCGCTCCTTGGCCTGCTCGTACTCCTCGATTTCGAGAGCGGTCGGCGGCAGTTCGACGTCGGGTCCGTACTCGGCGATCAGATCATCGAGGCCGATACCGTACTGATCGAGGATCGACTCCTCGAGTTGTTCGATGCGCAGCGCCGCCTGAGCCTTCGCAACCTCGTCGCGATGGACGGCGTCGGTGAGTGAAGCGAGCTGTCCGGTCAGTGCCCGGACGATCTCGCGGACCTGATCCAGCTTGGCCGTGCACTCGGAGCGGGCCCGAGCCAACTCGTCGCGGTGAGCAAGAGCCGCGGCGACGACGGCCTCGAGTTCGGCCGCCACGCGCTGTCCCGACTCGGCGACGGCAGCTGCAACTTCCGCAGCGTGCGCTCTGGCGCGCAGAGCCCGCTCGGCGCGAATTCGTGCCTCTCGTTCGGCAGCAGCGGCGCGGCGAAGCGAATCAGCCTTTCCGCGTACGGATTCCGCACGTTCTTCGGCGGTGCGCACGGCAAGGCGAGCATCCATTTCGACTATGCGCACTTCGGCCAGCGCTGCTGCGGCCATTTCGCGATCGGCAGCGGTCGATTCCGCACCGTGTCCCGGTGCACTGCCGTCGGTTTCGGCCACACGCAGACGTTCTTCCAGGTCCGCCAGCTTTGTCAGCGACTCACCGCGGCCCTCCTCGGCACGCACTCGCTGGGCGGTCAACCGCTCGGATTCCGCGTGGGCGACTCGTGCTGCCTGCCCCAATCTGCCCAACTGCTCGTAAATGGCGGACATGGCGGCGTCCGACTCGTTGAGCGCCGCCAAAGTCTGCTCCGCGGTCTCGCGTCGAGCGGCCTGTTCGGCCATAGCGCCGGACAGCGCCGCGTCGAGTTCCTCGGATCGGCTCTCCGTTGCCGCCAGTTCCGCTGCTGACGCGTCGATCGCCGCCTGTACCTCCAGCGTGCTGGGTTGCCGATCCGAGCCACCGATCATCCACCCCGAACCGTGCAGATCGCCGGAACGCGTCACTGCACGAATTCCCTTGTGGTCAGCAACAACTCGAATCGCGTCCTCGAGAGTCTCGACCAGGACAACGCCATCGAGTATTGCGGTCAACCCCGCACGCAACTCATCAGGGCAGTCGATGACGTCGACGGCAGGACGACTGCCCGGTGCGATCTCGGCCTCGCGTTTGATCACCGGTTCACCGCTCACGATCAGCGAGGCACGCCCACCGTCCTGATCGGCCAGCGCTGCAACAGCGGAGCGAGCCGAGTCCAGCGACTGCGCCACGACGGCGTCCGCCGCCGGCCCCATCGCGGCAGCGATCGCAGCTTCGTAGCCGGGTTCGACGTGAATCAATCCGACCAGCGAGGTGATGCCGTCGTCGCGCCGGTGTTCGAGCAGCCAGCCGCCACCGTCCTTGCGCTGCAAGCCCATCGACAGTGCCTCGACGCGCGCACGGAGCGAAGCTATACGTTGCCCGCTCGTCTTTTCTTCCTCGCGAAGTTCTTCGACACGTGCGTCGATCATCTCGAGAGCTTCGACGGCGCGTTCATGATTGGTGTCGAGGCCCACTTCACCGGCGTCGAGGTCCCCGATGCTTTCCTGCACCGTGTCGAACTCGGCTTGTGCGGCATCCCCACGCAGACGAGCCTCGTCGATGGCCTCGGTCAGTCGGGAAACTTCCGCGTCGACGGATTCGACGCGGGTACGCAGAGTGTCGACCTGACCGGAGAGTCGAGCAAGACCTTCACGGCGGTCGGCGACGGCACGAACTTCCGCCATGTGCGCCCGTTCCGCTTCTGCTGCAGCATCTTCGGTGGCTGCCAGCTGGTCCCGAGCAGCTTCCGACGCCGCTCGCGCGATTTCGACGCCTTCGAGGAGTTCGGCCTCCTCGGCCGCAAGACGTTCGGCGCGCGCTTCCATCTCGTCCGGGTCCTGGCCGCGATTGCCGACGGGTTCGGAGTCGAGATGTCGTGCACGCTCGCGGGCGATGCGCACGGTGGCGTTGACTCGTTCGGCAAGCGCGGACAGCTGGAACCAACTCTGCGCAGCCGCTTCCGATCCCGGAGTCAGACGAGCGAGAGCTTGCTCCTGGCGCCCGAGTTCGAGGTTGGCCTCGTCGAGCGCGGACGCCACCTCGTTGTGCTGTTCGCGGGCGGCTTTCTCGTCCTGCGCCTGGTCGTTCAGTTGGGTTCGACGGGTCACCAGGTCGTCAGCGGCCAGCCGCATCTTGGCATCACGCAGGTCGGCCTGGACCGTCTGTGCTCGCCGAGCAACCTCGGCCTGGCGTCCCAGCGGTTTGAGTTGCCGACGCAGTTCCGCGGTGAGGTCACTGAGTCGAGCGAGATTGGCCTGCATGGAATCGAGCTTGCGTACCGCTTTTTCCTTGCGGCGGCGATGTTTGAGGACTCCCGCGGCTTCTTCGATGAAGGCGCGTCGATCCTCGGGGCGGGATTCGAGGATCGCGGCGAGCCGTCCCTGCCCGACGATGACATGCATTTCGCGGCCGATACCGGAGTCGCTGAGCAGTTCCTGGACGTCCATCAGACGGCAGGACGAGCCGTTGATCTCGTACTCCCCCGCGCCGTCGCGGAACATCCGGCGCGTGATCGACACCTCGGAGTACTCGATCGGGAGCGCGCCGTCGGCGTTGTCGATGGTCAAGGTCACCTCGGCGCGGCCCAGCGGTGCGCGGCCGGAGGTGCCGGCAAAGATGACGTCTTCCATCTTGCCGCCGCGCAGAGCCTTGGCGCCCTGCTCGCCCATCACCCAGGTCAACGCATCGACGACGTTGGATTTACCCGAGCCGTTCGGCCCGACGACACAGGTGATCCCCGGCTCGAACCGAAGAGTCGTTGCCGACGCAAAGGATTTGAATCCCTTGAGTGTCAGACTCTTGAGGTGCATGGGGGGAAACTTTACCGCCAAACCGGTCAGCGTTCGACGAACCCTGTCAGGTCGCCCCTGGCGGGGTCCCAGCTGTCGACCACGAGGTCCACCGTGCCCGGTGTTGTTCCCGAGCGAAGCAACTCCAACAATTTCTCGAGCTGCGTGCGTTCGCCTTCCGCCACGACGAGCACTCGACCGTCACGCTGATTCGACGCATATCCGATCAACCCGAGTTCGAGGGCGCGGGCCCTGGTCCACCACCGGAACCCGACGCCCTGAACATATCCGTGAACCCACGCCGTCAACCGCACAGGCGGTGTCTCAGTCATGACGTTCAGCCCGCCACACGTTCGAGACGGTGGACGTCGCCGAGGAAACCGGTGGTGTAGAGCGAGTTGGGGTCCCAGCCCGGGCCGCCACCGAACTTCACCGCCGATGTGAACGGCAGACCCGAGGCGATCTCACACGAAGATCCCGAATCCGGATCGACGCGAACAACTTTGCCGCCGGCATTGAATGCGACGTACAACGCGCCGTCCGGTCCGACGGTCAGATCGTCCGCCATGTTTGCCGGACCGAACCCGGGGAGCGTGATCGTTCGCACCGGCCCGCCCAGATCGTGTGCGTCGAGGACGTGGACGGCGGTCACCATGTCGAAAGTGGTCGTTACGTAGATCGTCGAACCGGAGCGTGCGAGGCCGTCGACGGTGCCGAGATCCTCACGAACGATCGAACTGGTTCCGTCACTGTCGATGACCGTGAGCCCCGGCCGGGTCAGGGTGCGAGCTGTGAGGAAACGGTTACCGTCCAGTGGCACAAGCCCGTTCGGCATCACCAGACCGTCGGCAATCGTAGTCACCGATCCGTCTGCGACGTCGACCTTACGAAGGCTGCCGTCGGCGATTCCGAACAGACCCGAGACAGTCGAGTTGCCCGTGGTGAAGTACACGGAACCGTCACGCGCGACCAGCCCGCCAGGACCGGTGACGTCACCGACCAAAGTTGTCCGTGTTCCGTCCGGCGCCACTTTCAGCAGTGCACCCGGCCCGATCAGAGCCGACTGCGACAACGCCATCGATCCGCTGCCGTCGAATTCGAGATTCTCGAGCATTCCGGCACCAGTCGTCACGACGCTCGACGTCCATTTGCCGCAACCACCGTCCGAGCCGTCGGCCGGGACCGATGCCTGTGCCGGAGCACTCACCGCCACAACGGAACCCAGTGCGATCGCAGCGACAGCACTGCCGGCGCGGGACATCAGGCTTCCGTGTCGAACGACAGCGTGACCTTGGTTCCGGCCTTGAGAGTGCGCCCGACCGTGCACACCTTGTCGACGGAACGCTCGACGAGAGTGATGAGGCGCTGCTGCGCTTCGGCATCCAACTCACTGAGGTCGAGTTCGAGAACCTCGTCGAGCTGCGGGTAGACCTCGTTTTCACGATCGGCGGCACCGGACACTCGAACCGTCGCGTCGTAGTTGTCACCGAGGCGGCGAGAGATCGGGAAGTCTGAGCTCATCCCGGTGCATGCAGCCAGTGCAATTTTGAGGAGTTCGCCGGGCGTGAAGACTCCTGGCACCGATTCGGAGCCGATGAGAACCTCTGCGCCACGCGAACTCTTGCCGGTGTAGAGGCGGGTTCCTGTGCGTTCCACCCAAAGCTCCGTGTGAGCTGGGGCGGTTGCAGTGTTGTCTGGAGTCTGTTCAGCCATGACGCAATCTTGCCACTCCGCCGAATCGAAGGGGCGGAGACCTAGGCGATTCGCCGTGCCCTCGGGGTCGGCTGACACCGCGGGCAACTGAACGACGATCGATTCATGAACTTCTCACGCTTGATCGGCGCGCCGCATCGCGGGCACGGAAGATTCTCCTGCCCGTACGCCGACAGCGACCGGTCGAAGTAGCCCGATTCCCCGTTGACGTTCACGTACAGCGCGTCGAAGGACGTACCGCCCTGATCGAGCGCCTCGCCCATCACCGAGTGCGCCGCGGTCAACAGTTCTCGAAGTTTGGGCCTGGTGAGCGATTCGGCGATTCGGTTGCCGTGAATCTTTGCACGCCACAATGATTCGTCGGCGTAGATGTTTCCGATTCCGGAGACCACTGTCTGGTCGAGAATCGCCCGCTTGATCTCGGTGTGCTTGCCCCGCAGGACTTTCACGACGGATTCGAGATCGAACGCAGCATCCATGGGATCGCGAGCGATGTGCGCCACCGACTCGGGCAGCATCGTTCCGTCGACCTCGACGAGGGGTGAAATCGACCAGCCACCGAAGGTCCGCTGGTCGACGAATCGAAGATCAGCCCCGGAATCGAGGGCCAACCGAATGCGTAGGTGCTTTTCCCAGTCGACTGTCGGGGGTTGGACCAACATCTGTCCGCTCATCCCGAGATGAACCACCAGTCCGACACCGGCAGGCTCGAGAACCAGCCACAGATACTTGCCGCGACGCTCTGCCGAAGCGATGGTCTGCCCGGTGAGTTGGCCGATCAAGTCCTCGGAACCGAGAATGTGGCGCCTGATCGCGCGGGGATGGAGGACCTCGACGGCCTCGATCGCCGCACCTACAGCATGAGACTGTAGGCCGCGGCGAACGACTTCGACTTCGGGAAGCTCAGGCAAGAGTGAACTCAGCCGGCGAGATCAGACGGGTTGTCAGCAGCGACTGCGCTAGCAGCGGCATTCTCCGACATCGTCTTCCATGCCGAACTTGCTGCCTTCTGCTCGGCTTCCTTCTTGGAACGACCGACACCGACGCCCAAGGGCTTGCCACTGATGAGAACTGTGGCCGTGAATTCCTTGTCGTGATCGGGTCCGGTAGCGGTGATCTCGTAGACGGGAACTCCGGCACCGTGTTCTGCGGTCAGTTCCTGCAGACTCGTCTTCCAATCCAGACCCGCGCCGAGAAGCGGTGCGCGAGTGAGTAGATCGTCGAACAGATCGAGAACAACACGTCTCGCAGTATCGATGCCGTGCTGCAGGTGTATGGCGCCGAGAATCGACTCCATACCGTCGGCGAGGATGGACGGCTTGTCACGGCCGCCCGTCATTTCCTCGCCCTTACCCAGCAGCAGGTGAGCTCCGAGTCCACCTTCACCCAGAGTCCTGGCAACCTCGGCGAGTGCATGCATGTTGACCACGCTGGCACGAATCTTCGCCAGATCACCTTCGGATTTGTCCGGGTGGGACAGATAAAGATTTTCGGTCACCGTGACGCCGAGAACGGAATCCCCGAGAAATTCGAGGCGCTCGTTCGTGGGCAGACCGCCGTTCTCGTACGCGTACGAGCGGTGCGTGAGAGCCAGGGTCAGAAGACCGGGCTCTATATCTACGCCGACAGCGGCGAGGAGCTTGTCGTGATTGCCCTCGCCGCCGGCGGCTGAAACTGTATTTTCGCTCGTCATAGTCTTTCTCCGGGGAGAACTAGACAGCAGCGGTTACCTGGCGGCCCTTGTAAGTACCGCATGACGGGCATGCGATGTGGGGAAGGGTCTGCTCGCCACAGCCACGGTTGGGGCAGGTAACGAGGGTGGGCACAGTGGTCTTCCACTGGCTACGACGCGACCGCGTGTTGGATCGCGACATTTTGCGCTTGGGGACAGCCACTTCTACTTCTCCTCGGCTTCGGTGATCACAAGATTTTCGCTGGTGTTTGATTCCACGCCAAATTTGGCCGCGAGACCAGCCCAGCGAGGATCAAGTATGTCATGCCCATGCCCAGATTCCGCAATCGCCAGGCGAATGCCACATTCTGAGCACAATCCCAGGCAATCATCACTGCACAGAGGCTGGAGCGGAAGCGCCAGACCGACTGCATCGACGATGACCGGTTCGAGGTCGATTTCGTCGTCTTCGACCGCGTAGACCTCTCCCTCTTCCGTCGTCTCCTCGGTGGTGCTGTCCGGGTAAGCGAACAACTCCGTGAGATAGATGTCCACGGTGCCGGTGAAAGGTTCAAGGCACCGCGAGCATTCACCCTTGGTGGGTGCGTGCACGTTTCCGGTGACGAGAACGCCTTCGGACACTGCTTCGAGACGAAGATCGAGATCTATGTCCGCGCCCGCTTCGATCGCGATTAGATCGAGACCGATACGGTTCGGGGACTGAATTGTTCTCTCGACGGTACGCATCGACCCTGGACGACGACCGAGCTTGACCGTGTCCAGCAAAAATCCCGCATCACTTGACTGATGCGACGAACTACGACGATGCGTTGACAAAGAGAACTCACCTAACTGTTGAAACTGGTATGGGCAACCACTCCACAATACGGCAGCTACAACGCAAATCCCAATTCCGTCCACGAAAAAGTGGGCCGCCCCATATCGGACGACCCACCCTCGACTGTCTCGTTCGCTCTAGCGACGACGCTCCGAACGACGATCGTCGTCCTGGTAGTCGGGGACTCCCGAACCTGTTCGAAGCTGTTGACGACCACGCCCGACCGATCGAACCGTTCCGGTGAGGAACTCTTCGAACTCGGCCAACTTGGTGTCCACGTACAGGTCACACTCCGAACGCATCCTGTCGGACTCGGCATGAGCGGCGTCGATCACTCGCGCGGATTCCGCGTGCGCTGACTGGACAACCTCGGTCTGCGACACCAGACGAGCCTGCTCCGCCGTTCCCTCCGCCACTGAATGTTCGTACGAGGCCTGGCCGGACTCGATCATCCGATCGGCCTCGGCACGCGCCCGTCCGGTGACGGCCTCGTACTCACGACGGCCGTCGGTGACGGTCCGTTCCGCTTCTGCTTCGGCGTCCTCGACCAACTGATCGGCGTGCGCGCGTGCTTCGGCAACCATGCGATCGGCCTGAGCCTTGGCATCGGACAGAATCCGGTCGGCGTCGTCGCGTGCGTTCTCGACAGTCGAGGTTGCCTCGGCATTGGCGCTGCTGACCGTCTTCTCGGCGTTTGCTCGCGCGTCACCGACCAATTTGTCGCGATGATCGAGGACGTCCTGAGCGTCGTCCAGCTCGCTCGGAATTGCGTCCCGGACGTCGTCGAGTAGCTCGAGTACGTCACCGCGAGGCACAACACACCCTGCGGTCATGGGAACACCGCGCGCCTCTTCGACAATTGCGACCAGTTCGTCCAGTGCCTCGAATACGCGGTACACAAGCAACCCCAATCTCTACCGGCCGAAATCGGCCCACATCGTCACCGGTCCACTCGGACCTGTGCCCGTTCCTGTCCAAGTTTGCCGGAAGAACGGCCAACGGGGTGTCGTCGTGGTCGGTGTGTCGGGGATCAGCTGTTTTCGGATGCTCGTTCGGCGATACGCGCGAGTAGCCGAGAATGCACCTTGGCCGGGAGCATGTCGGAGACGTCGCCGCCGAAGGTCGCAACTTCCTTCACCAGAGAACTCGACAGGTAGCTGTAGGTCGGGTTCGTGGCAACGAAGAGCGTGTCGACGCCCGTGAGCTTCTGATTCATCTGGGCCATCTGCAGCTCGTAATCAAAGTCGTTCGCGCCGCGCAGACCCTTGACGATCGCGCTGAGTCCTTCTTGTTTCGCGTAGTCGACCAACAATCCGTGCCACGACGTGACGCGAACGTTGGGCAGGTGGCTCGTCGCGTCTTCGAGCATCTCGATCCGCTCGTCGATCGTGAACATGCCACGCTTGCTCTTGTTGATCAGCACGGTGACCACGACCTCGTCGAATTGCGCAGCAACTCTTCCGATTACGTCGAGGTGACCGTTGGTCACAGGGTCGAAGGATCCGGGGCAGACGGCGCCAGTCATGAGTCCAGACCGTAGCAGGTGGCCAGCTCGATGCGGGCTTCACCGTAGTTCTTGGCCTTGATCGGCTCGTAGCCCTGAGGCCACACAGTCTCCGGCGAGCGCGACGAACGTTCGAGTACGACGATCGTGCCCTCCCCCACCCATTTGTTGGCCTGCAGATCAGCGAGCATGGACACGACGGCCTCGTCGGTTACCGCATACGGCGGGTCCGCGATCACGATGTCGTATTCACGCGCGCTCGGACCCGAGACCACGGCCGCAACCGGAGCGGCGCGAACCGTCGCCCCCGGCAACGCGACAGTGCCGATGTTCGCCTTGATGACGGCAGCAGCCTTGGCATCGGATTCCACGAGAACAACGTGCTCGGCTCCCCGCGAGAGCGCCTCGAGGCCGAGAGCACCCGAACCCGCAAAGAGGTCGAGAACCGCGCACCCTTCGAGATCGATGCGCGCTTCGAGAGCACTGAACAACGCCTCACGAACCCGATCCGACGTCGGACGGGTGCCGCTCGGCGGGACTCGCAGGCGTCGACCGCCCGCGAGTCCCGAGATGATGCGTGTCACTCTGCGGCGCTCTCCCCCGTCGAGACGACTACCAGCAGGTCTCCGCCCTCGACCTGTTGGACGGCGCTGATCGCGATCCGAGAGACGACGCCGGCGCGCGGCGAGGTGATCGCCGCTTCCATCTTCATCGCTTCGATCGTGGCCACGGTGTCGCCGGCCTCGATCTTCTGGCCTTCCTTGACCGCGAGCGTCACGACGCCCGCGAACGGTGCAGCCACGTGGCCCGGGTTGTTCTTGTCGGCCTTCTCCGCCACCGGTACGTCACTGGCAATGGAGCGATCGCGGATCGAGACCGGGCGCAGCTGGCCGTTCAGGATGCACATGACAGTGCGGTAGCCGCGCTCGTCGGGCTCGGAGATCGCCTCGAGACCGATGATCAGTTCCACGCCGGGAGCCAACTCGACCCGGTGCTCGTCGCCGCGCCGCAAACCGTAGAAGAACTGGTTTGCCGAAAGCCGCGACGTGTCACCGTACTTCTCGCGGTGTTCGAGGAATTCCTTTGTCGGGCCGGGGAACAGCAGACGGTTCAGCGTCGCCTGACGGTCCTTCGACGAGCCCTCCAGCAGCACCTCGTCCTCAGCGGACAACGTCGCTTCCGGCTTGGCCTGGCCACGTCCTTCGAGTGCCTTGCTGCGGAACGGTTCCGGCCAACCACCGGGAGGCGTACCGAGTTCACCGCGCAGGAAGCCCACCACGGAGTCGGGAATGTCGAACTTCGCCGGATCTGCGGCGAACTCCTCCGAAGGCACGCCGGCACCGACAAGATGGAGCGCGAGGTCGCCGACGACCTTCGACGACGGCGTCACCTTCACAAGATGCCCGAGCATGCGGTCTGCGTCGGCGTACTTGGCTTCGACCTCTTCGAACCGGTCGCCGAGACCGAGAGCAACGGCCTGGGTCCGGAGGTTGGAGAGTTGACCGCCCGGAATCTCGTGTGTGTACACGCGACCCGTCGGCGCCGGCAGTCCGGATTCGAACGGCGCGTACACCTTTCGCAGCGCCTCCCAGTACGGCTCGAGGTCGCACACGTTCTGCAGGTTCAGTCCGGTGTCGAACTCGGAGTGCGCGGCAGCGGCGACGATGGCCGAGAGCGCAGGCTGGCTGGTGGTTCCGGCCAGTGCCGCGGAAGCACCGTCGACTGCGTCGGCGCCCGCCTGCCACGCTGCGAAGTACGTGGCCAGCTGTCCACCGGGAGTGTCGTGCGTGTGAACGTGAACCGGCAGATCGAAGTTGCTGCGTAGCGCCGTCACCAGCTTGGTAGCTGCCGGAGCGCGCAGCAGGCCTGCCATGTCCTTGATCGCGAGCACGTGAGCGCCGGCATCGACGATCTCTTCGGCCAACTTCAGGTAGTAGTCGAGCGTGTACAGAGTTTCGTTCGGATCCGACAGATCACCGGTGTAGCTCAGCGCCACCTCCGCGAGGGCCGTTCCGGTCTCACGCACCGCGTCGATGGCGGGCCGCATCTGGTCGACGTTGTTGAGCGCGTCGAAGATTCGGAAGATGTCGATACCGGTGTCGGTGGCTTCCTGAACGAATGCGCGCGTGACCTTTTCGGGATACGGCGTGTAGCCCACCGTGTTTCGGCCGCGAAGAAGCATCTGAAGGCAGATGTTCGGGATCGCCTCGCGGAGTGCGGCGAGCCGGTACCACGGATCCTCGTGCAGGAAGCGAAGTCCCACATCATAGGTCGCGCCGCCCCAGGCTTCGATCGAGAGCAGTTCCGGCGTCAACCGCGCAACGTGCCCGGCTACTCCGAGCAGTCCGCTGGTCCGAACTCGCGTGGCCAACAACGACTGGTGCGCGTCACGGAAGGTGGTGTCGGTGACGCCGACGGCCTTCTGCTCACGCAGTGCCTTCGCAAAACCTTCGGGTCCGAGTTCGAGCAGGCGCTGACGGCTACCGGCAGGAGGAGGCGTCGAAAGATCGATCTTGGGCAGCTTGTCCTGCGGGTACACCGCCGAGGGCCGCTCACCGTGAGGCTTGTTGACAGTCACATCCGCGAGGTAGGTCAGGATCTTCGTGCCGCGGTCTGCCGAAGAACGCAGAGTCAGCAGCTGAGGACGTTCCTCGATGAAGGAGGTCGTCACACGTCCGGCCCGGAAGTCCGGGTCGTCGAGAACCGCCTGCAGGAACGGAATGTTGGTCGAGACGCCACGAATGCGGAACTCGGTGACCGCGCGGCGAGCCCTCGCGACAGCGGCTTCGAGGTCACGACCACGGCAGGTGAGCTTGACCAGCATCGAGTCGAAGTACGCGCCGACCTCGGCTCCGAGCGTGGCGCCGCCGTCCAGGCGGATACCGGCTCCGCCCGGGGTGCGGTACGCAGTGATGCGGCCCGTGTCCGGGCGGAATCCGTTGGCCGGATCCTCCGTGGTGATGCGGCACTGCAGCGCCGCGCCGCGAAGCTTGATCGTGTCCTGTGACAGACCAAGTTCTTCAAGCGTCGAACCGGACGCGATCTTGAGCTGCGACTGGACCAGGTCCACGTCCGTCACTTCTTCGGTGACGGTGTGCTCCACCTGAATTCGCGGGTTCATCTCGATGAAGACGTGATTGCCGCGCTTGTCGAGGAGGAACTCGACGGTGCCCGCGCACGTGTACCCGATCTCCTTCGCGAAGGCGACGGCGTCGGCACAGATCTTGGCGCGCAACTCTTCCGAGAGATTGGGCGCCGGAGCAAGCTCGATCACCTTCTGGTGGCGACGCTGCAGCGAGCAGTCACGCTCGAAGAGGTGGATGACATTGCCCTGCTCGTCGGCGAGGATCTGCACTTCGATGTGCCGGGGGTCGATGACGGCCTGCTCGAGGAAGACCGTCGAATCGCCGAAGGCCGATTCCGCTTCGCGCGCTGCGGCTTCGATCGATTCCTTGAGCTGTGAGCGCTCCGCAACGCGGCGCATTCCGCGTCCACCGCCGCCGGCAACGGCCTTGACGAAGATCGGGAAGGTCATGTCCTCGGCGGCCGCGAGCAACTCGTCGATGTCCGCTGACGGCTCCGAGGACGCGAGCACGGGGAGACCGGCGGCCTTTGCCGCTGCGATGGCCCGAGCCTTGTTTCCGGTCAACTCGAGGATCTCGGCGGACGGGCCGACGAACTTGATGCCTGCCTCGGCGCACGCCGCCGACAGATCCGGGTTCTCGGAAAGGAAGCCGTAACCGGGGTAGATGGCGTCGGCTCCGGCACTCTTGGCGGCGGCGACGATTTCCTCGACTGAGAGATACGCCCGAACGGGGTGACCCTTCTCCCCGATCTGGTAGCTCTCGTCTGCCTTGAGACGGTGGATCGAGTTCCGATCCTCGTACGGGAACACCGCGACGGTTCCGGCACCTAGTTCGTAGGCGGCGCGGAAGGCACGGATCGCAATTTCGCCGCGGTTCGCGACGAGCACTTTGGAGAACATTCGAGAAAACTACCCCGATTTCATCTTGCGTCTACATGCGGAGTCTCATATTTCGGACTGAATCGAGAAACCAACCCGGTGGTCCTCGTGCTATTCGATTTCAGCTTGTCGTCATACCCGTCACGACTTCTCGAGGTACTCGATCCGGTCGGAGTCCAGGGCAGCGGTCACCATGGAAGCGAGGGCGGGATGATCCTCGAGCGACGGATCGGAGTCGACGATTCCCTGAGCGAACTCCCTGGCGGACTCGAGGATGTCTCCGTGGGCCATGAGGGAAAGCAGTCTCAGATTCGAGGTTGTGCCAGACTGCGCCGCACCGAGAATGTCTCCTTCACGTCTGGTCGCGAGGTCGAGTTGCGCCAGTTCGAACCCGTCGTTGGTCGCTGCCACCGCCGAGAGCCGCTCGTACGCCGGTCCGCCGGGATTGCTTCCGGTGACGAGGATGCACAGCCCCTGGTGCTTGCCTCGACCGACTCGTCCGCGCAGCTGATGGAGCTGACTGACGCCGAACCGCTCGGCGTCGACGATCACCATCACCGTCGCATTCGGAACGTCCACACCGACTTCGACGACAGTCGTACAGACGAGGACGTCGATGTCACCGACGTTGAATGCGCTCATCACGACGTCTTTTTCGTCGGAAGGCAGTCGACCGTGCAGCAACCCGACTCGCAGATCGGCCAGCGGGCCACTCGACAGCTCTTCGAAGACGTCGACCGCCGACTTGGTCTCGGGCTGCTTCTCCTCGGTGAACTGGTCCTCACCGGCACCCTGCTCACCGTCGCCGATGCGTGAGCACACGACATACGCCTGACGACCAGCGGCAACGTCCTCACGGATTCGTTCCCATGCGCGATCCACCCACTGCGGCTTCTGCTTCGCGGGCACGACGCTGCTCTTGATCGGGGTTCGCCCACGCGGTAGTTCCCGCAGGGTCGAGACCTCGAGGTCGCCGAGCACCGTCATGGCGATGGTTCGCGGAATCGGCGTTGCCGTCATCACCAGCAGATGCGGACTCAGACCTTCACGCGCTCGTGATCGCAACTGATCACGTTGCTCGACGCCGAAGCGGTGCTGCTCGTCGACGACAACCATGCCGAGGTTGAAGAACTCCACGTTGTCCTGGATGAGCGCATGGGTACCGATGACGATCCCGGCGTCGCCGGTCACGGCTTCGAGCAGCGCTGCGCGCTTCGCAGCGACCGGCAGCGAGCCGGTCAGAAGGGCGATACGGGTGGAATGTTCGGCCGAACCGAGTTCACCGCCTGCGGCCAGCGGGCCCATCATCTTGCGCAGTGATCGCGCGTGCTGATTTGCCAGGACCTCGGTCGGTGCGAGCAACGCGCACTGATAACCGGCGTCGACGACCTGCAACATCGCGCGCAGAGCCACGATGGTCTTGCCTGACCCGACCTCGCCCTGAAGAAGCCGGCTCATCGGGTGTGGGCGAGCGAGATCGCTGGAGATCTCCTCCGCGACTGCTTGCTGTCCCTCCGTCAGAGTGAACGGGAGCATCTCCTCGAACTGGTCCGCGATCCCGCCGGCAACCGGAGCGCAGGCCGGCGCTACACGCTCGGAATTGTCGTGACGACGCATCGCGAGGACCAACTGCAGAGACAGCGCCTCGTCGAAACGCAGACGATCCTGAGATCGTTCGATGTCCTCCTTGGTATCCGGGAGGTGAACGGTGCGCAGTGCCTCGTCCAAACCGATGAATCCGTGCTCGGCCCGAGTCTCGGCGGGCAACGGCTCCTCGATCGGATCGAGTTGATCGAGCACTTGCCGCACGCACCGCATGATGGTCCAGCTCTCGACCTCGCGGGTCGCCGGGTACAGCGGGATCAATGCGCGGTCGAAGACGGACAGATCGAGTTCGGCGCCGGGATCCTGGTTTGCGCGAGCCAGACCGGCAAGGTCACCGGCCCCCTTGATGGATGCAAGCGGAACTACCGAATCCTCCTCGCCGACACGAGGTTCCGGGAGGATCAGGTAGCTCGGGTGGGTGAGAGACCACTTGCCGCGGAAGTACTTCACCGTCCCGGAGAACATCGCACGCACGCCGGGCTTGATGACGTGCCGCACCTTCTGCGGATTGAAGAACGTGACGTCGACGGTCTGCGAATCAGTCGCGAGCGATACTCGCAACATCTGCCCCGGACGGTTCTTCATCTTCACGACCGCCGCCGACGCCACCCGCGCGATGATGGTGATGTGCTCACCTTCGGGCGGCTCCTTCTCGGCAAGTTCCTTGCCTGCCGACGCGTACCGGTGTGGGTAGTGACGCAGCAGGTCCTCGACCGTCCGAATCTCGAATGCCTCGTCGAGCGCGTCCGCGGTCTTCTTTCCCAGCAGCCGATCGAGTGGGTCGGCGAGCGTCGCCATCAGTTCCTCCAGCACAGTGTCGCGGTAAGCACATGTGTTCGTATATCAGTAGTCACCGACAGACCCGGTTCGATCACTCCACACCCAACTGGAACAGGTCACCCGGCTGATCACCCTGATAGACGAGCACGTCGACGCCCGGATGGTGCGCGATGACGTGCGCCTCGAGCTGCCCGGCCAGGGCGTCCGGCGCGTCGGCGCCCATGAGTAGGGTCACGAGTTCGCCACCGGATCCGAGCGCGAGGTCGACCAGTCGCGCACTCGACTCCGCGACGTCGGGACCGATGAGCACCACCTCGTGCCCCATCAGACCGATCGCGTCACCCGGATCACACGTCCCGACGTACGTCAGCGAACGCTCGACCGCAATTCGCAATGATCCCCAGCGCGTCGCAGCCGCCGCCTCGGACATCGTGAAGCCGTCGTCGGCGACGTTGCGTTGAGCGTCGTGAACGGCAAGTGCGGCCAAGCCCTGAACCATCGACGATGTCGACAGCAGCAGAACCTGGTGAAGCGGATCGCGTGCAGCGGCACTGACTGCGACCAGTTCCTGAGCCGTCAAGGCTCCGTTCGGCAGCACCAGAACTTCACTTCGCTCCATCTGACGAATGCGGCCGAGCAGTTGCGCACGTGTCACCGGCGCGTCGTCGCACCGAAGAACCGTCGCACCCTCACTCTCGAACAACGCCGCCGCACTCTCACCGGCGACGACGGCCAGAACGCCGCGGGCACCGGCACCCGGGAATCGCCTCTCCGCCCGTGCCACCAACTGGTCGCGTTCGTCGACGAGAAAACTGCTGATGCGAATACCGTGGACCTTCCCGGCTTCGAGGCCGGCTTCGACGGCTGCACCGGCATCGCAGCAATGCACGTGCACCGACCAGCCACCGAAGCCGTCGCTGACGATGACCGTCGAATCTCCGAGGACGGACAGCCGCGTGCGCAGCGCCGTCATGCGATCGTCGTCCGAGTCGTCGACGAGGTACATGACCTCGAAATCCTGTTCCGAGTGATCACCACATTCGATCGGGCTCTTGTGAGCCCAATCGTGATCGAATGCGCTGACGTCGACAACTGCGCTCGACCTCGGGTCCGGCGTCCCCAGATCCTCGCGAACCTGCGACTTCCCGGTCACCACCTCGACAAAAGCGTCGAGGATCAGAACCAGACCGAATCCCCCGGCATCGACCACCCCGGCCGACGCCAGAACGTCCAGTTGCTCCGGGGTCTTGTTCAGCGCGATCGCAGCCGCATCGGCAGCGGCGGCAACCACGGAAGCAAGATCCTCGCCGCTCGGCGTCTTGGTGTCGACGCACTCCTGCGCTGCCTCACCCGACGCGCGCAGAACCGTGACGATGGTGCCTTCCACCAGATCGGAGACAGCCCGAGAAGCCAGCCCCGTCGCCGTGGTCAGTGAGTTCGCAAAGCTACGGCCGTCGATGTGCTCGCCTTGAACGCTCTCCGCGATACCCCGGATCACCTGGGAGAGGATCACTCCGGAATTACCCCGTGCACCGGACACCGCGCCCCGAGCCAGCGCGTTGGCGACGCGGCCGGCACTGCGGACGTCGTCCTCGATCGTCTCGGCGGAATCGAGCGCGGCCCGCATCGTGAACAACAGGTTGGTGCCGGTATCCGAATCAGGGATGGGAAAGACGTTGAGGCTGTTGATCTCACCGCGACGTTTCTGGAGGCTGTCGACCGCCCGACGGGCCCAGCGCCGCAGCAGATGTCCGTCCGCGACGGATTCCGCTTCTTCGGCGACGCGTTGCACTTCCCCCACTGACGGTTCCCCTCCACGATGGACAGACAGACGATGGAAAGACTGACGATGAAAAAGAGATCGGTGATCGGTGCAGTCGAGGGTAGTCCGACGCTTCTGCGCAACCGTCATTACCGGGCGGTTTGGCCATTCGGGCCGGAAGCGGTTACTCTTACACGGTTGCCTCGAACGGGCTACACGAAATAATGCTGCACTTTGTTTGTTGCTGATTGACTGTTTTCACGTTCGGCTGCACAGTGAGCGGTCAAGGATCGGTTCGAAGTCGAGTATATTCGGATTGTAATTCTGGCTGCCCTACCGTGTAGGGTAACCACTTCAATATTCATTTCTAACAAGGAGTTCGCGACTATGGCTGCCGTCTGCGACGTATGCGCCAAGGGGCCCGGCTTCGGTAAGTCGGTCTCGCACTCGCACCGGCGTACCAATCGTCGCTGGAACCCGAACATTCAGTCTGTTCGTACCGAGGTTGCCCCGGGTAACACCCGTAAGGTCAACGTGTGCACCTCCTGCCTGAAGGCAGGCAAGGTCGCTCGGGGCTGATTGCCCGAGCACAAACTATTGCAGGCTCTGCCCCCGTCACTTCGGTGACGGGGGCAGAGCTGTTTCTATGTGGCTGTATCTATGTGTCCCCGTGTTTCGTATGGCTGTCCGACACCCGTAATGTGCGTTGAGTGACTTCCATCGATGACCTGAGCAAAGTGACCCTCGACGAGGGCGTACTCCGCATCACCATTTCCACCGCCGCCAACGGCACCTCCCTCGACGACGAAGGACTGGTTCAGGGCGCGCAGGCGCTCGAGACAGTCGGAAACGACATCGGGAGCATCCTTCTGGTCGGCGAAGGCGCAAACTTCTGTGCCGGCGGCAACGTCCGTGCGTTCGCCGCAGCCCCTGACCGCGGCGAGTACGTCGCCGAGGTTGCCCGTGTCTTCCACGTGTTCGTTCGCGCGCTCGACGCCGCGACCGCTCCAGTGGTGGCCGGGGTCCACGGATGGGCTGCCGGCGCCGGAATGAGCCTGGTCTGCCTCGCCGACGTCGCAATCGGCGGCACCGGCACCAAGCTCCGCCCCGCGTACCCCTCCATCGGTTTCACCCCGGACGGCGGAATGTCGTGGACACTCCCACGCATCGTCGGCGTGGCACGCGCTCGCGAGATTCTTCTCAACGATTCGGTGATCGGTGGCGACGAAGCCGTCCGGCTGGGGATCCTCACCCGACTCGTCGGCGACGACGAGGTCCAGGAAGAGGCAGCTCGCCTCGCCCGCGCTTTGGCCAACGGACCGAGTACGTCGTACTCGGGAATCAAAGCACTGCTGCGTTCGTCGCGGACGAACTCGCTCGCCGAGCAACTCGACGCCGAGGCTGCGTCCATCGCCCTCGCGGCGAACAGCCCGATCGGGCGCGAGGGTGTCGACGCATTCGTCGACAAGCGTCGCCCCGATTTCACTTCCGCAAAGCAGGCCTAGTCAGCTGGCATGCCGAATGTCGTGTCACGACGTTCGGCATGCCAGGTGAGTGCAGGCGCAGTTCGATCAGCCCAGATTCCAGTCGACCGGGTCGGCCCCGAGTCCGGTCAAGAGTTCGTTCGCACGACTGAACGGGCGCGAACCGAAGAAGCCGCGCGAAGCCGAAAGCGGTGACGGGTGCGCTGATTCGATGATCGGTGTGTCGCCCAGCATCGGCGCGAGAGTGGCCGCGTCACGACCCCACAAGATCGCCACCATCGGTGACGACCGCGCCACCAAAGCGCGGATAGCCTGCTCGGTCACCGGCTCCCAGCCCTTCTTACGATGAGAAGCGGCTTGACCCGGCTGCACGGTGAGTACGCGATTGAGAAGCAGCACACCTTGTTTCGACCACGGCGTCAGATCGCCGTTCGGCGGTATCGGCAACCCGAGATCCTGGTGATACTCCTTGTAGATATTACCGAGACTTCGTGGAACCGGCCGCACGTCCGGGGCAACCGAAAAGCTCAACCCGACAGCATGACCGGGCGTCGGATAGGGATCTTGACCGACGATGAGCACCCGAACGTCGTCGAACGGGTTCGTGAATGCACGCAAGACGTTCTCTCCCGCAGGCAGATACTCCCGTCCCGCAGCGATCTCTTCGCGCAAGAACTTACCCATCGCGGAGATCTGCTCCGAGACCGGTTCGAGTGCCCGCGCCCACCCTGGATCGACGATCTCTGCAAGCGGCGCCATCAGTCGAGCCTGAGCAACGCGTCGCGGTAGTACGCCGCATTGGCTGCGTACATCTTGACGTTTCCGTCGAGGTGGCCGAGCGGAACTTCGTATCCCGCACGGACCTTGGCGGGCACACCGAGTGCCATGCTGCGCGGGGGAACTTGCATCTTGTTGGCCACCACCGCACCCGCGGCGACGATCGACCCCGTCCCGATCACCGTTCCGTTGAGAACCACGGATCCCGATGCGATCAGGCAGTGGTCCTCGATGGTCGACCCCTCGATATGCGCGTTGTGGCCCACCACGCAACCGGAACCGATGACAGTCGCATCGATGGCGGTGCAATGGATGACAGTTCCGTCCTGGATGTTGGATCCGATTCCCACCGAAATGGTTCCGTAGTCACCACGCAATACCGCCTGCGGCCAGATCGAGGTGCCTGCCGCGAGAGTCACGGCACCGATCACCACTGCGTCCGGGTGAACGTATGCGTCCGGATGAATGTCCGGAACTCTGTCTCCAAGTGCATATACAGCCATGAAAGCAACCTATACCGCGGTGGTGACGGTGGTCGAAAAGCTGTGCCATCCCCCACCGCTCTCACGAGGCGAACCGTCGACGCTCACGCCGGAACCGGCCGCAACCTCACCGATCACAGTCCAACCCGACGGAATCTCGACCTCAGGCCCGAAAGTTGCTGCAAATCCGTGATCTTCACCACCGGAGAGGATCCAGTCCAGCGGATCGACGTCGAGCGCCTCGGCCGCCGATGCGACATCGGGTGAGGTGGGAACCGCGGCCGAGATGATGTCGAACCGCACGTGCGAGGCCTCTGCGAGATGTCGTAGGTCCGCGATCAATCCGTCGGATACGTCCGTCATGGAATGTGCTGATTCTGCGGCGTCCCATGCCGATTGATACGGCGGATTCGGAACACGATGAGAGGCAAGCAAGTCTGGAAAGCTTTCGGTCTCGTCGAGCAATACGGCTTCGTCGAGCAGTAGAGCCAACCCGGCTGCCGAGCAACCGAACAACCCGGCGACCGCGATCTTGTCACCGATCTTTGCTCCCGAACGCAGAACTGCCGGACGGCCACCGAGATCGCCGAGCACGGTCACCGACACCACGATCACCGGTGACTGGACCAGGTCACCGCCGACCACACCGGTCCCCAGATCAGTTGCCGCGTCCCAGATTCCCGCGGAGATTGCGTCGATCACGTCGACCGGAGTCGAAGGCGGGCATCCCAGAGACACGGTGAATGCCGTCGGCCGCGCTCCCATCGATACGACATCCGCAGCGTTCTGTGCCACTGCCTTTCGGCCGATGTCGCGTGGCGAAGACCAATCCATTCGGAAATGCCGACCTTCGACCAGCATGTCGGACGAGACAACCACACGGCCGTCTCCGGACGTCACGATCGCGGCATCGTCACCCGGCCCCAGTTCGGTGGTGACCGGTTGGATTCGGCCGACCAGAGATCGCGCGATCACGTCGAACTCCCCCACCTGTTCAACAGTGTGCTCTGACCCGAACTCCGATGATGCGATGAGTGTCTCCAATGCCGACGCAATTCGCTCGTAAGCGGCCTGCGGTACCTTCTAGCTGTGGTCGTGAATGCTTCTGCAAGCTCACGCGTGTGTCGGCAATCCTACCGATTCACCGACGTGCCCTGCGAAGTGACGAGACCGCTGATCGACTGGACCAGGACCCGAGCGAAGAACTGAGCATGGCAGAAAACACCTCCACCGCAGACAACGCCGACATCGACCCCGATAGCGACGACGATCCGTCCGAGCGCCGCAGTCCGGCGCTGATCGCCACCGCCATCGCGCTCCCGGTAGCCCTGATCGTCGGAGTGGTGATCGCGGCCGTCGTCGCGGGAAACAACCCTGAACTCTCGCCGGTAGCGCTGGGACCCGTACCGGCACCGGCGGCGGAGTCGGAGGCCTGCGTTTCCCTCCTCGGTGCGCTCCCCGACAAGATCGACGACTTCACGAAAGCCGAGTTGGTTGACCCTGCTCCGGCTGGAGCGGCAGCTTGGCAGCGCAGCGAAGGTGAGCCGATCGTGTTGCGCTGCGGGCTCGACCGTCCGACCGAGTTCGACCAGGCTGCAGCACTACAGGTTGTGAACGGTGTCCAATGGTTCCAGGTCTCGGGAACCGACGTCGGTCTGGCTGCGAGCACTTGGTTTGCCGTAGACCGCGGTGAGTACATCGGTATCACGATCCCCGACGGGACCGGCCCGACGCCGATTCAGGAGATCTCCGACACCATCACGGCGACTCTCGAACAGAAGCCCCTCGACCCGGCGCCGGTCGCGGTTCCCTGATCAGCGAAGTCCGGTACCGCGAGCGATGGCGGTGTCGACCAGTGTCGAAATCAAAGTGCGGTAATCGATTCCGGTGGCGTTCCACATCTTCGGATACATCGAGATGGAAGTGAACCCGGGCATCGTGTTGATCTCGTTGATCACCGGGCCGTCAGCCGTGACGAAGAAATCGACCCGCGAGAGTCCCTGGCAATCGAGTGCCTTGAACGCGCGGACTGCAAGCTCCCTGATCTGGTCGCTCACCGACTCGTCGAGTTTTGCGGGGATGTCGAATTCGCAGACGTCGTCGAGGTACTTGGTGTCGAAGTCGTAGAACGCGTCCGAATCGGTGTCGGCATCCGGCATCCGGATCTCGGCGACCACGCTGGCCTTGACGTCACCGTTCGGGAATTCGAGGACGCCGCATTCCACCTCACGGCCGATGATCGCGCCTTCGACGATCACCTTGGGATCGTGCAGGCGCGCATGAGCGATCGCCCCGTCCAGACCGTCCCAATTGCTCACCCGGGTGATGCCGATAGACGAGCCTCCACGAGCGGGCTTCACGAACACGGGAAGGCCCAACTCCGCCTTCTGCTCTTCGGTCAGCGTTGCGATTCCCGGCCGAAGCACGACCTGCACTCCGACGGGAAGTCCTTCAGCGGCAAGAAGCTTCTTCGTGAACTCTTTGTCCATGCCGGCGGCGCTGGCCAGGACTCCGGGTCCGACATACGGAACCCCGGCAAGTTCGAGCAATCCTTGAATGGTGCCGTCTTCGCCGTAAGCCCCATGCAGAACGGGGAAAACGACGTCGACCGACGCGAGCACAGCACCGGCGTCGGAGCCGTCGAAGGAGATGACCTCGCCCTCGCGGGTGGGGTCCGCGCTGAGGACCACCGACGTTCCGTCTTTGTCGACCGACGGCAACGCGCGCCCGCTGATCGCGAGGGAGCTGGGGTCGCTCGACCCGAGGACCCAGGAACCGTCGACTGTGATGCCGATCGGTACGACGTCGTACCGATCCGGGTCGAGGTTGCTCAGGACGCTTCCGGCGGAAACACAGGACACTGAATGCTCATTGCTCCGGCCACCGAAGATCACGGCCACGCGGGTACGGCTGCTGTTCACGCGTCAAACCGTACCGCCGAATCGACTTCGGCACGCGATCGGGCCGGGCCGGAAATCATCGACGTGGTCCGCTCACGCGTCGAGCGCGCGCTCGATGTCGGCCAGGAGATCGGCGGTGTCCTCGATGCCACAAGCGATTCGGACAAAACCCGCACTGACCGGATCGCCCCAGCGCGCACGACGATCCGCCGTCGTGTGGATCCCACCGAAGCTGGTGGCGGCCGTGACGAGATTGCTCGCTTCGACGAACGAGTGGAATGCTTGAGCCGAATCCAACTCGGCGCTCACCAATCCGCCGAATCGTTTCATCTGACCGGATGCCGTTGTGTAGGACGGGTCACCGCGAAGGCCGGGATAACGAACGGACCGGACCGCTTTGTGTCCAGCCAACATCTCGGCCAGGGCCAGCGCGTTGTCGCACTGACGCCCGAATCGCAGGCCTGCCGTGCCGAGACTCCGGTGCGCAAGCCACGTCTCGAAGGGGCCGAGCACCGTTCCCGAAAGAAGTCGCTCACGCTCGATCCGCTGACTCACCGCCGCATCGGAAGTAGCGACGTAACCCATCAGGAGGTCACTGTGCCCGCTGAGTGCCTTGGTACCGCTGGCCACCACGACGTCGGCACCCAATTCGAGCGGGCGCTGCCCCAGCGGTGTCGCAGTCGTGTTGTCGACGATCAGCAGCGCGCCCGATCGGTGACACACGTCGGCGAGCACGCGAAGGTCGACCACGTCCAGCACCGGGTTGGACGGCGTCTCGGCGACGACGACCACGCGACCCGGTGACGCGTCGAGCAAATCCGCGAAGCTCGCGTCGCCCATCTGCAGGGTCGAGACTTCGCGAACGGTGATTCCCAACGGCGCCAGACGTTCGTTCGCGTACAACCGCACCTGGTAGTACCCGTCCGAGGGCACGACGACGGTATCCCCGGCGACGAGCACGCTGCGCAAGGTCGCGGTGATCGCAGACATCCCCGACCCCATGACGAGTGCGTGGTCCGCTCCTTCGAGCGCCGCGAGCGCCGATTCGAGTCCGCGCCAACCCGGGTTCGACGCTCGAGCATAGGTATCGGACTCGGAGCCTTCGTCCACCGAAAGTTGGTACGGCGCAGCAAATATCGGACCCAGCTGCATGGGCTGACCCGCAGCGTGTTCGCGCGCAACGGCGCTCACACTGCGCGTCGAATCCCCGTAACCCTCGAAATCACTCACATTAATTTCACTCATTCCGGCTTCGTCCGGCGTCCGAGCAACTGACCGATCGCATCGCTGACGGCCATGCCTTCGTGGCACACCCGATGGACCGCGTCGGTCAACGGCATCTCCACGTCGTAGCCGGCAGCGAGTGCGCGTACCGACGTACACGACTTCACGCCCTCGGCGACCTGACCGTTGGTTGCCTTCTGTGCCGACTCCATCGACCCGCCCCGTCCGAGTCGCTCTCCGAACGTCCGGTTTCGCGACAACTCGGACGTGCAGGTCGCGACCAGGTCACCGACGCCCGCCAAGCCTGCAAGCGTCGACGCCTTGGCGCCGAGCGCGACACCGAGCCGAATCGTCTCGGCGAGACCACGGGTGATGATGCTGGCAACCGTGTTGTCGCCGAATCCACTACCGGCGGCCATGCCGCAGGCCAGCGCGATCACGTTCTTGCACGCGCCACCGATCTCGCAACCGATGACGTCGGAGTTGGTGTACGGCCTGAAATAGCCGGTAGCGCAAGCATCCTGGAGAGCGAGGGCACGCGAGGAATCCGAGCAGGCGATCACCGTGGCCGCTGGCTGCCCGCTGGCGATCTCGTGTGCAAGATTCGGGCCCGAGAGCACCGCGACGCGCCCCGGTTCCACGCCGGTCACCGACACGATGACCTGGCTCATGCGCATGAGCGTCCCGGTCTCGATTCCCTTGGCCAGACTCAGCAGAGTCGCATCGGGTCCAATCGAGCCTTTCCACTGCTCCAGGTTTCCCCGTAGCGACTGCGAGGGAACCGCCAGCACGATGAAGTCAGCGCCTGCCATCGCCTCCTCGTGGTGGTGGGTCGCGCGAATCGACGAAGGCAAAGCAATGCCTGGCAGATAGTCGCTGTTCTCGTGCGTGGTGTCGATGCGCTTCGCGACCTCTTCACGCCTGGCCCACATCGTCACGTCGGTTCCGGCCTCGGCCATCACCTTGGCCAACGCTGTTCCCCACGAACCTGCGCCCAATACAGCTGCCTTACTCACACGCTCACCCCGTCTACCCGGCGAAGCGGGTCGCCGCCAGAAAAATCGTCTGCACAGAGTATCGCCTGTGGTGCACTGCGGTGGGCAGCCGCGGACACCGAGCGTGATGACTGGCAAGATCGAGGGATGGACAGCGCGGAACCCCCGTACCCACACGTCGTGGAGACACCGCATGCGCGCACGGAGATCGAACGCCCCATGCATGCGATAGTGGCCGTCAAGTCCTTGAGATCGGCCAAGTCCCGGCTCGCGGGCGAACTCGACGCGGACGCGCGTGCAGACCTCGTGTTGGCCATGCTTCACGACACCCTCGCGACCGTTGCCGCCGTCTCTGCCATCGACACCGTCACGGTGGTCACCCCAGACCCGACCGTTGCCGCTCTTGCGTATTCCGTCGGCGTGACGGTCTACGCCGATCCAGCTCCCGACATCTCGCTGACCAACGGCGCCTCACCGCGCGCGGAGGAAACCCTCAACGCAGCGTTGAGTGCAGCGGCCGCCGATATCCGAGCCAAACGCGGAGTGGTCGACCTCGTTGTGCTGCAAGCCGACTTGCCCGCGATGCAACCGAGCGAGCTGACGGAGGCCGTGGCCGCCGCCCGAAGCGGTGGACGTTCAGTCGTCGTCGATCACCACGGCACCGGCACTTCCGCATTGTTTGCGTGTGGCGAGAGTGCGCTCGACCCCCGATTCGGTCCGGAATCCGCACGGGGACATGCTAATTCAGGTGCTCGTCCACTCAACGGCCAATGGCCGGGACTGCGCACCGACGTCGATACCCACGCCGATCTCGACACCGTGCGCGCACTGGGAGTAGGCCCCGCGACATTGGCTTCGTTGACCAGACTCAAGGCCACGCCGTCGAACAGTCGATGAATTTTCTTTCATCGATTGTCGGACCGCGCGATTGTGGGGGATGATCGACGAGTGAGCAATGGCGAAGCACTCGAAAACCGTATTTCCGAAGACCAGTCGGACGGAGACCACAGCTCCGGCCGACACGAGAACGGCGCGGCCACCTCGCCGCGATCTCAGGCCGTCGCGGTCGCCACCAACATCCCGGGCGCTCCCCCTGCAGCTACCAAGGCAGAGCTACCCGAATTGCTCGTCGGACTTCCCGAGGATCGTTACCTAAACCGCGAACTCAGCTGGCTCGATTTCAATGCTCGTGTTCTCGCATTGGCTGCCGACGAGTCACTGCCGTTGCTCGAACGCGCAAAGTTCCTCGCCATCTTCGCTTCCAATCTCGACGAATTTTTCATGGTCCGGGTCGCCGGACTCAAGCGCCGCGACGAGACGGGACTGTCGGTCAGGTCCGCCGACGGCCTCTCCCCACGCGAACAATTGGCGCTCATTGCGCGTCGCACCCAGGAACTCGCCGACAAGCACGCACACGTGTTTCTCGACTCGGTCCGCCCTGCCCTGGCGGCAGAAGGCATTTCAATTGTTCGATGGGCCGACCTCAGCGCCGACGATCACGGCCGGCTATCGGCGCATTTCCACGAGCAGGTCTTCCCGGTACTGACGCCGTTGGCAGTCGATCACGCCCACCCGTTCCCCTACATCAGCGGACTGAGCCTCAACCTCGCCGTGACAGTGAAGGACTCCGTCACCCGCGGCGAACACTTCGCTCGCGTCAAGGTTCCCGACAACGTCGGCCGGTTCGTGCGAGTCAAGAGCACGACGTCTTCGTCCACCATCGATTCGTTCCTCCCGATGGAAGAACTGATTTCGGCTCATCTGGACGTGCTGTTCCCCGGAATGGAAATCGTCGAACATCACGCCTTCCGAATCACACGCAATGCCGATTTCGAGGTCGAAGAGGATCGGGACGAGGATCTGCTGCAGGCACTCGAACGTGAATTGGCGCGTCGTCGTTTCGGTTCGCCCGTTCGCCTCGAAGTTGCCGACGACATGACCGAGCACATGCTCGAACTGCTTCTGCGTGAACTCGACGTCGATCCGGCCGACGTGATCGAGGTTTCCGGGCTCCTCGACTTGTCCTGCCTCTGGCAGGTTTACGCCGTCGACCGCCCAGCACTCAAGGACGCGCCGTTCGTCCCGGCGACGCATCCGGCGTTCGGCGAGCGTGAGACACCGAAGAGTGTGTTCTCGACCCTGCGCGAGGGCGACGTGCTCGTCCACCACCCTTACGACTCGTTTTCCACCAGCGTTCAACGCTTCATCGAACAGGCCGCGGCCGACCCGCAGGTGCTCGCGATCAAGCAGACCCTGTACCGAACTTCGGGCGACTCCCCCATCGTCAACGCACTGATCGACGCCGCCGAGGCCGGCAAGCAAGTTGTTGCCCTCGTGGAGATCAAGGCCCGCTTCGACGAGCAAGCCAACATCAAGTGGGCACGCAAACTCGAGCAGGCCGGCGTTCACGTCGTCTACGGTCTCGTCGGTCTCAAGACTCACTGCAAGACGTGCCTCGTCGTCAGACGCGAAGGTTCGACCATTCGTCGCTACTGCCACATCGGCACCGGCAACTACAACCCGAAGACCGCGCGCATGTACGAGGACGTCGGATTGCTCACGGCAGCACCGGAGATCGGTGCTGACCTCACCGACCTCTTCAACTCGTTGACCGGATACTCCCGCAAGACGAGCTACCGCAACCTTCTCGTCGCGCCGTACGGGGTTCGCCGCGGGATCATCGAGCGGATCGACAACGAGATCGCCCACAAGCTCGCAGGCCGCGATGCCGGTATCCGCTTGAAGGCCAACGCATTGGTCGACGAGCAGGTCATCGACGCGTTGTACCGCGCGTCCAAGGCCGGTATCCCCGTCGAGATCGTGGTCCGCGGAATCTGCGCGCTCAAGCCGGGTGTTCCGGGCCTCAGCGAAAACATCGAAGTACGTTCCATTCTCGGGCGGTTCCTCGAACACTCGCGAATGTTCCACTTCCGCTCGGCCGACGAATTCTGGATCGGCAGCGCAGACATGATGCACCGCAACCTCGATCGCCGCGTCGAGGTCATGGTGCAGGTCAAGGATCCGAAACTGTCGAAGCAACTCGGTGACATCTTCGATTCCGCGCTCGATCCGCGAACTCGCTGCTGGGTACTGCATCCGGACGGCAGTTGGGTCGCTGCCCCCGAACGCGGTGAGGACGTACGCGAGCATCAACAGTCGTTGATGCGCAGCCGCACCGCCAGCGGGTCTTGACGGGCTCGGATCACACCATGAGCGACAAGCCGGTCAAAGCCAACATCTTTGCCGCAGGCGCGGTTCTGTGGCGGAAGGCTCCCCAGGATCCTTCCGCCATCGAGATCGCCGTCGTACATCGACCGAAGTACGACGACTGGTCATTCCCCAAAGGAAAGCTCGATCCAGGCGAGACCTTCTTGACCGCAGCAGTTCGCGAGGTCCGCGAAGAGACCTCGATCACCGGACGTTTCGGAAGGCACCTCGGTGGCGTGACGTACCCGATCCCGGGACATCGCAAACTCAAACGAGTCGAATACTGGTCGGCCGAAGCAGTCGACGGAGATTTCGGGCCGAATAACGAAGTAGATGTTCTCTATTGGCTTCCGGTCGCCGAGGTCGCCGATCATCTTTCCTACCCGATGGATCGAATGATTCTTCGCCGCTTCGTTTCCATTCGGCCTGACACCAAAACGGTATTACTCGTCCGCCACGCAAAGGCTGGAAGCCGTAAGCGGTACAAGGGCGACGACAATTTGCGTCCACTCGACGCCAAGGGCAAAGAGCAATCCGCCGCCTTGGTCGAACAGCTGAAAATCTTCGGAGCCGATTCGGTTTTCGCGGCTGACCGTACGCGCTGCATCGACACCGTAATGCCGTTGGCGGAGGCATTGGGTGTCGAGATTTCGACGGAACCTCTTCTGACCGAAGAAGGTTACGAGGCCGATCCCGACGCCGCTCGGGCACGTGCGCTGCAGATCGCCGCACTGGAGGGCACTCCAGTGATCTGCAGCCAAGGAGGCGTCATCCCCGATTTGATGCGCTGGTGGGCTGATACGGCCGGTGTAACACTGCCCTCTGCACGCAACCGTAAGGCGAGCACTTGGGTGCTCTCGTTCCTCGACGGCCGTCTCGTCGCCGCCGATCACCTCGACAGCCCGCTCCCCAAAGTCGCCAACTCCTGAGGGATTTGGACCAACCGGCCCCAGCTCGATTCGGTAGTTTTGCAAAGCACTGAAACACAGGAGAATTCACACTTCTCCCAGACAGCAAAAAGAGGTGCAGCCGCGGATCAGATCCGCGGCTGCACCTCTTTGTCTTACGGCATCGGGTTTTTCACCCGAACGCGACTACTTTCCGCGCTTGGCCGGAGCCTTCTTGGCCGGAGCCTTCTTGGCTGCGGTCTTGGCCGGAGCCTTCTTGGCCGGAGCCTTCTTGGCCGGAGCCTTGGCTGCGGTCTTGGCCGGAGCCTTCTTGGCGGGAGCCTTGG
>NZ_CAIJDS010000002.1:161587-401523 GCF_903819475.1 Rhodococcus sp. UFZ-B548
TGGCAACCGTCTTCTTGGCTGCGGTCTTGGCCGGAGCCTTCTTGGCGGGAGCCTTGGTGGCAACCGTCTTCTTGGCTGCGGTCTTGGCCGGAGCCTTCTTGGCGGGAGCCTTCGCGGCAACCGTCTTCTTGGCTGCGGTCTTGGCCGGAGCCTTCTTTGCCGGAGCCTTCTTGGCTGCGGTCTTCTTGGCAGCAGCCTTCTTGGCTGCAGCCTTGGTGGCCGGTGCTGCTACGCCACGCTTGACTGCCGGGCCGGTGGCCGGAAGCTTCTGTCCACCAGCGATAACAGCCTTGAACTGCGCACCCGGACGGAAAGCCGGAACCGACGTCGGCTTGACCTTGACGGTCTCGCCCGTACGCGGGTTGCGTGCAACACGTGCTGCACGACGACGCTGCTCGAAGACTCCGAAGCCGGTGATGGTCACGCTCTCGCCACGGTGGACGGCGCGGACGATGGTGTCCACGACGTGCTCCACTGCGTCGGTCGCTGTGCGCCTGTCCGAACCCAGCTTTTCAGTCAGAACATCGATGAGCTCTGCCTTGTTCATTGAAATTCCTCCGCTAATTGTGGTCCACCGTCGGACCGACTGAGAACCACGGTAAACCTGATAACGGCAAGAGTCTATGTGCCACGCCAATTCTCATTCAACGTGACTGCGAAATGGTGACCTATTTCTCTTCCCGCGCGGAGTTGCGGATTTCGGTTCAGCCCTGCGAAATTCGGGCTGGAAGGGTAGTCGGTTTCCATGAAGGCCTTGACTTTTCGAACTCGGAAATCGCTTCTACCTGCCGCAATGTCAGTCCGATGTCGTCGAGACCCTCCAGCAGACGCCACCGTGTGTAGTCGTCAATATTGAACGGCACCACCGTAGTTCCGGCGCTCACGGTCCGATTCTCGAGATCTACTGTCAATTCCAGTCCGGGCTGCTCTTCGAGCAACTTCCAGAGCAATTCGACGTCGCTCTGCTCGACCTGTGCCGCTACGAGACCGGCTTTTCCGGCGTTCCCACGGAAGATGTCGGCGAACCGGGAAGCGATGACGACCCGAAATCCGAAGTCGGAGAGAGCCCACACGGCATGCTCACGCGAAGAGCCCGTGCCGAAATCGGGACCGGCTACGAGGACACTTCCCTTGTCGTACGGAGCCAGATTGAGAATGAAGTTGGGGTCGGTGCGCCAGCCTGCAAACAGCCCGTCCTCGAATCCCGTGCGCGTCACCCGTTTCAGGTACACGGCAGGGATGATCTGATCGGTATCGACATTCGAGCGTCGCAGCGGGACGCCGATACCCTTGTGCGTGGTAAAGGATTCCATCGAAATTCTCCTCGAGATGGTAAGTGGGTCAGACCAGATCGGCCGGTGCCGAGAGCGTTCCGCGGACCGCCGTGGCAGCCGCGACGAGCGGGGAAACCAGATGGGTCCGACCGCCTTTACCCTGTCGGCCTTCGAAATTCCGGTTGGACGTCGATGCCGAACGCTCGCCGGGAGCAAGCTGGTCAGGGTTCATTCCCAAGCACATCGAGCAACCGGCCTGGCGCCATTCGGCCCCTGCCGCCGTGAAGATTTCACCGAGACCTTCACTTTCGGCTTGAGCACGCACCCGCATCGAGCCGGGAACGATGAGCATCCGAACGCCCTCTGCCACATGGCGACCCTCGAGCACCTCGGCCACCGCGCGCAGATCTTCGATGCGTCCGTTGGTGCACGAACCGACGAAGACGGTGTCGACAGCAACATCCCGAAGCGCCATGCCGGCGTCGAGACCCATGTAGGTGAGCGCCTTCTCGGCAGCCTGACGCTCGCTCTCGTCGACGATCAGTTCCGGATCGGGCACACGGTCACCGAGCGGTGCACCCTGTCCCGGATTGGTTCCCCACGTGACAAAAGGCGTCAATGCGCTTGCGTCGATGTGGACCTCGTTGTCGAATTCGGCGCCCTCGTCGGTCTTGAGCAACTCCCACGCGGCGACGGCTTCGTCCCACTCTGCGCCCGACGGTGCATGCGGACGGCCCTTGATGAACTCGTAAGTGGTCTCGTCCGGTGCGATCATGCCCGCACGGGCTCCGGCCTCGATCGACATGTTGCAGATGGTCATACGAGCTTCCATCGACAGTTTGCGAATGGCCTCGCCGCGGTACTCCAGGACGTAGCCCTGGCCGCCGCCGGTGCCGATCTTGGCGATGACTGCCAGGATCAAGTCCTTGCTCGTGACGCCAGGAGGCAGCTCGCCGTCGACCGTGATCGCCATGGTCTTGAAGGGGCGCAACGACAATGTCTGCGTCGCCATCACGTGCTCGACCTCGCTGGTGCCGATTCCCATTGCGAGCGCACCGAATGCGCCGTGCGTCGACGTATGACTGTCGCCGCACACCACGGTGGTTCCCGGCTGAGTCAGGCCGAGCTGCGGTCCGACCACATGCACGATGCCCTGATCGAGATCGCCCATGCGGTGCAAGCGAACTCCGAACTCCTCGCAATTTCGGCGCAAGGTGTCGACCTGAGTCTTGGACACGGGATCGGCGATCGGCTTGTCGATGTCGATCGTCGGAACGTTGTGGTCCTCGGTGGCGATCGTCAGGTCGGGACGGCGCAACGGGCGTCCGGCCAAGCGAAGTCCGTCGAATGCCTGCGGGCTCGTCACTTCGTGAACGAGGTGGAGATCGATGTAGATGAGGTCGGGATCCTGCCCCTCCCCTTTCACGACAACGTGGTCGTCCCACACCTTCTCGGCGAGAGTGCGTGCTTTCTGTGCCATGTCTTCCACCTCTGTACGTAGCCTCGCGTCGGCGGACTACGGGCTGGCCCGCCGCGCGTGAAGTAGGTCCCCAGCCCTCGCAGCAGATGCAGACTGCCCCTAGGAAATGCACTAGCCCTTCAGCAAATGCGCTAGTCCACCAGGAAATGCGCTATCATCCCACTATGCGAGAAACTGGTATCGACCTATGAGACAGCATAGCGGCATCGGCGTCCTGGACAAAGCAATGGGCGTTCTTCATGCAGTAGCTGAGGAACCGTGCAGCCTCACCGAACTCTGTGCACGAACCGGTTTGCCGCGCGCGACCGCCCATAGACTCGCCGTCGGTCTCGAAGTCCATCGACTCCTCACACGCGACTCGGATGGTCAGTGGTGCCCAGGGCCCGGACTCGCCGAACTCGCTGCCACCGCTAATGATCCACTCATTGCTGCGGCCGGACTCATCCTCCCCCGCCTTCGCGAAATCACCGGCGAAAGCGTCCAGCTGTACCGCCGGGAAGGCACCCAACGCATCTGCGTCGCGTCGATGGAACCGCCCACGGGCCTTCGCGACACAGTTCTCGTCGGGGCCAGGCTGCCGATGAATGCCGGTTCCGGCGCCAAGGTCCTTCTCGCATGGGCAGATCCACAAACCCAACGGACCGTTCTCGCCGATGCGTCGTTCGGCGAACGAGTGCTCCTCGAGGTTCGCCGGCGCGGCTGGGCACAGAGTGCAGCCGAACGCGAGCCGGGTGTCGCCAGCGTCGCGGCTCCCGTCCGAGACTCGGCAGGCGCTGTCATTGCCGCGATTTCGGTCTCCGGCCCCATCGATCGGATGGGTAGACGACCGGGAGCCCGCTGGGCGGCGGACCTTCTCGCAGCTGCCGAAGCGCTCCACAAGCGTCTGTAATTCGTGACACAGTAAGGCCTTCAGATCCTCGAGCACGTAGGAGTACGACGCGACCATGGCAGGAAAGCAGCGTAGTCAGATCACGATGACCGAGGCCGAAATTTCGAGCTTCGTCGAAAAGAGCCGTACGGCAACGATGGCGACGTTGAGCGCCGACGGAATGCCTCACCTGATCGCGATGTGGTTCGCGATAGTCGACGGCGAAATCTGGTTCGAAACCAAAGCCAAGTCGCAGAAGGCGGTCAATCTTCGCCGGGACACCCGTATGTCCGTCCTGATCGAAGACGGTCTGACGTACGACACGCTGCGAGGAGTCTCGATGGAGGGCACCGGAGTGATCGTCGAGGATCCGGAAGCTCTCTTTGCCGTGGGAATCAGTGTCTGGGAGCGATACACGGGCCCGTACACGGAAGATCTCCGCCCGGCCGTCGACGCGATGCTCCACAAGCGCGTCGCGGTACGGTTCGTTCCCGATCGAACTCGTTCGTGGGATCACCGCAAGCTCGGGATGCCGGCGATGCCTCTTTCCGGTTCTACTGCACCATCGCCGTAGACCCCGAGATTCGTGAAGCGAAATTCACGAGCTTTCGAATTCGGGCCGGCGTAGTTTCACCAACAGGCCCAACAACAAGGAGTGAGCATATGAGCGATCTCGACAGCAACACCCCGTCGGAACCCGAATCCCAATCGGAGGAAACCAAACGAAAGTTCCGTGAAGCCCTCGAACGGAAGAATCATCAGAACGCCAAATCGACCGACCATCGCGACGGACAGTCCAAGGTCCACAACACGCATGGCCCGGCCGATCACAAGCGAGAGTTCCGCCGCAAGAGCGGATAGCCGATCGCGGACAACAGAGTGAGATGACGATCACCCCCAGTCGAATTCGACTGGGGGTGATCGTTTTTCGCATCGCCGGAGACATTTCCGGCACATACGAAAAGACCCTCCGATCAATGATCGGAGGGCCTTTCCTTTGTAGCCCCGACGGGATTCGAACCCGCGCTACCGCCTTGAGAGGGCGGCGTCCTAGGCCGCTAGACGACGGGGCCAGGACACGCTTTTAAACGTGGTATTCAGTCTTGCTCTTGGATGCTCAGCAAGCTTAGCTTGTCTGAGTCCGGCCACAAAATCGACCGTATTTCCGCTGGGGTACCAGGACTCGAACCTAGAATGGCGGTACCAGAAACCGCTGTGTTGCCAATTACACCATACCCCAAGGTCTTGCTCACCAGCCTTGCCCGATCCGCTTCGCTGTTGTGCTCGGCGGCTCGTCTCCGGCCGAAAAGAAGATTACCAGTACCCCTGCCCCAAATACCAAATCGTATGGTCACGGAAGGTTTTTGCTTCATTTTCGGCCGGAAGACCGTCCGATCTAGGCGGTTACCGCTGCCCTACCGGCGCGCAACCGAGCAATCGAGACCTCACGACCGAGCAATTCCATCGACTCGTACAGCGGAGGGCTGATGTGAGAGCCGGTGATCGCGACCCGAACCGGAGCGAAGGCCTTACGCGGTTTGAGCTCCAGATCCTCGATGAGGGCCTTCTTGAGTGCTTCCTCGATACTGGCCGCAGTCCACTCCGAGGTTGCCTCGAGTGCCGCAAGAGACGCGTCCAGAACCGGACCAGCGTCTTCCTTCAGGTTCTTTGCCGCCGCGGCCGGATCGAGAGCAAACGACGCCTCGTCGACGAACAGGAACTTCAGCAGATCCCACGCGTCGGACAGGACGACGATGCGAGTCTGCACGAGGTCCGCCGCAACAGTGAACGTGGCTTCATCGACGTCGGCGCTGATGTGGCCGTGCTCCACCAGGAACGACTTCAGGCGGGCCGCGAAGTCGGCCGGCTGGAGCAAGCGAATGTGCTCGGCATTGATCGCGTCGGCCTTTTTCTGGTCGAAGCGGGCAGGGTTGGAGTTGACCTTCGAAACGTCGAAGGCCGCAACCATCTCTTCGAGTGAGAAGACATCGTGATCGTCGGCAATGCTCCACCCGAGCAGAGCCAAGTAGTTCAGCAGTCCCTCGGGAATGAAGCCCCGATCGCGGTGAATGAAGAGGTTGGACTCGGGATCGCGCTTGGAAAGCTTCTTGTTGCCCTGACCCATCACGAAAGGCAGGTGCCCGAACGACGGTGTGAAATCGGCGACACCGATGCGGATCAAAGCCTCGTACAACGCGAGCTGACGCGGGGTCGAGGAAAGCAGGTCCTCACCGCGCAGTACGTGAGTGATCTTCATCAACGCGTCGTCGACGGGGTTGACCAGCGTGTACAGCGGAATACCGTTCCCGCGAGTCAACGCGAAGTCCGGAACGGTGCCTGCCTTGAACGTGGTCTCGCCGCGAACCAGGTCGTTCCACGTCAGGTCGTGATCGGGCATCCGGAGGCGGACGACCGGCTTGCGACCCTCGGCGACGTAGGCAGCGCGCTGCTCGTCGCTGAGGTCGCGATCGAAGTTGTCGTATCCGAGCTTCGGGTCGCGTCCGGCCGCCTTGTGTCGCGCTTCGACCTCTTCATTGGTCGAGTAGGACTCGTAGGCCTCGCCCGCGGCCAGCAACTTGGCAACGACGTCGAGATGCAGGTCGCGACGCTCGGACTGGCGATACGGTGCGTGCGGCCCACCGACCTCCGGGCCCTCGTCCCAATTGAGCCCCAACCAGCGGAGGGCGTCGAGGATGGCCTGGTAGGACTCTTCACTGTCGCGCTGCGCATCGGTGTCTTCGATACGGAACACGAACGTGCCGCCGTGGTGTCGTGCGAATGCCCAGTTGAACAAGGCGGTGCGCACCAAACCTACGTGCGGGGTTCCGGTGGGTGACGGACAGAAACGGACGCGTACTTCGCTGTTGGTCATGGCTCACTTGGCTCGGCGATGATGGATGGTCGTACTACAGGTTAGTCCCGCAGCGCTTCCTCCACCCCGCCGATCACTTACCCGGCAAGACGTTGATACGTGTCATGTCACCGTCGTAGTAGGCGAGTAGTCGCTTGTCCATGACCTTTCGCCACAGCGGCGGCACCCACGCGCACACGATCATGACCGCGTAACCCGCTGGAAGTTGCGGCGCTTCGGCCGCACTGCGCAGGCTCTGGTACCGCAGACGCGGATTCGCGTGATGGTCACTGTGACGCTGAAGTTGATAGAGGAACAGATTGCTGACGACGTGGTCGCTGTTCCAGCTGTCCTCGGGCGAGCAGCGAACGTACGAGCCGTCAGGCCGCTTCGCACGTAGCAAGCCGTAGTGCTCGAGATAGTTGGCGGTCTCGAGGAACGTGAATCCGGCAATCGCCTGAACGGCCAGCCACGGTGCGATTTCCCACCCGAACACCGCGATCAGGCTGCCGAACAGGACAACACTCATCGCCCACGCGTTCAGGATGTTGTTCCGATAGCTCCACGTCCGTCTGCCTTGACGCTGCAGGCGAGCGCTTTCGATCCGCCATCCCGAGCGCAGGCCGCCGATGACACTGCGCGGCAAGAAGAACCAGAAGTTTTCCTTGTATCGCGAACTGGCCGGATCCTCCGGCGTCGCGACACGGACGTGGTGACCATGGTTGTGCTCGACGTAGAAATGGCCGTAGAAGGACTGCGCCAGCGCTACTTTCGCGAGCCACTTCTCGAGCTTCTCGCTCTTGTGCCCTAATTCATGCGCCGCGTTGATCCCCACACCGGCAACCACGCCGGCAGTCATCGCGAGCGCGAACTTCTCCCCCGCCGCCATCGGCGCATTCACCCAGCACCAGGCGACGAACACGAGACCGACGTATTGGAGGGGCAGGAACAGATACGTGCACCAGCGGTAGAAACGATCCTCTTGCAATTCAGGGATCGCTTCGTCCGGTGGGCTGTTACCGTCCTCGCCCGCCAATAGATCGATCAGGGGAATGACGATCACGATGAGCCAGGCCCCGATGGCCCAGAAGAGCCCGAGACTGAATTTGTCGACCAGGAACCACGCAGCGAACGGACTGAGGGGCACCAGCAAACCCAGTGGCCACAGGTAGCGCTTCTTGTCTCGCCACACCGGCCGCTGACCGTTCTGCGCTTGCCCTGCCGCTGTCCGGGAGCCTTCCGCGAAGGTCGTCATGTATCACCACGTTTCTGCGCAATCCACTCGATTGCCCATCGGCTTCTCTTCAGTTATCGGTCACCCTACTGCTCAGCGTTACATTTCAGGGAATTTGGTCTGTTGTGAGCCGCGGCAGCAAACCGCGAGGCGAACTCTCTCAACCTGGCTAAATCAGACATAACGCCAGGAGGATCAGGAACGAAGCTTCGCCTGGCTCATGAAACCCGCAGGTCAGTCCCAGGGCCCGATTACCTCGAACCGGAAGGCAATCCCAATCGGCCATCCAGCGTTAGTTACCATCTTGCAACTTTTCTTTGACAGACACCTCTCGACTCACACCACGACGAAGGCCCCATCCGGTGGGAATGGGGCCTTCGTAGTGACATGACGGAACGAACCGGGTCAGATCAATTCTTTGCGGTCACCGGGTTCGTGAGCGTGCCGATCCCCGACACCGTGACCGACACGGAATCTCCGTCGACGATCGGGCCGACTCCGGCGGGGGTTCCGGTGAGGATGACGTCGCCGGGCAGGAGGGTCATCACCGCCGAGATCCACTCGATGATCTTCGAAATGTCGTGAAGCAGGAAGGCGGTGCTGCTGTCCTGCTTGACCTGACCGTTCACCTCGGTCTTGATGTCGACGTCGGACGCATCGAGGCTGGTTTCGATCCACGGACCGAGCGGGCAGAAGGTGTCGTGGCCCTTCGCGCGCGTCCATTGCCCGTCGTGACGCTGATGATCTCGCGCCGATACGTCGTTGGCGATCGTGTAGCCCAGGACCACGCTCAACGCCTTCGCCGCGGGTACGTCTTTGCAAGGCTGACCGATGACCACCGCGAGTTCACCCTCGAAATGCACCTCGTTGGACGTCGGAGGCAAGACGATCGGGGCGCCCGGGCCGACGATGGACGTATTGGGCTTGAGGAAGATCACGGGATCCGCGGGAGCTTCTCCGCCCATCTCCGCGATGTGATCTGCATAATTCTTGCCGATACAGATCACCTTGCTGGCGAGAATCGGAGCCAGCAGACGAACATCGGCGAGCGGCCAACTTCGGCCGGTAAAGGTGGGGTTCCCGAACGGGTGCTCCGCAATTTCCTTGGCGACGAGAGCATCCTCTTCACCTTCGATACTGACGAACGCAACACCATCGGGACTGGCAATTCGACCAAGACGCATACTGGCCAGTCTATCGGGGTGCCGGAAACGACTGACGCGCGCAAGCCGTAAGGCTTACGCGCGTCAGTCTCGTGAAAGAAATCCTTACAGCGCTGCGGTGATCCGGTCGCCGATCTCGGTCGTGGAGATGGGGCCTTCGCCGCGCGTTGCCAGGTCGGCAGCGACCACAGCCTCGACGCGAGCGGCGTCGTCCTCGCGTCCGAGATGGCGAAGAAGCAGTGCGGCCGAGAGGATCGCGGCGGTGGGATCTGCGATTCCCTTGCCGGCGATGTCCGGAGCACTGCCGTGCACGGGCTCGAACATCGACGGGTTGGTACCGGACGCATCGATGTTTCCGCTTGCGGCCAAACCGATTCCACCGGTCACCGCACCGGCCAGGTCGGTGATGATGTCACCGAAGAGGTTGTCCGTCACTATGACGTCGAACCGCGACGGGTCGGTCACCATGTAGATGGTGGCAGCGTCGATGTGACAGTACGCGGTCTCGACGTCCGGGTACTCGGCCCCGACGGTCTCGATCGCACGCGTCCAGATTGCTCCCGCGTTGGAGAGCACGTTGGTCTTGTGAATCAAGGTGAGGTGCTTGGAACGTGTCTGCGCCAACGCGAATGCATAACGAACAACACGCTCGGCGCCGAACCAGGTGTTGATCGACACCTCGGTCGCGATCTCGTGATCGGTGCCGACGCGAATGGCGCCACCGTTACCGGTGTACGGGCCCTCGGTGCCTTCACGAACCACGACGAAGTCGATCTCCGGCTGGGCCGCCAACGGCGACAGCGCACCCGGGTACAGCTGTGCGGGGCGAAGATTCACGTGATGATCGAGCTGGAAACGCATGTTCAGCAGCAGACCACGCTCGAGGATGCCGGGTGCGACGATCCGCGGATCACCGATGGCGCCCAACAGGATTGCGTCGTGCTGACGGATCTGGTCCAGCTCGTCCGCCGGGAGCAACTCGCCGGTGGCGTTGTAGCGACGGGCACCGAGATCGTATTCGGTGGTTTCCAGATCCGGAACCAACTTGCCGAGCACCTTGAGTGCTTCGGCTGTGACCTCGACACCGATTCCGTCGCCCGGAATGACCGCAAGCTTCATGGAGTCCTCATCTCAGTAGAACTGTGCGCCTTTATTAACCGCGGGAGGTTAATAAAGGCGCACAGCAAAAACAATCAGGAAAGGTCGACCTGGGCGACGCGAGCGTCGAGCTGCGAGACGATTGCCTCGACCTCGGCGTCTCCGACGACGCGATCGACGCGCAAGATGACCGTTGCGCCTTCGCCTTCGGCATCCTGGCTCAGTGCTGCGGCGAGGATGTCCACGCCCGCGTTACCGAGAACGGTGCCGAGGACACCGAGAACGCCCGGGCGATCGCTGTAGTGAACGACGATGTTGTGACCCTCGGCGCGCAGGTCGAAGCTGCGTCCGTTGATGTTGACGATCTTCTCGACCTGCTGCAGACCGGTGAGTGCACCCGTGACCGACGTGACCGTGCCGTCCGCGGCAACTGCGCGAACCTCGACCGCGCTGCGGTGAGCAAGAGCCTCGGAGTGCTTCTCGACCGATACGGTCACGCCGCGCTGCTCGGCCAGTGCCGGAGCGTTGACGAACGTGACGGCCTCGTCGCTGCTGGCGGAGAACACGCCGCGCAGTGCGGCCAGGCCGAGGATGTCGACGGTTTCGGCAGACAGCTCGCCGGTGGCGACAACCTGCACGGTCTGCACAGCTTCGGGCGACAACGTCGCAGCGAGGAGACCGAGCTTGCGGACCAGCTCGAGCCACGGAGCAACTTCTTCTCCGACGGGGCCGCCGGAGACGTTGACAGCCTCGGGAACGAATTCGCCCGCCAGAGCGAGGAGAACACTCTTCGCCACGTCGATGCCTGCGCGGTCCTGAGCCTCGGACGTCGATGCTCCGAGGTGCGGGGTGACGACGACGTTGTCGAGCTCGAAGAGCTTGGAATCGGTGCACGGCTCGGTGCTGAACACGTCGAGACCGGCGCCGCGGACCTTGCCGGAGACCAGTGCGTCGTAGAGCGCGTCTTCGTCGATCAGACCACCGCGGGCGGCGTTGACGATGATGACGCCGTCCTTGGCCTTGGCGAGACGCTCGGCGTTGATCAGGCCGGCCGTTTCCTTGGTCTTGGGCAGGTGCACGGAGATGAAGTCGGCGCGCTCGACGAGCTCGTCGATGGTGACCAGTTCGATGCCGAGCTGCGCTGCACGAGCTGCGGGCAAGTAGGGGTCGTACGCGATGATGGTGGTTTCGAACGCGGCGAGACGCTGCGCGAACAGCTGGCCGATGCGGCCGAGTCCGACAACGCCGACGGTCTTGCCGAGGATCTCGACGCCGTTGAACTTGCTTCGCTTCCAGGTGTTCTCACGCAGGGTCTTGTCTGCTGCGGGAATCTGGCGAGCGGTCGACATGAGCAGAGCAACTGCGTGCTCGGCTGCCGAGTGGATGTTGGAGGTCGGTGCATTGACGACCATCACGCCGCGCTCGGTGGCTGCGGGGATCTCGACGTTGTCCAGGCCGACACCGGCGCGGCCGATGATCTTCAGCTTGGTGCCTGCGGCCAGAACCTCGGCGTCGACGGTGGTGGCGGAACGGACGAGAATCGCGTCGGCCTCGGGTACCGCGGCGAGCAGCGCCGGGCGGTCGGGTCCGTCGACCCAACGCACCTCCACACCGTCACCGAGCGCCTCGACTGTGGACGGCGCGAGCTTGTCGGCGATCAGAACAACGGGACGGCCAGGCTGGCTCACGTGCAAACTCCCTGATTAGGTGGGTGTGAAGGTGGTTTAACCACCGATAGTTTAGTGCGCGCTCACTTCGAATCCACAACGCGGTAGGCGATACCACATAGTGGACACTTTCGCGGGCGAATTCTCGATGGAATATGAATCCGGACTCAGCCGGCCCGGAAAACGACTCCGGCCCAATGCCGCGCTGGTTCAACGTAATTGAACCGGCGCGACATCAGGCCAGTGGAGACGTGGAGCGTGAAACTGCGAATTACGCGGTTTCGGTGATCGGACGATCGACCCAGCTCATCAGGTCGCGCAGCTTCTTGCCGGTGACCTCGATGGGGTGCTCGGCGTTGGCCTTGCGCAGGCCTTCGAGCTCGGTGTTGCCGTTCTCGACGTTGGCAACCAGACGACGGGTGAACTCGCCGGACTGGATGTCGGCCAGGATCGCCTTCATGCGCTCCTTGGTGTCGGCGTCGATGACGCGCGGGCCGGAGAGGTATCCACCGAACTCAGCGGTGTCGGACACCGAGTAGTTCATGCGGGCGATGCCACCCTCGTACATGAGGTCGACGATGAGTTTGAGCTCGTGCAGAACCTCGAAGTACGCCATCTCGGGTGCGTAGCCGGCCTCGACCATGACCTCGAAACCGGTCTTGACCAGTTCCTCGGTGCCGCCGCAGAGCACAGCCTGCTCGCCGAAGAGGTCCGTCTCGGTCTCTTCCTTGAACGTGGTCTTGATGACGCCTGCGCGGGTTCCGCCGATGCCCTTGGCGTAGGACAGAGCGAGAGCCTGGCCTTCACCCTTGGGATCCTGGTCGATGGCGATGAGCGCGGGAACGCCCTTGCCGTCGACGAACTGACGACGCACCAGGTGGCCCGGTCCCTTGGGGGCAACCATGCCGACGGTGACGAACTCCGGAGCCTTGATCAGGTCGAAGTGAATGTTCAGGCCGTGACCGAAGAACAGCGCGTCGCCGTCCTTGAGGTTCGGCTCGATGTCGCCCTTGAAAATGCTGGCCTGAGCGGTGTCAGGTGCGAGCACCATGATGACGTCGGCCCACTCGGAAACCTCGGCCGGCGTACCGACTGTCAGGCCCTGCTCCTGCGCCTTTTCGCGGGACTTGGAGCCCTCCTTGAGGCCGATGCGCACATCGACGCCCGAGTCACGCAGGCTCAGCGAATGGGCGTGGCCCTGGCTTCCGTAGCCGATCACAGCAACCTTGCGGCCCTGAATGATCGACAGATCGGCATCGTCGTCGTAGAACATCTCGACTGCCACAGTTCTCAACCTCTCCTTGGATTTTTACGTGTCTAAAAGTACTAGCGGGTGGCCGTGATCGACTTCGGCCCTCGACCGACTGCCACGACCCCGGACTGAACGATCTCCCGGATACCGTACGGATCAAGCATCCGCAGCAGTGCATCCAGCTTGGACCGAGTACCGGTCGCCTCGATGGTGACGGACTCCGGGGAGACGTCGATCACCTTGGCGCGGAACAGGTTCACCGTTTCGATGACCTGCGTGCGCACGCTTGCATCTGCGCGCACCTTGATGAGCACGAGCTCGCGAGCGACGGATGCTTCACCGTCCTGCTCGACGATCTTGATGACGTTGATCAGCTTGTTGAGCTGCTTCGTCACCTGCTCGAGAGGGAACTCGTCGACCGTGACGACGATGGTCATACGTGAGATCTCGGGGATCTCGGTTCCGCCCACCGCAAGGGATTCGATGTTGAATCCGCGGCGGGAGAAAAGTGCGGAGACGCGGGCCAGCACGCCTGGCTTGTCCTCGACGAGAACACTGAGGGTGTGACTGGTGCTCACTTCTGATCCTCCCCTGTGCCCGCGGCGGGTCCGGCTTGCTCGCGTGACATGGCTTCGTGGATGACGGCGGGCTCGGCAACTGCCTCGTCGTCGTCGAACAGCGGCCGGATGCCCCGGGCCGCCATGATTTCGTCGTTGCTCGTTCCGGCAGCGACCATCGGCCACACCTGTGCGTCGGCGGTGACGATGAAGTCGATCACGACAGGCTTGTCGTTGATGGACTGCGCCTCACGGATCGCAGCTTCGACATCTTCTTCGCGCTCGACACGAATTCCGTGGCAGCCCAATGCTTCTGCGAGCTTGACGAAGTCCGGGATGCGGATGGCACCGTGCGTTCCGAGGTTGGTGTTGGAGTAGCGCTCTTCGTAGAAGAGTGTCTGCCACTGACGCACCATGCCGAGGTTGCCGTTGTTTATGAGGGCAACCTTGATCGGGATACCTTCGAGTGCGCAGGTTGCGAGTTCCTGATTGGTCATCTGGAAGCAGCCGTCGCCGTCGATCGCCCACACCTCGGTGTCGGGCATGCCCATCTTGGCGCCCATGGCTGCGGGAACCGCGTACCCCATGGTGCCCAGTCCGCCCGAGTTGAGCCACGTGCGCGGCTTCTCGTAACCGACGAACTGCGCGGCCCACATCTGGTGCTGGCCGACGCCGGCGCAGTAGATGGCATCCGGTCCGGCGAGCTTGCCGACGGTCTGGATGACGTACTCCGGGCTCAGCTGACCGTCGGTGGGACGGTCGTAGCTCAGCGGGTAGGTACGACGGATGTCGTTCAGGTACGCCCACCATTCCGAGAGTTCGAACGTGGTGCCCGTGGCCATGTCGGCACGGATAGCCTCGATGAGTTCGGTGATGACCTCTTTGCAGTCGCCCACGATCGGGACGTCGGCGTAGCGGTTCTTGCCGATCTCGGCCGGATCGATGTCGGCGTGGATGACCTTGGCGTCGGGCGCGAAGGAATTCAGCTGACCGGTGACGCGGTCGTCGAAACGCGCGCCGAGGGTGATCAGAAGATCGCTGCGCTGCAGAGCGGCGACTGCGGCAACGGTGCCGTGCATTCCCGGCATACCGCAGTTGAGGTCGTGGCTGTCCGGGAACGCGCCGCGGGCCATCAGCGTGGTGACAACGGGGATACCGGTCAGCTCTGCCAATTCGAGCAGCTCCGGCGAGGAGTCCGACTTGATGACGCCGCCACCGACGTACAGAACCGGCGACTTGGCGTCGGCGATCAGACGTGCAGCTTCACGAACCTGCTTGCCGTGCGGCTTGGTGACCGGGCGGTAGCCCGGCAGACGCATCTCCGGCGGCCACGAGAACGTGGTCTGCGACTGCAGGATGTCCTTGGGGATATCGACCAGGACGGCGCCGGGGCGACCGCTGGCCGCGAGGTAGAAGGCCTCGGCCATGATGCGCGGGATGTCGATCGCGTCGGTGATCAGGAAGTTGTGCTTGGTGACCGGCATCGTGATGCCGGAGATGTCGGCTTCCTGGAAGCCGTCGGTACCGATCAGCGAGCGCGCCACCTGTCCGGTGATCGCGACGATCGGAACGGAGTCCATCTGCGCGTCGGCCAGTGGCGTGACCAGGTTGGTCGCACCGGGACCCGAGGTAGCCATGCAGACGCCGACCTTGCCGGTCGCCTGGGCGTAACCGGTGGCAGCGTGGCCTGCACCCTGCTCGTGGCGCACGAGCACGTGGCGGACCTTGACCGAATCGAAGAGTGGGTCGTAAACCGGGAGCACGGCACCGCCGGGAATGCCGAATACCGTGTCGACCTCGAGCTCTTCGAGGGCTCGAACCACAGACTGCGCGCCGGTTACCCGCTCAGGCGGGAGCTGGCGACGGTTGGCCGTCTGGGTTGCGGCAGCCGCGGTTGTCGGGCTCGGTGTCCCTGACTTGCGCGGCGTGGGTTGAGGCCGTGCTGTTGGTGCGCTCACTGGGAAATCCTCTGATTCTGGCTCCGGGCAACAAAAAACCCCCGTCAGCATCTGCTGAGCGAGGGTGGCGCGTCGTTATCTGGTGAGTTGAAAAATCGACTCAGGCGACGACGCGCCGGCCGATTACGAGCAACTCATTCTGTTTCACGCACTCGACAGTAGAGGCGCTAGTCGCGAACGGCAAACTTGGTGAGTCGACCGTCCCAGAATCTGAGATACATCGGCTGCAATGCGAAGATGTAGAGGTGTCAACTTCGCAGCAGCCCGTGCCACCGGCTCAATCATCCCACACGCCGAAACCACTTCGGCACGTCATCCGCATTTCGCAGCTCGCTTACATGGCGTGCGCGTTCCTCCTGTTCGCGGTCAGCTTCCCGATCTTCGGGTGGCCCGTCGCCTTCAGCTGGTTGCTGATCCTTCCGATCATCGCCGTCTATCTCGTCGCGCGACTGCGCACCACCGTCAGCCCTGACGGCCTCGAGGTCCGCTCGACGTTCTCCAAGCGCACCCTCGCCTGGGACGACGTCAAGGGTTTCCGCTTCCCGAAGCGCAGCTGGGCGCGCGCGGAACTCACCGACGGAACCGAGGTGACTCTGCCTGCGGTCAGCTTCGTCAGGCTTCCCGAGATCGCGATCGCCAGCGGCGGCCGCATCACTGATCCCTATGCATCGGCGGCAGAAGCCTTCGCCGCCAAGGAAGCCGAAGAGGAAGAAGCAGCTGCAGAAGCAGAAGCAGAATCCGAGGTCGCCGAGAACTCACAGGACCAGCCCGAAGAGAAGCGCCCGTAGCACGCGAGTAGCGTTGAAAGGCCCTCGCTTCTATTTGAGTGGACCAGCAACGATCACATAAGGAACACGCCCATGCCCCCGTTGAGGTCACGCACCACCACCATCGGACGTAATGCTGCCGGAGCCCGATCCCTGTGGCGCGCCACAGGAATGACGGATTCCGACTTCGGAAAGCCGATCGTCGCCGTAGCGAACTCGTACACCCAGTTCGTACCCGGCCACGTGCATCTCAAGAACGTGGGCGAGATCGTTGCCGAGGCCATCAGTGCGGCCGGCGGCGTCGCTCGCGAGTTCCACACCATCGCAGTCGACGACGGCATCGCAATGGGCCACGGCGGCATGCTCTACTCGCTCCCGAGCCGCGAGATCATCGCCGATTCGGTCGAGTACATGGCAAACGCCCACACGGCCGACGCACTGGTGTGTATCTCCAACTGCGACAAGATCACTCCCGGCATGCTCAACGCCGCGATGCGTCTGAACATCCCGACCGTGTTCGTCTCCGGCGGTCCGATGGAAGCAGGCAAGGCAGTGGTCGTCGGCGGCGTGGCCCAAGCCCCCACCGATCTCATCACGGCGATCTCGGCCTCTGCCAACGATGCCGTGTCCGACGAAGGCCTCGACGAGGTCGAGCGCAGCGCGTGCCCGACATGCGGCTCGTGCTCAGGCATGTTCACCGCCAACTCCATGAACTGCCTGACCGAAGCCCTCGGCCTCGCATTGCCGGGCAACGGCTCCACGCTGGCAACTCACAAGGCTCGTCACGCACTCTTCTCTCGTGCGGGCACCACCGTGGTCGAGGCTGCCCTCAAGTACTACCGCGACGGCGACGAGTCGGTGCTGCCGCGCAACATCGCGACCCCGGCAGCGTTCCGCAACGCAATGGCTCTCGACGTCGCCATGGGCGGTTCCACCAACACCGTCCTGCACACGCTGGCTGCGGCGCAGGAAGGCGAGGTCGACTTCGACCTCGACACCATCGACGCGATCAGCCGCAAGGTGCCGTGCCTGTCCAAGGTCTCCCCCAACTCGGACTACCACATGGAGGACGTCCACCGCGCCGGCGGAATCCCCGCGCTGCTCGGTGAGCTTCGCCGCGGCGGACTCCTCGAAACCGACGTGTCCACTGTGCACACCAAGAGCTTCGACCAGTGGCTCGACGACTGGGACATCCGCTCCGGCAAGGCAACCGACGAGGCAATCGAGCTTTTCCACGCGGCTCCCGGCGGCGTGCGCACCATCGAACCGTTCTCCACGGACAACCGTTGGTCTGCTCTCGACACCGATGCGGCCGGCGGCTGCATCCGCGACGTCGAGAACGCCTACACCGTCGAAGGCGGCTTGGTTGTCCTGCGCGGCAACATCGCACTCGACGGCGCAATCCTCAAGACTGCCGGCATCGACGAGGAACTGTTCTCCTTCCAGGGCCCGGCGCTGGTCGTCGAATCTCAGGAAGAAGCCGTCTCGGTCATCTTGCAGAAGAAGATCAAGGCCGGCGACGTTCTCGTCGTGCGTTACGAAGGCCCCAAGGGTGGCCCCGGTATGCAGGAAATGCTGCACCCCACTGCCTTCCTCAAGGGCGCAGGCCTCGGCAAGGAATGCGCACTGATCACCGACGGTCGTTTCTCGGGCGGAACCTCCGGACTGTCCATCGGTCACATCTCCCCCGAGGCTGCCGCAGGCGGAGTCATCGGACTCGTCCAGAACGGCGATCAGGTCCGCATCGACGTCGCCTCGCGCACGCTCGAGATCCTGGTCGACGACGACGTCCTCGCCGAGCGACGCGCGAAGATGGAGGCCTCCGAGCGCCCGTGGCAGCCGGTCGATCGTCAGCGCACCGTGACGACAGCCCTGCGCGCCTACGCCGCTCTGGCAACGTCCGCCGACAAGGGCGCGGTTCGCTACGTTCCGTAAGTTCTGCCACGAACGGACAAAAGATCCCCGGCCGCTTTCGGCCGGGGATCTTTTCTGTCAGTGTGCGAGATGAATCGGGATCAGATCCACGCCAGTTCCTCCGGAAAATCTTCATCCGGTGTTGTACGAGCATGCACCACAACCCAATCCGATCATCCCGTCGGTTTGGTACGCATCGTCGGCAGCACCTTCGACAACCACGCCGACACGTAGGACATGCGCATGGCGACCTGAGCCGGCGCAGCGTCCAGGGACTTCTTTCACACGAGAACGGATGAAAGGTCAGCGCCCATACGGAATTCCGCGACATCGCACATCCGGTCGAGTTCGGAAGCGTCGAGAGACGTCGGAGTACCACCACCGAACGCCACTGCGTCGTAGTCGGTTCAGTGGCCTGTCAGCCGTCTTGCGCGGATACACATATACATAATTCTGGTACGGACGTACCGCAACGGTGAGACTCATCGACCACAAGACCGACCGACAGGTACCGAATAGTCGGCCGACACGCGGAGCACGAACGGAACGATATGAGCTATCAGACATTTCAGACTGAATCGCGCGTCCGGCTCGTGAGCGAATTCACTTGGACGTAGGGTTCCAGACACCAGCTGATCAATTCAGATACATGAGGGGGGATGACTTTCAGTCAGGTGATCATTTCGGTCAGTTCGAGCGAGCTGACTTGCACACGGCGCTCACCAGTGGTTCCCTCATCAGGTCGCTGAGACGCACATCACAACGACGACAGTCAGCCACCGCCCGCCACCCACAAGGTCGACGGGAAACAACCAAGGAGCAATACATGCCCGGAGTCGGCATATGGCGCACCAAATCCGTCGAGCAATCGATCGCGGACACCGACGAGCCTGAGACAAAGCTCAAGAAGGAACTGACCGCGAAGGACCTCACGGTATTCGGAGTCGCCGTCGTCATCGGCGCAGGCATCTTCACGCTGACTGCTCGAACCGCAGGCAATGTCGCAGGACCCTCGATTTCACTGGCATTCGTTCTCGCTGCGATCGCCTGTGGCCTTGCCGCGCTGTGTTACGCGGAGTTCGCCTCCACCGTTCCAGTCGCAGGCAGCGCATACACGTTCTCCTACGCGACGTTCGGTGAGTTCGCAGCCTGGATCATCGGCTGGGACCTCATCCTCGAGTTTGCTCTCGCCTCCGCCGTCGTCGGCAAGGGTTGGTCGCTGTACCTCGGCAACGTCATCGGGGCGAGCGGCAGCACCACCGCCCACATCGGGTCGATCAGCTTCGACTGGGGCGCACTGCTCATCATCGGCGCGATCACCCTGATTCTCGCGATCGGCACCAAGGTTTCCTCGCGAGTCTCCGCGATCATTACCGCGATCAAGATCGCAGTAGTCCTGCTCGTCATCGTCGTGGGCGCGTTCTACATCAAGAAGGAGAACTACTCTCCCTTCATCCCGCCGTCCGAAGGATCCGAGAGCTCTGCGAGCGGAATCCATCAGACCTTGTTCTCCTGGCTGACCGGTGCAGGCGGAAGTAGCTACGGCGCCTACGGATTGCTCGCCGCAGCCAGCCTCGTGTTCTTTGCCTTCATCGGCTTCGATGTCGTCGCCACCACGGCCGAGGAAACCAAGAACCCGCAGAAGTCGTTGCCACGCGGAATCTTCGGCTCGCTCGCCATCGTCACCGTTCTCTACGTTGCCGTCACACTCGTCCTGACCGGCATGGTCAAGTACACCGAACTCAAGGACGGCAGTCCTCTGGTCGGCGATTCCAGCGCCACCCTCGCAACCGCATTCGAGGCCAACGGAATCGGTTGGGCACAAACCGCCATCAACTTCGGTGGCCTGGCCGGCCTCACGACAGTTGTCATGGTCATGATGCTCGGCCAGACCCGCGTCCTCTTCGCAATGTCCCGTGACGGCCTCATGCCGCGCAGCCTGGCCAAGACCAACGCCAAGGGCATCCCGATGCGCATCACGTTGATCGTCGGTGGCATCGTCGCCGTCCTGGCAGCCTTCTTCCCGATGGGCACGCTCGAAGAGATGGTCAACATCGGAACGCTGTTCGCATTCGTCCTGGTTTGTGTCGGTGTCATCGTCCTACGCCGCACCCGTCCCGACCTGCCGCGCGGATTCCGCGTCCCACTGGTGCCCTTCGTGCCGATCGTCGCCGTGCTCGCCTGCGGTTGGCTGATGCTCAACCTCTCGGTCGAGACCTGGATCCGGTTCCTCGTCTGGATGGCCATCGGTGTGCTCGTGTACTTCGCCTACGGTCACCGCAAGTCGGTCCTCGGGCGCAAGCTCAAGGACGGAACAGCCATCCCGTCCGCGAACGCCGACCCGGTACTCGTCAAGGACTGATCCTTCACAGACGAACCGCCGCTCTCCGATTCGGAGAGCGGCGGTTCGTTTGTTCGACGGCGCGAGTTTCAGATAAGCGGATTGGCACCGTTCAGGAAGATCCAAGTGCAGACGCCGGCAGCGATGCCGAGGATCAAGACCACGAGCGATCCGACGAACGGGCGGGTTGCCCAGCCACGACGACCGTCGAGCGAAATACGGCCAGGACCCGTCAAAATGATGACGCCCGCACAGATTCCGAGCAGCATCTCGTACTCGGTACCGGCCGGGGCGAAGTACTCCAGTCCAGGTGCGCTCGCCTGACGCAGCGCCCACGCATTGATCATCACGGCCAGAACCGATGCTGCCGCAACGGGAGTCAGCAACCCCAGGATCAGGAGGGCGCCACCTGCGACCTCACCGACGGCGCCGAGGATCGCCATCCACTTCGCCTGCTGGAACCCGGCATCCGCCAGCATCGTCTCGAAACCGCCCAGACCCGGCCCGTTCCAGATACCGGTCAACTTCTGCAGACCGTGCACCAGTGCCGTTCCGCCGACGGCCAAACGCAGTGCAAGCAAACCGAGGTCGAGAGTGCCTCGGCCCCGCGGAGTCTCGGTGGTCCCTGCCACGGCTTCGGCGGTGGGGACGGCGGTGATCGGAGCGTCGTACGCCGTCTCTCGCTCGAGAGCCACTGTCGGCTGATCCGCGCCCGGCGCTCGGTATGTCGGTATCTGTTCGGTCAGCGAGTTGGCGTTCGTGGAACCGAAATCGAGATCGTCGTCGGTCCGCGGCAACGGATTCTTGGCGCTCACCGTCGGAAATTGTTCGGTGGGCGAGTCATACGGACTGGACACGTTGCCCGTCGGCTTGTCCGCATCCGACAACTCGCTGGGATCTTTTCGCTCGTCAGTCACGTAGGTGAGCCTATGACCGATTCACGAACTCGACGGGGAACCTTGGTCCGGCGTGGCGGCATCTGCCGTGGGTTACGTAACGTCTTGGGCATGACTACGGGTAGGCATGCAGCGCTGGGCGCACTGGCTCTGGTGCTCGGGACATCGTTGCTCGCAGGTTGCGCGGACTTCGACGAATCGACTGCCTCGCCGTTCACACCCGAACCGACCAACCAGGCAAGCGCCGAAGTGCAGCCGGAGAACCCACCGCCGTCGACCACGCCGCCGGCGCCGCGGACCGGCCCCCTCGGGCCGTGTCAGGACGCCGACACCGCCGTGATCGCAACCTGTCTCGACACCACCGGCGGCCTCGTCACACTCCCGGACGGAAACTCCGGACTGGTGGCCGAACGGCGAACCGGCCGAATCATGCAGGTAGCCCCCAACACGACACCGGTCGAGGTTGCCAAAATCGACGTCGACGGCAGCGGCGACGGCGGACTGCTCGACATCGCCCTCTCCCCCACATTTGTCGAAGACAACCTGATCTATGCCTACGTCACCACCGGAACCGACAACCGGGTGGTCCGCATTGCTCCCGGTGACACCGCCAAGGAGGTCCTCGGCGGAATCCCGCGCGGTGCAAGCGGCAACGGCGGATCACTCGAGTTCGCGGCCCCGGACCAGCTCATGGTCCTGACAGGCGATACCGGCAACCCTGCGGTTGCTCAGGATCCCGGCTCGTTGGCGGGGAAACTGTTGCGAGTCCGATCGTTGACGCCAAACGCTTCGCCGCCTCGCCCGGAAGTTGTTCTGTCCGGAATCGGTAACGGCGGCGGCGTGTGTGTCGATCCCGGCATCGCGACATGGGTCACCGACCGAACCACTCTCGAAGATCGCCTCCAACGCGTCGGCTCCGACGGCACAGTGACGTCGCCCGCTTGGACCTGGCCCGACCGGCCCGGCGTCGGGGGGTGCATTGCGGCGCAGGGAGTGGTAGCTGTCGCGTTGGGGGCCGGCAAAGCGATCTCCGCATTGGCCGCTGACCCCGGAACGGGAGCGATCACCACCGCGCCGTCGGCAGTGGCGAAAGACACGTACGGCCAACTGGGCGGTTTGGCGCTCGGATCCGACGGTTTGATGTGGGCGAGCACGATCAACAAGACCGCGGGCGAGCCGGGGCCGAACGACGACAAGGTGGTCAAGATCCCGATGCCGAGTGGCAGCGGCGGGATCGACTGAGCCGCGATCGCCGAAGCGCCATGTCTGTTCGGTCACGGATCCCGTGACCGAACATGCACAGATGCGTACTCTTTTGTTAGCGGGGCTAAACACCCCGCATGTGCCAGGAGCGGTTGGCCAACCACGACAAAGGAGTCGGTATGAAGGCAATCCAGTACACGAGAATCGGCGCGGAACCCGAACTCACGGAGATTCCCAAACCCGAACCCGGTCCAGGTGAAGTGCTCCTGGAAGTCACCGCTGCCGGCGTCTGCCACTCGGACGACTTCATCATGAGCCTGCCCGAAGAGCAGTACACCTACGGCCTTCCGCTCACGCTCGGCCACGAAGGCGCAGGCAAGGTCGCCGCCGTCGGCGAGGGTGTCGAAGGTCTCGACATCGGAACCAATGTCGTCGTCTACGGGCCTTGGGGTTGCGGCAACTGTTGGCACTGCTCACAAGGACTCGAGAACTATTGCTCTCGCGCCCAAGAACTCGGAATCAATCCTCCCGGTCTCGGTGCACCCGGCGCGTTGGCCGAGTTCATGATCGTCGATTCTCCTCGCCACCTTGTCCCGATCGGTGACCTCGACCCGGTCAAGACGGTGCCGCTGACCGACGCCGGTCTGACGCCGTATCACGCGATCAAGCGTTCTCTGCCGAAACTTCGCGGAGGCTCGTTCGCGGTTGTCATTGGTACCGGCGGTCTCGGCCACGTCGCTATTCAGCTCCTCCGTCACCTCTCGGCGGCAACGGTCATCGCTTTGGACGTGAGCGCGGACAAGCTCGAACTGGCAACCAAGGTAGGCGCTCACGAAGTGGTTCTGTCCGACAAGGACGCGGCCGAGAACGTCCGCAAGATCACTGGAAGTCAAGGCGCCGCATTGGTTCTCGACTTCGTCGGCTACCAGCCCACCATCGACACCGCGATGGCTGTCGCCGGCGTCGGATCAGACGTCACGATCGTCGGGATCGGGGACGGCCAGGCCCACGCCAAAGTCGGGTTCTTCCAAAGTCCTTACGAGGCTTCGGTGACAGTTCCGTATTGGGGTGCCCGCAACGAGTTGATCGAATTGATCGACCTCGCCCACGCCGGCATCTTCGACATCGCGGTGGAGACCTTCAGTCTCGACAACGGTGCTGAAGCGTATCGACGACTGGCTGCCGGAACGCTCAGCGGCCGTGCGGTTGTGGTCCCTGGTCTGTAGACCGACAGCGGCAAAACGACAGCGGTAAATACTGATGCCCGGCCGAATTAGATTCGGCCGGGCATCAGTGTCAGAGATTCAGTGTGCGCTAGCTGCACGCCTCGATGACAAGTTCCTTCACACGAGCTGCGTCTGCCTGTCCTCGGGTGGCCTTCATGACGTCGCCGACGATCTTTCCGGCGGCCTGGACCTTGCCACTGCGGATCTTGTCCGCGATGTCGGGGTTGGCTGCGAGTGCCTCGTCGACGGCTGCCTTGAGCTTGGTTTCGTCACGTTCGACGACCAACTCCGGGTGGGCCGCGACAACCTGCTCCGGGTCACCCTCGCCGTCGAGGACGTGATCGACGACCTGGCGAGCGACCTTGTTGTTGAGCTTGCCGCTGTCGATGAGAGCTACGACCTGCGCAACCTGCGCCGGGGTGATCGGCAGAGCGCCGAGTTCGACGCCGCGGGTGTTGGCCTGCTGCGACAGGTAGGACAGCCACCAGGAGCGCGCTGCCTCGGGCGAAGCACCGGCCTCGGTGGTCGCAATCACCAGATCGATGGCGCCGGCGTTGACGAGGTCACGCATGACCTCGTCGGAGATTCCCCAGTCCTTCTGGATCCGCGCGCGGCGAATCCAGGGAAGCTCCGGCAAGGTGCCGCGCAGTTCTTCGACCCACTCGGCGCTCGGAGCAACAGGCTCGAGATCCGGTTCCGGGAAGTAGCGGTAGTCCTCGGCCGTTTCCTTGCGGCGTCCGGCGGCCGTGGTGCCGTCGGCTTCCTGGAAGTGGCGGGTCTCCTGGATGACCTCGCCGCCGGCGTCGAGAACTGCTGCCTGACGGCGCATTTCGTAGCGAACTGCGACCTCGACGCTCTTGAGGGAGTTGACGTTCTTGGTCTCGGTACGCGTTCCGAGTTCCTTGGCGCCGATCGGCATCAGCGAGATGTTGGCGTCGCAGCGCATCGATCCCTGATCCATCCGAACGTCCGAGACGTCGAGAGACTTGAGCAGATCACGAAGCGCCGTCACGTAGGCGCGGGCAACCTCGGGTGCGCGCTCACCGGCACCGTGGATGGTCTTGGTGACGATCTCCACCAGCGGCACACCCGCACGGTTGTAGTCGAGCAGTGAGTGGCTCGCACCGTGGATACGGCCCGTAGCGCCACCGACGTGGAGGGACTTACCGGTGTCCTCCTCCATGTGTGCGCGCTCGATGTCGACACGCCACGTCGTCCCGTCGTCGAGGATCACGTCGAGGTATCCCTCGGTTGCGATCGGCTCGTCGTACTGGGAAATCTGGTAGTTCTTCGGCTGATCCGGGTAGAAGTAGTTCTTGCGTGCGAATCGGCCCCAAGGCGTGATGGAGCAGTTGAGCGCAAGGCCGATCCGGATCGCGGACTCGACAGCGGCTGCGTTCACCACTGGCAACGAACCGGGCATGCCCAGACAGACCGGGCACACCTGGGTATTGGGTTCGGCACCGAACTCGGTGGGGCACGGGCAGAACATCTTGGTCGCGGTGCCGAGTTCTACGTGCACCTCCATACCCATCACAGGCTCGTACTTGGTCAGTACTTCGTCGTAATCGAGGATGTCGGGCGCATCGACAGCAGTCATGGTGATCAGTTTATGCGTCTGCGGCTCAGCCGAAGAATGCGGCTGCCTCCTCGTAGCGCTCCTTGGGCACCGTCTTGAGTTTGCGGGTCGCCTCGGCGAGCGGAACGAGGTCGATGGACGTTCCGTGCAACGCGACCATCTGACCGAAATCTCCGCGGTGAGCTGCGTCGGTGGCATGAACGCCGAAGCGAGTGGCGAGGATGCGGTCGTGCGGCGTCGGGGTGCCACCGCGCTGAATGTGCCCGAGGACGGTGGTGCGAACTTCCTTGCCGATCCGGCGCTCGATCTCGTTTCCGAGCTGCTGCGCGACACCGGTGAAGATCTTGTGGCCGAACTCGTCTATGCCACCTTCGCGCAGAGTCATCGACGCGGGATCGGGCATCGCACCTTCAGCCACGACGCAGATGAAGTGGGAGTCGCCACGCTGGAAGCGCTTCTTGACCATCGCGCACACCTCGTCGACGTCGAACGGCTGTTCCGGAACCAGAGTCAGGTGTGCCCCCGACGCCAGTCCGGCCTGCAGCGCGATCCAGCCCGCATGCCGGCCCATGACCTCGACGAGCATGACGCGCTGGTGCGATTCGGCCGTGGTGTGGAGCCTGTCAATGGCGTCGGTGGCGACAGCCAAGGCGGTGTCGAAACCGAAAGTCACGTCAGTGCAATCGATGTCGTTGTCGATCGTCTTGGGCACACCGATCACGGGTACGCCGCTCTCGGAAAGCCAACTGGCCGCGGTGAGTGTGCCTTCGCCGCCGATCGGGATCAGGACGTCGATCCCGTTGTCGTCGAGGGTCTGCTTGATCTGATCGAGGCCCGCACGGAGTTTGTCGGGGTTCACGCGAGCGGTGCCGAGGATCGTGCCGCCGCGGGTGAGGATGCGGTTGATGCGGTCATCGGAGTCGAGCGGGACCTTGCGGTCCTCGAGCAATCCTCGCCAGCCGTCCCGGAATCCGACCACGGTACTGCCGTAACGACCGGCCGACGTACGTACGACGGCGCGGATGACCGCGTTCAAGCCCGGGCAGTCGCCGCCGCCCGTGAGGATTCCGATTCGCATAGTGCAGCACCTCTCGTGACCGGATTGTGGATCTTGGTGTCCATCTTCCCCCAGTCACCGTATTGCCGCAGGATAGCGGCGTTGCCGAGCCGCAACGCCGCGCCGCACGGGACCCCTAACCCGGCGTGACGAGCCCGCTTTCGTACGCCAACACGACTGCCTGGGCGCGATCGCGCAGATCGAGCTTGGACAGCACCTTCCCGACATGGGTCTTGACGGTCTGCTCGGCGACGAACAGCCGCTCGGCAATCTCGACGTTGGACAATCCGCGGGCGATCAGTTCGAGGACCTCGCGCTCACGCGGGGTCAGCGCATCGAGCGCTGCGGGCCGTGCGCGCGGTGCGGCCCGCCGGCTGGTCACATCGGCAATCAGGCGACGCGTCACCGTCGGCGCCAGCAAGGCCTGCCCTTCGGCGACGACGCGTACCGCCCGAATCAGTTCCTCAGCCGGTGCGTCCTTGAGCATGAACCCGCTCGCTCCGACGCTCAGGGCCTCGTAGACGTAGTCGTCGATGTCGAAAGTGGTGAGCATGAGGACTCGCACCGGCGGTTCCCATCCGGCGGACAGAATCTGGCGGGCAGCGTCGAGTCCGTTCATCTCGGGCATACGAACATCCATCAACACCACATCCGGACGCAATCGCGCGACCTCGGCGACGGCGATCTTGCCGTCCGGCGCATCGCCGATCACGCTGATGTCGGGCTGGGCGGAGAGTAGGGCTCCGAACCCTTGTCGAACCATCGCCTGGTCGTCTGCGATGAATACTGTGATGGGCACTCGGACAGCCTAGGCGGGCATCGACGGCAACTCGGCCCGGACCTCGAACCCTCCGTCCTCGCGCCGGTTTGCCAACAGCATGCCGCCCACGGCCGAAGCCCGCTCACGCATTCCGCGTATTCCGTTGCCACCAGTGGTTTCCGACGCCGAGTGCTGATTGCCACCCAATGGCGAAGGCCCGTTGTTCACGAGCGCGCTCACCGATTGCGGGCCGAACGCCACGGCGACCTCGATGGGTCCGCCTGGTGAATGCCTGGCCGCATTGGTAATCGACTCCTGAATGATCCGGTAGAGCGCAAGGCCCGTGGATTCCGAGACCGACGCTCGATCTCCGTCGACTCGCCACGACACCGGAAGTCCGGCACGGGTACTGCCGAGCAGCAGGTCGTCTAACTGATCGACGCCCGGTTGCGGGGCCGTCACCACGGAGTCACCGTCGCTGCGCAGCACTCCGAGGAGACCACGAATCTCGTTGAGCGCTGCTCGCCCTGTCTCACTTATCGATTCGAATTCGGTCCGGATCTCGGGAGTGACCGCATCGAGTCGGTACGGCGCACTCTGCGCTTGCACGACCACCATCGACATGTGGTGGGCCACGATGTCGTGCAAGTCGCGGGCGATCCGCGCCTTCTCCTCGAGGATCGTTCGCCGAGTGCGCTCGAGTTCACTGACTTCCTCCTGCTTGGCCAATTGACGACGAGAGAGAACCAACCAGCGGATCAGCAGGCAGAAGACCACCAGCGCGCTCAATCCGACAGCCCAACCGGCTCCGTCGCTTCCCGGAGCGTTGCCGAGGAAAAGCAGCACCGTGGCGATCCAGGCGACGCCGACAACCTGAATGGGCGCCCGCAGACTCACCGCGGCGAGCAACGACATCAGCACGATGATGTGGACGACCTGCCACGGGTAGTCGTAACCAGTTGTGTTGTCGAACACCAACGGGATGATCAGTGCCGACACCGCCGACACCGCCCACCCCAATGGAGCGTTGATCCGGATCAGGACAAACGGAAAGGCGGCCAACGCGGCGACGAACGGCATGATCGGTGGCGAAACATGATGCGTCAGTTGCAGTGTCGGCCAGGCAATCGAATAGAGGATCAGAGTGATCACTACGATGACGATGTTCCAGAACTGACCGCGGGCCACGAAACTGGTTGCCCGGCGCACCTTCTCCGAATGTACGACCGCCCCGTCGAGGCCGGACAGCACCGACCCGGCAGTGGTGTATGTCGGCGCGGGCACACCCGGTGCGCCTCTGTTCTTCCTTCGGACCTTGATCACCCGTCAAGCCTATGAAGGCGAACCCCGAAAGTCCTCATACTGCAGAGTGAGATCCCCCTACCTCCGAGGTATCACAGGGGAGGGAATTCTCACCCGATCGCACGTCGGAGAACCCCTCTCCAGAGCGATGACCGCCAGGATTGTCCGTTCATAGCGTGAACGGCATGCGGATCACACGAGTGAAAGACCTCTCTCGAAGCGCCGGCACCTGGGCTGCCCTGGCGCTGGCGGCAACGGCAGCGATCACCGTCACTGCCGGAGCGAGCGGAGCCGAGCCGCCGCGCACCGAGAATTCGAACGCATCCAGGGCGATCGCCACCGTGACTACAGCGGATGCCTCTGATGCTGCGACCACCATCCCGTCGGATTTCGCCGCATTTGCCGGCTACACGCCTACCGTCGTCGACGGATACCTCGCCAACCCCCACGGCGACTGCTCGTCACCGATTCCGCTTCCCGACGAATTCGACTCGGCCTGCAAAGCACACGATCTCGGGTACGACCTACTCCGCTACGCGCATTCGCACGGAACGGAACTGGGGCCGTGGGCCCGCCAGGTCCTCGACGGTCAGCTCGACGAGCGAATGCATGCGGCCTGTGAAGACCGCACGTCCTTTCTCTCACGTGGGTATTGCTTCGCGATGGCCGATGTAGCAGTCACTGCTGTGAACGGAAACTCTTGGCGCCAAAGCTATCTGACACCGGTCGCGGAATCGGGGTTCGGTTACGGCACGGCCGGAGTTCTGGCAGTTTCCGCCCTCGGCTTCACCCTGATGCGATCGCGGCGCCTCGATCCGTCGAACGAGTTCTCCTTCTCCCCGAAAGCGATTGCAGCATGAGCGTTCTGAATGCGTCACGGACCCCCGTCCTCGCCCGAGTCGGGGCGGTCGCACTCCCCCGGGTGTCCACGAGCGTCGCCGTGGCAGCGATGTCCGCCGTCTCACTTGCCCCTGGACTGCTGCCGAGATCAGCCGTACTCCAAGGGGTGTTCAGCGGTCTGCTCGTCGCGGTCGGGCTACTGGCGATGTGGGCGTTCTCCGCGGTAGCCCGTCGGCTCGTCCCCGACCGGGTCAAGGCCCGATTCGACGAACGTCATTGGCGCATCACCGCGTTCGGCTTGTCGACGGCAGGCACCTCAGTTGCGATGTTCGCCGCCGCCGGTTGGCAGAACTCGCTGCGAGCAGCGATGGGCGCACCGCCTGCCGGACTGCTCCACTGGGTGGAGGCGGGTTGCATTGCCTCGCTGACCGCCCTTGGCCTCTGGGGCCTCGGGGTCGGACTTTCGAAGGCACTGCGGTGGATGGGTTTCGCGCGGAGTGTTGGCGCACTGGTCATGGGAGTCCTCGGAGTGCAGTTGGTCGTCGGTCCCGCCGTCTGGAACGGCCTCGCCGATTCGTTCGACAAGTCCAACGCGTACATCGACACCGCTCTGACACAGCCACTTTCGGCCTCTGCGACAGGCAGCTCCGAATCGCTCATCTCGTGGACCTCGATGGGCGCGGAGGGACGCAAGTTCGTTGCTGCAGGCAAAGACTCGTTGCGCGTCTACGCCGGTGTGGATTCCGCACCCGATGCCGCATCGCGTGCCGCTCTCGCCGTGAACGAACTCGATCGCGTCGGCGGCTTCGCCCGCAACAGCGTCGTGGTGGCCGTTCCGACCGGCTCGGGCTGGATCGACACCCACGCAGTCGACGGTATCGAGCAACGGTTCGGCGGAGACGTCGCGATAGTCGGACAGCAATACTCCGACGCACCCAGTTGGGCGACATTCCTGTTCAGCCGCGACGACGCCGAAGAATCAGCCACCGCCCTGTTCAAGGCTGTCGGTAGCCACATTGCCGCGATGCCGGCCGAAGAGCGACCGGACCTGTTCCTCTACGGACAGAGCCTCGGCGCCGTCGGCGGCAGCGCCGCACTGACCGAGAGCAGTGCCACCGTCCCGTGCGACGTGTTGTGGGCCGGTCCCCCGGCCGGCGCGACACGAACTGACGGCGCAACCGTCCTCGCGAATACGTCCGACCCGGTGGTGTGGTGGTCCCCCGCCCTCGCGACGCAGAAGCCGGATCTGAGCCGTGCCGTGCAGGACGGCCCGATCCCGCAGTGGATCCCGGGCGTCACGTTCTTGCAGACCACCGTCGACATGCTCGGTTCGCTCGGTGTCCCCGCCGGTCACGGCCACCGCTACGGAACCGATCAGGGAACGGCTTTGGGGGCTTGCTCCTGAAACTGCTGTGCGCCTTTATTAACCGCGGGGGGTTAATAAAGGCGCACAGCAAACAGGTCAGACTGCAGTTGCAATCGGGCCGCGAGCAGCTTCGTAGGCGGCACCGACACGGTAGAGGCGCTCGTCAGCCATGGCGGGCGCCATGATCTGCAAGCCCACCGGCAGGTTGTCGTCCGCGGACAGACCCGATGGCACCGACATCGCGCAGTGTCCGGCCAGGTTGGTCGGCAGCGTGCACAGGTCGGAGAGGTACATGGCCAACGGATCGCCGACCTTCTCCCCCAACTTCCACGGCGTGAACGGGCTGGTCGGCGAGACCAGTACGTCTACCTTCTCGTAGGCCTTGTCGAAATCGCGTGCGATGAGGGTACGAACCTTGAGCGCCGAACCGTAGTAGGCGTCGTAGTAGCCCGAGGACAGTGCGTAGGTACCGATCATGATGCGGCGCTTGACCTCCGGGCCGAAACCGGCGGCGCGGGTTGCCGCCATGACCTGGTCGGCACTCATGTTGCCTTCGTCGACACGCAGTCCGTAGCGCATGGCGTCGAAGCGGGCCAGGTTGGACGAGACCTCACTGGGCAGCACCAGGTAGTACGACGCGAGCGCATGCTCGAAGCTCGGGCACGAAACCTCGACAACTTCGGCGCCCAAAGCCTTGAGTTGCTCGACAGCAGCGTCGAAGGAAGCGATGACGCCGGGCTGGTAGCTGTCGGAGTGAAGTTCCTTGACCACACCGACCTTGACGCCGCGCAGGTCGCCGGCTGCACCTTCACGTGCCGCAGCGACCACCGGACGCACGGGGGCGTCGATGGACGTGGAGTCACGCGGATCGTGTCCGGCGATGACCTCGTGCAGCAGAGCGGTGTCGAGCACGGTGCGACCACAGGGGCCACCCTGATCGAGCGAGGAGGCGCACGCGACGAGCCCGAAGCGCGAGACAGTTCCGTACGTCGGCTTGGTTCCGACCGTCGCGGTGACCGCAGCGGGCTGACGGATCGAACCGCCGGTGTCGGTGCCGATGGCCAACGGGGCCTGACGGGACGCGAGCGCTGCAGCGCTACCACCACCGGATCCGCCGGGGATGCGGGTGACATCCCACGGGTTACGCGTCGGACCGAATGCGGAGTTCTCCGTGGAGGAGCCCATCGCAAATTCGTCGAGGTTCGTCTTGCCGAGGATCGGGATGCCCGCAGCGCGAAGCTTGCTCGTCAGGGTCGCGTCGTACGGCGCAACCCAGCCTTCGAGAATCTTCGACGCACAGGTGGTCGGCATGTCCGTCGTGGTGAAGATGTCCTTCAACGCAATCGGAACTCCGGCGAGTGCCGAAGCGGGTTCGTTTCCGCCTGCGAGCGAGTTGTCCACTGCTGCGGCGGCTTCGAGAGCCTGTTCACCGGCAACGTGCAGGAAGGCGTGGTACTCGGTGTCGACGGCAGCGATGCGGTCGAGATGCGCCTGCGTGACCTCTACCGAGGACACCTCACGCGAGTGGATCTTGCCGGCCAGCTCAGCGGCGTCCAGCGTGGTCAGATCGGTCATTCGCCCTCTCCAAGGATCTGCGGAACCGCAAAGCGATCCTGTTCGACTGCGGGTGCTCCGGACAATGCCTGCTCGGGGGTCAACCCGGGCACGATCACGTCGGGGCGCGTCACGTTGGTGACGGCATTGGGGTTCGCCATGGGCGGAACGTCGTCGGCCGCAACCTCGGTGACCACCTTGACGTGGTTGAGAATCGAATCCAACTGACCGGCGAACTCGTCGAGTTCGGCATCGGACAGGGCGAGTCTGGACAGCCGCGCGAGGTGCGCGACCTCGTCACGGGAGATGGCAGGCACCGCGGGGCCCCTTTCGGAAGAGGACGTGAACATTGCCGGTCCAGCCTAGTTGCTCGCCGCGACAGACCTGTAAGCACGCCTGCTGTGTCGACCGGTACGCACGCCTACTGTGTCCACCGCCACGTCGAATCCACCTCGTGTTTCGCTCGTGTGACAAGCATGTGCACCCGGTGTGACCCCGCCGCGGCGCCCACCAACGCGTGCTGAGCAAGTGCAAAGATGGGTGTGGCCCGGGTCGACGTGATCCGGGCGAGAACCGATCAGCGAAAGGCACGCACGTGTCGTACCTGCTTCGCGTCCAACTGCCCGACCGACCCGGCAGCCTCGGCGCTCTCGCCGTAGCGCTCGGATCCGTGGGCGCAGACATCCTCTCCCTCGACGTCGTGGAGCGAGGCGACGGTTTTGCCATCGACGACCTCGTGGTCGACGTCGAACCGGGCGCACTGCCCGACACCTTGATCACCGCTGCCGAGCATCTGCCCGACGTGCTGGTCGATTCGATCCGCCCCTACGCCGGGATTCTCGACACCCATCGTGAGCTCGAACTCATCGATTCCGTTGCGACAGCCCGAAACGATCGACTACAGGTCCTCGTCGACGGCGCGCCGCGTGTACTGCGAGTCGGCTGGTGCGTCGTCGCGGACATCGGCAAGCACGGTGCGTACCGCGTCGTCGGTAGCGCCGGTGCGCCGGAAACCCATGCCACCGACATTCCGTGGATGCCACTGGACAAGCCAACCGCCCTCGACGGCGAGGCCGACTGGGTTCCGGACGTCTGGCGAGAGATGAACACCAGCCTCGCTGCCGCACCGCTCGGCTCCGGCAATCGCGTCCTCATGCTCGGTCGTCCCGGAGGACCCGAATTCCGCCCTTCGGAGATAGCCCGCCTCGGCTATCTCGCCGGAATCGTCGCGACAGTGCTGGGTTGACCAGGCCGGGTAATCAGGCCAGACCGCGAACCATGACCGTCAGCTCCATACCGCGAATCGGCTCCCACGCGCGCTCGGGATCGGGAACGAACCCGTTGCGGTCGTAGATACGACGAGCATCGACCATCTCGGGCTGCGTCGAGATGACCACCGAGTGATCGCCTCGGTCGTAGGCTTCGGCGATCACTGCGCGAACCAATGCGGTTCCGGCGCCCGATCCCCGAGCCTGCGGCGAGACCGCGAGCATGCGGAACTCGAGTTCGCCCTTCTGCGCAACATCCGCGAAGGGCGTGCCGGGTTCGGCGATCGTCAAAGAACCCACGACCTCTTCGCCGAGAACGGCAACCAGCACCCGCCCCTGCTCCACCCGAGTTGCGGTGTCTCGCAGGCGCTCCGCGTACGGCGATCCGCCGGCGACAAATCCGCCACCCACGTACGACTGCACAGTCAGTTCCCCGACGGTCTCGAACTCAGCCGGTAGAACTTCACGAATCTCGATCATGGCGTCACTATCGCACCCAGCACACCAATCTCAGAAATCGGACAAAGTCACTCTGATTCGTCCAAATCGGTGGGAGCGACCGCATCCGGGCCATCTTCGAGCAACCGCCGGAAGCCGTCTTCGTCGAGCACCGGCACGCCCAATTCGACTGCCTTGTCATGCTTGGAACCGGGCGCTTCACCGACGACGACAAACGCAGTCTTCTTCGAGACCGACCCAGCCGCCTTACCGCCGCGCACCAGAATCGCTTCCTTCGCCTGATCTCGCGAGTACGTCTCGAGCGAACCGGTGACGACGATCGAGAGACCCTCGAGATTGCGCGGAATCGAGTCGTCTCGCTCGTCCTCCATGCGCACCCCGGCCGAAGCCCACTTGTCGACGATCTGCTGATGCCAGTCGACGGAGAACCACTCCACGACAGCGGCGGCGATCGTGGATCCGACGCCGTCGACTGCAGCCAACTCGTCGACCGACGCTTCCCGAATACGTTGCAGCGAACCGAATTCGCCGGCCAACGCCCTCGCGGCAGTGGGGCCGACGTGCCGAATCGACAGTGCCACAAGCACTCTCCACAGCGGCTTGTCCTTGGCCGAATCCAGGTTGGCCAGCAAGCGTTTTCCGTTGGCAGACAGTGCTCCCGCGTTGGTGCGGAAGATGGGAACCTCGATCAGTTTCTCGGCGTCGAGTGAGAAGAGATCGCCCTCGTCACCGATGACCTTCGCCTCCAGCAGTCCGGTCGCGGCCTCGTAACCGAGCACCTCGATGTCGAATGCTCCGCGCCCCGAGACGTGGAACACGCGCTCGCGCAACTGCGCCGGGCAGTACTGCTGATTAGGGCATCGCACGTCGACGTCGCCCTCTTTCGCGGGCGCCAACAACGTGCCGCACTCGGGGCAATGCGTCGGCATGACGAACTCGCGCTCGGTACCGTCACGAACGTCTGCCACGGGACCGAGAACCTCGGGGATGACATCTCCAGCCTTGCGCAACACCACGGTGTCGCCGATCAGCACACCCTTGCGCTTGACCTCCGAGCCGTTGTGGAGGGTGGCCAAGGACACAGTGGAACCCGCCACTGTGACGGGTTCCATGTACGCGAACGGCGTCACGCGACCCGTGCGGCCGACACTGACCCGGATGTCGAGGAGCTTGGTCGTGACCTCTTCCGGCGGGTACTTGTACGCGATCGCCCACCGCGGTGCGCGAGACGTGGTGCCCAGACGTCGATGCAACGACATCTCGTCGACCTTGACCACCAACCCGTCGATCTCGTGCTCGACGTCGTGGCGATGTTCTCCCCAGTACTTCATCTTCTCGACCACGGCGTCGGCGCCGACCACCCGCGAGGTGTGCGTGGACACCGGCAGCCCCCAGGCGGCGAGGGCCACGTAGGCGTCGTACTGCGAAGCCGGCTCGAACCCTTCCATGCGCCCGAACCCGTGGCAGATCATGCCGAGGCGACGACGCGCGGTGACGGCAGGATTCTTCTGACGCAGGGAGCCCGCCGCAGAGTTGCGCGGATTGGCGAACGGCGCCTTACCTTCCTCCACGAGGGAGGCATTGAGTGCCGCGAAGTCCTCGAGGCGGAAGAACACCTCTCCTCGCACCTCGAGCAAGCTTGGAATCGGGTATTCGTCCGTGGCGGTGAGCCGCTCCGGGATGTCGTTGATCGTCAGGGCATTGAGAGTGACCAGCTCGCCCGTACGACCGTCACCGCGGGTTGCGGCACGCACGAGTTTGCCGTTCTCGTAGACGAGATTGAGCGCGACACCGTCGATTTTCACTTCGCAGAGATAGTGCAGTTCCGGCCCGGTTTCCTGCTCTACCTTGGCGATCCATCCGCGGAGTTCGGACTCGTCGAAGACGTTGTCGAGGCTGAGCATCCGCTCGAGGTGATCGACGGACGTGAAGTCCGTCGCGAATCCGCCGCCGACGAGTTGCGTCGGAGAGTCGGGAGTTCGCAGATCCGGGTACTGCTCTTCGAGAGCATTGAGCTGCCCGAGCAATGTATCGAATGCACCGTCCGAAATGACGGGCGCATCACGAACGTAGTAGCGGAACTGATGCTGGCGTACCTCTTCGGCCAGCTCCGTCCACTGCTCGCGCGCCTCGTTGGGCGCTGGCTGCATTGCATCCGCGGTTTCAGTCACAGCTAGAAGATTATCGGTTCACACCGACACACCACACGACTCACGTCAGAACGCGACACATCAGAACGCCGACGGATCGTCCACCAATGCCTTGCCGACGTCTGTGCACAGGCGAAGGGCGGCTCGACTCCACTCGAGGCTCGCACCCGCAAGACCACAGCTTGGGGTTACCGCGACCTGGTTCTGCAGGAGTTCACGCGAGAAGCCGAGACGATCGATCAGGGTGACGGCCGGCATCGCGCACTCTTTCCACGTCACCGGCTTTTCCGGCGGGGCGGAAGGAACCAGACCGAGCGCCAATTCCTTGCCGGCGTCGAACAACTGGCCGATGCCGTCCAGATCACGTGAGCCGATGAGCGACATGTCGAAGCTCACGCCGAACGCCTGGCTTCGCCTCAGCAGATCCCACGGCATGTCGGCGCCGCAACTGTGGACGATTGTGGGCAGTCCGCAACCGCTGATCGTCGAGTCGAGAACGGCGAGCGCCTCGGGTTCCGGCAGAGCCGGAACGCTCTCCATCTTGGTGCGCCCGGGTAGTGAACCGGCCAGCACTGCCGCGAGCTGCGGCTCGTCCAATTGGATCACCACTCGGGCACCGGTACGACGAGTGACCTCGGCGGCGTGGCGCGCGAGCCCCTCACCAAGTGATTCGGCGATGTCCCGGAGTGCCCCACGGTCGACGAGAACACGCGAACCGTTTGCAACCTCGATCTCGGCGCCGAGTGTCAGCGGGCCGGCAGCTTGGAGCTTGATCACGTGGTCTCCGCCGACCAGACGGGCCGATTCCCAGGCTTCCTCGAGTGCGTCGAGATCCTGATTCAGGAAGTCCTCGGCTCGCTTCGCGACGTTTCCCCGCCGAGGCACGACGCGATAGGCGCGGGTCGAGGCATCGAGGTTGATGTCGACCAGAATGGCGCCTGCTCGGCCGACCATGTCAGCGCCGAGACCGCGGCTCGGCAACTCCACCAGGTGTGGGAAACCGCCCAGTTCGCCAAGGATGGTTGCGGCGCTTTCGCGGGCGTCCGTGCCCGGCCAGGATCCGATTCCGGTGACGAGGCCACCGATGGAAACCTGCTGTGTCACAGTGTGTTCGGCTCGGATTCGGTGCCGGAGATGGTGCCACTGCCGAGAACCTGGTCGCCCAGTTCACTGTCGGGGCGATACAGCACGACGGCCTGGCCCTTCGCGACGCCGGTCAGTGGTTCGCGCAACGAAATGGAGATGCCGCCGCCCGAAGTACCGTCGTCGACGGCCTCGGCGACGGCCTGCGCCAGTCCGCCGTGCGCACGAACCTGCACCATGCACTCGACGGGGCCTTCCGGCGCCTGGCCCGAGGTCCAGATCGCGCGCTGGGCCGAGATGGCCCAGACGTCGAGATTCTTGGCCGAACCGACTCGCACCGTTCCGGTTTCGGGCTCGATCGCGGTCACGTACCGCGGACGGCCGTCACCTGCGGGACCTTCGACGCCGAGGCCCTTGCGCTGTCCGATCGTGAAGCCGTGTACGCCGTCGTGTGCAGCGAGGACCTCACCCGAATCGGCATCGACGACGCTTCCCGGACGAACGCCGATGCGCGCACCCAGGAATGCTCGGGTATCGCCGGTCGGGATGAAGCAGATGTCATGGCTGTCAGGTTTGTTCGCCACAGCCAGACCGCGCTCGGCGGCTTCCTCGCGGATCTGTTCTTTCGGTGTGTCACCGATCGGGAACATCGCTCGCGAAAGCTGATCGGCCGTCAGCACACCGAGGACATACGACTGGTCCTTGTCCGCGTCGACCGCCCGGCGTAGGACGCCGTCTTCGAGGCGCGCGTAGTGACCGGTCGCCACGGCATCGAAGCCGAGAGCGACCGCACGGTCGGCCAGTGCGGTGAACTTGATCTTCTCGTTGCACCGCAGGCACGGATTGGGGGTCTCACCCGCTGCGTACGACGCCACGAAGTCGTCGATCACGTCTTCCTTGAAGCGATCGGCGAAATCCCAGACGTAGAAGGGTATTCCGAGGACGTCGGCAGCGCGCCTGGCGTCGCCGGCATCTTCCTTCGAACAGCATCCACGCGAACCCGTCCGCAATGCACCCGGCGCCGTGGACAGCGCAAGATGAACGCCGACGACGTCATGTCCGGCGGCAACAGCGCGGGCGGCGGCGACAGCGGAGTCGACACCTCCGCTCATGGCTGCGAGTACTCGCATCAGCGATCCCCTCCACGCGAACCGGCACCGGCAAGACCGGCGGCCCGAGCGCGCTCTACTACTTGTGGAAGCGCAGCGATCAGCGCGTCCACATCGGTGACACTCGACGTATGTCCGAGCGAAAATCTCAGTGAGCCACGCGCGACGGGCGATTCGACGCCCATCGCGATCAAGACATGGCTGGCTCTGGCCACACCGGCGGTGCAGGCCGAACCGGTGGAACATTCGATACCGGCGGCGTCGAGCAGCATCAGCAACGAATCGCCCTCGCAGCCGGGGAAGGTGAAGTGCGCGTTACCGGGAAGCCGATCGGATCCGGTCGGGCCGTTGAGCACCGACTCGGGAAGAATCTCCAGGACTCCGTCGATCAAACGGTCACGCAACTGCGCCAATTCCCTTGTGCTGGAATCGAAGTTCTCGACGTTTGCGCGCAGCGCCGCAGCCATTCCGACAACGCCCGCAGTATCCGGAGTGCCCGAACGCAGATCACGTTCGTGTCCGCCGCCGTGAAGGAGCGGCACACACGGAACCTGGCGTCCGAGCAGCAGTGCGCCGACGCCGTGCGGACCACCGAACTTGTGCGCCGCGATGCTCAGCGCGGACAACTTGCTCGCCGCGAAATCGACCGGCAATTGCGCAACGGCCTGAACCGCGTCGCTGTGCATCGGAATCTCGAACTCAGCCGAAATCTCCGCCAACTCCACGATCGGCATGATGGAGCCGACCTCGTTGTTGGCCCACATCACCGTCACGAGTGCTACCTCGTCGGCGTGGACGGAAAGCTCGTCGCGCAAGGTCTGCGGGTCAACGACACCGTTCTCGTCGACCGGCAACCACGTCACGCGCGCGCCCTCGTGCTGCTCGAGCCACTCAACGGCGTCGAGCACCGCATGATGCTCGACGGAGCTGGCCAGGATGCGAGTGCGTCGCGGATCGGCGTCACGGCGAGCCCAGTAGATGCCCTTGACCGCGAGATTGTCGCTCTCGGTTCCGCCGGAGGTGAAGATGACCTCCGAAGGCCGCGCACCCAGGCTGGCAGCGATCGATTCCCGCGACTCCTCGACGCGGCGCCGGGCCGCACGGCCGGAACCGTGAAGCGAGGACGCGTTGCCCACGGTTTTGAAGGTATCGGTCATCGCCTCGATAGCGGCTGCCGACATCGGAGTCGTGGCGGCATGATCGAGGTACACCGGAAATCCGGCGTGGGCACTGGGTGCAGGCAGAGTCATGGCTTGACAAGGATAGCCCAGCACGAGAGTTCGCCCAGCCTCGCTCAGCAGGCTAAGCGGTCATTGCCGGGGAGGTATCGATCTGTCCCACGGCTTGTGTCACGAGTTCCGGTGCGGGGTCGAAGATGTCGTGAGCTGCCAAATCGATGGTTTCGACGCCACGTACGGCTCTCTCGCATCGCTGCGCGAGGTCGACTCGACACTCCCCTGCCTCCTCGAGCGGAGCCAGCCTGACCTTCACCTCGACGTTCTTCTGACGCAGGATCCGACGGATGGACTGACCGATAGTTTCGGTGCCGACAAAGCACGGTCCGGTGCACAGGGAACCGTCGGCGTTCTCGTAGCGGATCGCCATCGGCTGAACCGGGCATTCGGCGTCGACGGCAGCTTGGAACATTGCCGGGCGAAAACCTCCGTACGCCCGCCCGCACCAGGTCGTTCCCTCGGGAAACACCATTACGCGGACACCACGCTGAAGTCGTTCGCGAACGACGTCGACGGTTCCGGGAAGTTCACGCAGTCGGGCGCGATCGATGGGCACTACGCGCATCCGGCGCGCGAGACCACCGAGCACTGCCCAGTCGAGCAGGTCGGCACGGGCGACGAAGTTGGCCGGGGCAACGGCACTCGCGACGAGGACGTCGGTCCACGACACGTGACCGGCGACAACCATCACGCCCGCCGGTTCGGCGCGCCCCAACCGCTGATCGTCGACCGTGAGCTTCATTCCCAGACAACGCAGCAACGCGCGCGAGTAGCCGCGTTGCATCTCCGTACGCCAGGTGCGCGGGAGCAGCCAGCCGGCCGAGAGCACCGGCGCAGTCACCAGTGCGGCGCCGACCATGATCCCGCGGGCCATCACGGTGATACTCGACACACCGGGTGCGTCCGTAGGTAGGCACCCGTCGCCGCAGGGGCTCGTCGGCACCCAGTACGGCACCGTCGCGGTCATCAGCCGATCCCCGATTCGTGTGCGGCGGCCGCCGATCGCAGCCGTTCCAGATAGCGCTTGTTGGCGGAGTGAAGGCCTTGCAGCGCAACAAAATCGGCCACACCGAACTCGGGATCGTGAGCAGGTTCCCCGCAGATCATCGCGCCCATCCGCAAGTAGCCACGGAGCAACGGCGGCATCGTCACGCGTTCCGGTGCGGCAATCTCGTCGAGCGTCAGACCGCCGAGGACCACCGAGTTTCGTGGCGTCACCCGCCGCGACTCAGGGCTGGCGTGTTTGTTCATCACGAAGTCACGGACGCCGCGGACATCGGCGCCGGCAATTGAATCGGGGCTCGGCAAGATGGGCACGGAGACGCAGCCCATCACCCACTCGTATCCGGTCAGTTCGAGGTAGTGCAGAATGCCCGACCACATCAGGCTCAGGACGGATCCGGTGCGGTGCGCGGGATCGACGCACGCGCGACCCATTTCGACGATCCTGTTCGCCACCGGATCGAGCGCGGAGATGTCGAATTCGGTTGCGGTGTAATACCCACCTGCCGCCGCAGCGGAATCCGGCGGCAGCATTCGGTAGCAGCCGACGTACTCCTCGGTGATGTTGTCACGAACGAGTAGATGATCACAGAATTCGTCGAAGCCGTCGGCGTCGAGTTCGAAGACCCCGGCCGAGGCCGGGAGGGAGAAGCCTGGCTCGGAGGCGAACACTCGGTATCGAAGGCGCTGCGCTGCGACACGATGCTCGCGGTCGGAGGAGACGATCAGGGAATATCTCGGCTGGGCGACCTCACGGCCGAGATTGTCACTCGCGGAGCGAAGGACTGACGTAATTGTCATGCGCAAGGTTTATCGAGCGCGAACGGCGTCTCGGTATCGGCGAAGTGACATGCCGATGCAGGCCGGGTGAATAAAGCACTGTGCGCCTTTATCAACCGCGGGGGGTTGATAAAGGCGCACAGCAGTTTGTGCTTTTTAGCCCTTGTGGGACTTCACAGCTTCGGTGAGCTGCGGTGCGACGTTGAACAGGTCGCCCACGATGCCGAAGTCGGCGATCTCGAAGATGGGTGCCTCTTCGTCCTTGTTGACCGCGACGATGGTCTTGGACGTCTGCATGCCGGCGCGGTGCTGGATGGCACCGGAAATGCCGAGCGCGATGTACAGCTGCGGGGAGACCGTCTTACCGGTCTGACCGACCTGGAACTGTCCGGGGTAGTAACCCGAGTCCACAGCGGCACGCGAAGCACCGACTGCAGCACCGAGGGAATCGGCCAGCTCTTCGACGACGGAGAACTTGTCCGCGCTGCCGACGCCACGTCCACCGGAGACGACAACCGACGCCTCGGTGAGCTCGGGGCGGTCGCCGCCGACAATGGGCTCACGCGAGGTGACCTTGACGGCACTCTCGTCCTGAGCCGGAACCTCGACGGTGATCTGCTCGCCTGCGCCGGCCTGCGGAGCAGCCTCGACTGCACCCGGACGAACCGAGTAGACGGGAACGTCGCCGTTGGCCTTGGCTTCGACGGTGAACGCGCCACCGAAGATGGAGTGGACGCCGGTGCCGTCAGCCTTGATCTCGATGACGTCGGTCAGCAGTCCGGAGCCCAGACGTGCGGCCAGACGACCGGCAACCTCTTTGCCCTCGGTGCCGGCTGCGGTGATGACTGCTGCCGGGCTGGTGGACTCGACCAGAGCGGCGAGAACGTCGACCTTGGGGGTGACGAGGTAGCCGTCGATGTCGTCGGACTCGGCGACGTAGATCTTCTCGGCTCCGGCTGCTGCCAGAGCGTCGGCGAGCTTTGCTGCGGTGCCCGCGGGGCCGGCGACAACTGCCGACGGCTCACCGAGTGCGCGTGCAGCGGTGATGAGTTCGGTGCTGACCTTCTTCAGCGCACCCTCTGCGTGCTCTACGAGCACAAGTACTTCTGCCATGACTTAACTCTCCCTGAGTTCTTCTGCTGGATGTCTAGAAGGGCGCGATCAGATGACCTTGTTGCTGACGAGGTAAGCGGCAATCTTCGTGCCACCGTCTCCCTCGTCGGCGATGCGCTCACCAGCGGTACGGGGGGGCTTCGGGGTGGAGGACGTCACGGTGGTGCCTGCGTTGGCAACTCCGACGGTCTCCGGGTCGACTCCGAGGTCGGCCAGCGTGTAAACGAGAACTTCCTTCTTCTTCGCGGCCATGATGCCCTTGAAGGACGGGAAGCGCGGCTCGTTGATCTTCTCGGTGACCGAGACGATCGCGGGCAGCGAAGCCTCGAGGCCGAAGACGCCCTCGTCGGTCTCGCGCTCACCGGTGATCTTGCCGTCGGCGACGACGACCTTGCGCAGCTGCGTGAGCTGCGGGATGCCCAGGTACTCGGCGATGATGGCCGGAACAGCGCCGACGCGGCCGTCGGTGGCCTCGTTGCCGGCGATGATCAGGTCGGCAGGCTCGTCGTTCTCGAAGGTGATCTGTCCGAGAGCAGCAGCGAGCGTCCATGCGGTCTGGATCGCGTCGGAGCCGTGCAGTGCCGGGTCGTTGATGTGGACAGCCTTGTCGGCGCCCATCGACAGAGCCTTGCGGATAGCGTCGGTGGCGCGGTCGGGACCTGCGGACAGCACCGTTACCTCACCGCCCTGAGCTTCCTTGATGAGGAGTGCTTCTTCGACGGAGCGCTCGTTGATCTCGTCGAGGACTGCGTCGGCGGCTTCACGGTCAAGCGTGTAGTCGCCGTCGGTCAGCTTGCGCTCGGACCATGTGTCGGGGACCTGCTTGATCAAAACAACGATATTCGTCATGGGTCTTCGTCGACCTCCTGTGTGTAATTCACCTGATAAATCGTCTGTGGTGCTCGCGCAGTCCGAGCGTCCGAAAAGAGAGTCCGACAGGTCTCCCCACGGGCGAATTTCTCGGTTCACGTCGGCTGTGCGTTAGATTACCCCACGTTAAGTTACCGGTGGGTAACTTAACGTGGAACCTCGTCCACCATAACGGCACGAACAGGAATTGACAGCAGTGATCTGGACCACGGCGAACACGTTCTACTCGGATGGCACTAATCTCGCACGGGTGAGTGAAACGAGTGTCAGCAACCACGAGGACGCACCCCTGCCCTTGACGGGCGAACGAACCGTGCCAGGAATCCCCGAGGAGAACTACTGGTTCCGACGCCACGAAGTGGTGTACCGCGCACTTCTGGAGCGCTGCACGGACCGCCGAGTCCTCGAGGCCGGATCCGGAGAAGGCTACGGCGCCAACATGATTGCGGACGTCGCAACGAAGGTTACCGGCCTCGACTACGACGTCTCCGCGGTCGAACACGTTCGTGCGCGCTACCCCCGCGTCGAGATGCTCCACGGCAACCTCGCCGAGCTTCCACTGGCCGACAACTCGGTTGACGTCGTCGTCAATTTCCAGGTGATCGAGCACCTGTGGGATCAGGGTCAGTTCCTGCGCGAGTGCTTCCGAGTTCTCGCTCCCGGCGGTGAACTTCTGATCAGTACCCCCAACCGGATCACGTTCTCCCCCGGCCGCGACACGCCGCTCAACCCTTTCCACACTCGTGAGCTCAACGCCGCCGAAATGACCGAATTGCTCGAAGACGCCGGATTCCGCGTTCAGTTGATGACCGGCGTCCACCACGGTTCACGCCTGAAGGAACTCGACGCCAAGCACGGCGGATCGTTCATCAACGCGCAGATCGACCGCGCGTTGGCCGGTGAGCCCTGGCCCGAAGATCTCACCCGCGACGTCGAGGGCATCACCGTCAACGACTTCAGCATCAGCGAACCCGACATCGACGACAGCCTCGACCTCGTCGCTATCGCCGTGAAAGAAATTGCCGTGAAGGAATCCGGCGAGTGAGTAACGCAACACCCGTCACCGAACCGGGGATGTTCGCCCTGGTTCTGCACTCCCATCTGCCGTGGCTCGCCAACCACGGCAGATGGCCCGTCGGCGAGGAATGGATCTACCAGTCCTGGGCTGCGTCGTACATTCCGCTCGCCGCCGCGCTACGACGCCTGGCCGACGAGGGCCGATCGCACCTGCTGACGCTGGGAATCACGCCGGTGCTCGCGGCCCAGTTGGACGATCCCCACTGCCTCGCCGGTATGCATCACTGGCTCGGCAACTGGCAGATCCGTGCACACGAGGCCGCCGGCATGCCGGACGCAGCGCACCGCGAACTCGGAGCGCGCGAACACCGAGCGTCCGCAGCGGCTCTCGAAGATTTCGAGACTCATTGGCAGCACGGCGCCTCACCCGTGTTCCGCGACCTCATCGACCGCGAGGCCTTCGAGCTTCTCGGCGGGCCGCTGGCCCACCCGTTCCAGCCGCTGCTCGACCCTCGCTTGCGTGCGTTCTCCCTCCGCGAAGGTCTCGCCGACGCGCATGCCCGGTGGAACCACACTCCGACCGGGATCTGGGGGCCCGAGTGCGGGTACACCCCGGGCATGGAGCGCGGGTACGCCGAAGCGGGCGTCACCCACTTCATGGTCGACGGTCCCGCCTTGCGCGGCGACACGTCCCTCGGTCGCCCGGTTCGAGAATCCGACGTGGTTGCCTTCGGCCGCGACCTGCAGGTCAGCTACCGCGTCTGGTCCCCGAAATCCGGATATCCGGGTCACGCTGCTTACCGCGATTTCCACACCTACGACCACGAGACGGGCCTCAAGCCGTCGCGGGTCACCGGACGGACCGTCGACTCCGCCGACAAGTTGCCGTACGACCCCGAACTCGCCGCCGCCGCCGTCGACAAGCACGTCGCCGACTTCGTCGAAACCGTTCGGGCGCGTCTGCGCAGTGAATCCACCCGCATCGGCCGCGACGCCCTCGTGGTCGCAGCATTCGACACCGAACTGTTCGGGCACTGGTGGCACGAAGGCCCGCAGTGGCTCGAGAAGCTCCTGCGCGCGCTTCCGGAAGCCGGAATTCGCGTCGGCACCCTCGCCGACGCCAAGGAATCGGGATACGTGGGCGAACCCGTTCAGCTCGAGGATTCGTCCTGGGGATCGGGCAAGGACTGGCGCGTATGGGCCGGCGATCAGGTGTCCGACCTCGTGCAACTGAACTCCGAGGTGGTCGATACCGCCCTCACCACCGTGGACAAGTCTCGCGGCCGCGACAACGCACCCGGCCGACCGGAACTGCGAAACCGGGTCAACGATCAGGTCCTTCGCGAGACACTGATGACAGTTTCGAGCGATTGGGCATTCATGGTGAGCAAGGATTCGGCCGCGGGGTACGCCCGCGAACGCGCACACAAGCACGCCCACGCGACCAGGGAAATCTCCGAAGCGCTCGTTTCCGGCCGCGATGCCGTGGCCGAGCGGCTGGCCGAAGGCTGGAATCGCGCCGACGGATTGTTCCCGGGGCTGGATGCTCGCCGTCTGCCTGACACAGAACTGGTGAACGGGAGCGCGTCGTGAAGATTCTCATCGTCTCGTGGGAGTACCCACCGGTCGTTGTCGGCGGCCTCGGCCGACACGTCCATCATCTCGCCACCGAGCTTGCGGCTGCAGGCCACGAGGTCGTGGTTCTCTCGCGCCGCCCCTCCGGCACCGATGCGTCGACGCACCCGACGGTCACGCACATCTCCGAAGGCGTACTGGTCGTCGCGGTGGCCGAGGACCCGGCACACTTCGTCTTCGGCGAGGACATGCTCGCGTGGACCCTCGCGATGGGTCACGCGATGGTCCGTGCCGGGATGGCGCTGCACAAGCCAGGAGTGGGCGAGGGCTGGCAACCGGACGTCGTGCACGCACACGACTGGCTGGTCGCACATCCGGCGATCGCCTTGGCCGAATTCTATGACGTCCCACTGGTTTCCACCCTTCACGCCACCGAGGCGGGTCGCCACAGCGGTTGGATCTCCGGACGCATCAACCGCCAGGTCCACTCGGTCGAGTGGTGGCTGGCAAACGAATCCGACTCTCTCATAACCTGTTCGGCGTCCATGCAGGAAGAAGTGACCGAACTCTACGGTCCGACGCTGCCGCCGATCACTGTCATCCGCAACGGAATCGACGTGACCACGTGGAACTTTCGCGAACGTGGACCGCGGTCAGGGCCGCCGAAACTCCTCTTCGTCGGCCGCCTGGAATACGAGAAGGGTGTGCAGGACGCTATCGCGGCGCTCCCCCGAATCCGTCGTAGCCACCCCGGCACGACCCTCGCGATCGCGGGCGAAGGCACCCAGTTCACCTGGCTCTACCAACAGGCGCGCACACATCGCGTCGCGCGGGCAGTGGACTTTCTCGGCACCCTCGATCACACGGAACTGCTCAGCTGGCTGCACGGAGCGGACGCCATCGTCCTGCCGTCGCGCTACGAGCCGTTCGGGATCATCGCCCTCGAAGCGGCGGCAGCCGGCACTCCGCTGATCACGTCCACCGCAGGCGGACTGGGCGAAGCGGTAGTCGACGGGGTGACCGGGATGTCGTTCCAACCGGGTGACATCGCCGGGCTCACCTCGGCGGTCCGCGAGGTTCTCGACGATCCCGCCGGGGCGCAGGAACGGGCAGTGGCCGCCCGGGCACGCCTGACGTCGGACTTCGACTGGCATCAGGTCGCCGAGGAGACTGCTCACGTCTACGCGGGCGCAAAGCGTCGGGTGCGGCAGCCGTTGGCGCGGCCGCAGATTCCCGAGCGGCCGCTCCCTGGTCGCTGAAGCGCTGACCTCAGCGGGTCGGGAGGGGCGCGGTGAAGCGAGAACTCGCATCCCCGAGCAGATGGCCTGGTGGCAACATCCGGCCACACAACACCAGCAACAAGTCCTGCGCCGCTCCGTGAACCTCGGCGCCGGCACCGTACGTCCAGTCTCGGTCGTCGGCGCGCAACCGAGCGCCGTCGAGGTCAGTCCCGAAATACTTCACGGTCTTGGGCGAGAGTCCGCTGAGCACACGAGTGAGCCGGTCTTCGGGCACCACGTAGTCGTCGCCGAGTGCCACGCGAATGTCCTGACCGTGAATCACGTCGTGTGAGAGTGCGCCCTCGAAGCCACCGCCCGGCGGCTTCCACGGGTGTGCGACGTTGTCGCGAAGCGAGGCAAGCAGTTGTTGCTCACCGACTTCCGACGCGTCGGCGAGCGCTCGCCGATTCGACATCTTGTTGAAGTTTCCGCGTGACTTGACCATTTCCACGACGAATCGCGGCGCCGAGTATCGGTAGGGCATGGTGATGTGCGCGATCACTTCGCGGACCCGCCACCCGTCGCACAGGGTCGGCGCGTTCCACTGCTCCGCGCTCAGGCCTTCGAGAAATCCCACCAGTTCGCGGCGCTGCGCCACGACCCATTCGGGTGTCTGTTCGCTCATGTCGGCACTCCTTTCACCGGCGCAGACTTTCGGCGCCGATACCGATACAGACCGGTGGCGGCGCCGAAAGTAATCGCTGGTTCTGCCAAAAAGTGAGCTACGACGTCGACGACGCGTCGGCAGCGTCCGCAGCAGCCTTCTTGCGTGCGATGTCCTCGAGTGCCGCGATGTACTTTGCACGATCGGCTGCGCCGGCTTCCCAATCGGACTTGCGGTTCTTGACCGCCTTCGCGGGCGAGCCGACCGCGATGCTGTAGTCCGGGATGTCTCCCTTGACGACGGCGTGCGCCCCGAGGACACAACCGCGTCCGACGCGGGTATTTCGCAGCACGGTGACCTTCGCTGCCACCCAGGTGTCCGGGCCGATACGGACGGGGCCCTTGACAATGCCCTGGTCCTTGATCGGTGTGTTGATGTCGTCCATGCGGTGGTCGAAGTCGCAGATGTAGCACCAGTCGGCTACGAGCGTCGACGCACCGATTTCGATGTCGAGGTAGGTGTTGACGACGTTGTCCTTGCCGAAGACGACCTTGTCGCCGATGCGCAGCGAGCCTTCGTGGCAACGGATCGCGTTGCCGTCGCCGATGTGTACCCAGCGCCCGATCTCGAGACGGGACAGGTCCGGGGTCGAATGGATTTCGACGTTCTTGCCGAGGAACACCATGCCACGCAGGATCACGTGCGGGTTGGCCATCTTGAACTTGGCGAGACGGTAGTACCGCACCAGATACCAGGGTGTGTACGCCTTGTTCGCCAGAACCCATTTGAGGGAATCGACCGTCAAGAACTTGGCCTGATCGCTGTCGCCTCGGCGTGATCCCCGCCATCGAGTGCGCAACGGTGCGCCCCACATGCTCGTCATGAGTGTTCAGCCTACGTGGGGCCGACTCACCGACCCTCGGGGTGTGCCCCGTCACGTTGCCCCGGTCGGGATAGTCTCTGGTCCGGGCTTGTGCAGTTACCGAGGGCTCTTGATCAAGTGAAGGCAGGGAGATTGTGATGCGGCGGGTCCTACGGTCGTCCGTGATGGTGTCGACGGCGATCGCTGCGGCCCTGATCGCCGGTTGCGGCAGCGACGACGGACGGGTGGACCGGTACGCGTCGGCGGGTTGGCCGGCAATGCATGCCGACGCCCGCAACAGCGACACGAGCCCGGTCACGGGATCACGCGATGTCGAGTTCGCATGGTCACGCCCTCTCGGCGGTCCGGTTGCCGCGTACGCCTCGGTGGCCGCGAACGGCCAGAGCTTCGTCACCGCCCGCACCGAGAACGGCTGCAATCTCTTCTCGTTCCAGATGGATACGGGTCGCAAGAAGTGGTGCGCTCGACTCAACGACGGAGTAGTCGCGTCCACGCCCATCGTCGACACCGCCACCAATGTCTACGTCGGTGAGAGCGGCGCGATGATGTCCTTCACCGAGACTGGTCAATTGCGTTGGCGCACGCTCGTTGTGGGCACTCCTCTCTCGTCGCAGTTCACCGGCGACGGAAACCTGTTGTTCATCACCCAATTGGGTCAGATCAACGTGCTCGACCCGCAGACCGGCGCCAAAGTGGTTCCGTCGTTCGACCTGATCCCGCCGCCGTCGATCGACCAGGGCGCGAATGCAGAACTCATTCCCGACAACAAGGGTCTGAACGAGTGCTTCCTCGGCACGTCCGGCTGCCCGGTGGCCAATACGCCGGCAGTAGACCTGGGCACCGGCAAGTTCTACTTCACCTTCTACGGACCCAGTTCTCAGGCAGCCGATCTGGTCGCCATGAAGTACACGGGCGGCGACAATCCGTCCGTCACCCGCGAGTGGTCCACCGACGCGCTTCCCGGTGGGACGGCGTCGAGCCCGGACCTGTCGAAGGACGGCAAGACCGTGTACGCCACCGACAACAACGGATCTCTCTGGGCAGTGAACGCCGAAACCGGTGACACCAGGTGGAGTTACGACATCGGCTTCAACTCGGCCGGTAGTGCCTCGACGTCCGACGACGGTTTGATCATTCCCGCCGGCGGCGACAAGGGCCACCTCCTTGCCGTGCGAGACGAGGGAGATCACGCCGAACTGGCCTGGGAACGTAAAGACCTTCTGCAACTCGGCGTTCCGGCGCAGACCGCCGGCAACACCGGATACACCGTCGTCCGCGAGGGTGAGAACGGACTGAGCCTGATCACCTTCGACACCGAAACCGGTGAGACGGTGGATCAGGACACGTTGCCGGGAGCAGTCGGCTTCACCGTCGGCACCTCGATCGGCCCCAACGGCGAAGTGTTGACGCCCAGCGCAATCGGTGAGCTGTTCGTCTTCAAGTGAGCTAGCGGGAAGCCTCACAGATGAAGGCCGACGCCGATCGTCCGATCCGCACGATCACGACGCTCAGTGCAAGCGAGCCCTTGAGCTTGAGCCGTGGACGCAGGACTGCCGGGTCCACGTCGACTCCTCGCACCAAAATTTCGGCCACACCGCAGTCCCGCTTGGACAGTGTCTGTTTGAGCAGTTTCTCCGAGTACTTGATCTGCTCGAGGATCCGGAATCCGCGAACTCCCTCAGGGACGCTGTCACCGGTCAGATAAGCGATGCGTGGATCGAGCTGCCAGAGGCCGTGTCCGGCCGCGTAGTGGCGCACGAGGCCTGCTCGCACTACCGCTCCGTCCGGGTCGATGATCCACTCCCCCGGAGCTTGCTCCGGAATCACGTCGTCCTCGGCGTCGGTGATCGCCCACCCGCTCCCGTCGGAGCGAAGCACCGAAGCTCGACGCGTGACGCCGGACTCGGCCAGTCCCGTCGACCACAGGCAGGCTTCCTTGACGCCGCCGTCGAGCGAGACGACCTCGACTTCCCCGTCCCAGCCCAGATTGTCGAAATCGAGTCCGGGAGCACACTTCACCGCGAGATCACGGCCGGAGTACGCCTCGATGAGGTCCGGTAGAGGTGGCATCAACGCTGCCGGATCGTGAGTGCGGCGACCGCCCGATCGCCGGGCGGGGTCCGCCAGTACGACGGTGTCGCGTGTCGTCGGGCGGAGCGCGTCGGCCCGCAACAACGCTGCGCTCGGCACATTGCGCTGTGCCATCGCCAGGCGAACGGAATCGATGTCGCTGCCGATCACGCGATGCGCAACTCCGGTCAAGGCATGCAGTTCGGCGCCGATTGAGCACGTCACGTCGTGGACGTCGCGCCCGATCAGACGCTGCGCGCGGTGCGCCGCCACAACGCCGGGAGTGGCCTGCTGCATCGCGTCGTCCGTGAACAACCACTGATCACTGCCGGGCAGTTTCGTAACGGCCTTGCGTCGAAGCAGGACGGTGTCCACGAGCGCAGGCATGTGATCACCGAAACGCGTACGCGCCCGGCCGATGTCGGCCAGACGCGTACGCGTGGACAGTTCGAGCTGATCCACCTCGGCCAAGGCAGCTACGCCGGAATCACTTCCGAGATAGTCGACGTCGCCGAGGGTGAAGTCATAACCCAATTCAGTTGCCGGGCTTCACGCCGGTGATCATGACGTTGTAGAAGAATCCGCGAGGAACGACGTGACGGAGCACCTTCTCGTCGACCCAGCTGAGCGTCTTCCAACCACCGAAAGCGAAACGTCCCCAACCCCAACCGAGCTTCTCCGGCGGAACAGCTGCTTCGAAAGTACGGACCGGCCATCCGAGAAGCGCCGCGGCGAATTCCTCGGTGGCAGCGTGGACCTGATCGGCTCCGGCGGACTTCGCCATGTTCTCGAGGTCGGTGGGGTCAAACGTGTGGATGTCGACGACTGCCTCGAGCGCTGCTGCGCGAGAGGACTCGTCGAGCTCTTCCTGCGGGCGACGCCAATCTGCCAGGAACGGCAGCTTGGTCACGCGTGTGGTTGCTTCCCACGTCGCACGGCCGAGCCAGCGGGCGTAGAAGTTACCGACAGTCGTGGGCTCACCGGCGAAGACGAAACGGCCGCCGGGCTTGAGGACACGAAGGACCTCGCGCAGCGACTTCTCGACGTCGGGAATGTGGTGCAGCACGGCGTGGCCGACGACCAGGTCGAAGGTGTTGTCCTCGTACGGAATGGTCTCGGCATCGGCAACACGGCCGTCGACCGGAAGGCCGAGGCTTTCTGCATTGCGCAGTGCGACCTTGACCATGCCGGGCGAGAGGTCGGTGACCGAACCGGTCTTGGCGACTCCACCCTGCATCAGGTTCAGGAGGAAGAATCCGGTGCCGCAACCCAGTTCGAGGGCGCGCTCGTACGGGAGCGGCTGATCGCCCGCGACGGCGTCGAAACGACCACGTGCGTAGTCGATGCAGCGCTCGTCGTACGAGATGGACCACTTGTCGTCGTAGGTTTCGGCTTCCCAGTCGTGGTAGAGCACCTGGGCGAGCTTGGTGTCCTTACGAGCGGCCTCGACCTCTTCGGCCGTGGCGTGCGGCCGCGGCGCGGGGTCGACTACCGAGGTGTCGGTAGCGGCGGGCGGCGTGACGGTTGCGTCGTCATTCGGGCTGGCTGTCATGGCGGCTATCCTACTCGCTGGTAAGAGATGAACAAGTTCTAGTTTAGGGGAGCCTACTCGCCCGTGAACTCGGCCTTGCCCGGACCGTTGGCGATGAACGACTCCATGCCGATCGCCTGATCCTTGGTCGCGAACAATCCGGCGAACAGATGCTGCTCGATCTTGAGCCCGGATTCCAGGTCGGTGTTCAGACCCTCGTCGATGGCTGCCTTGGCAGCAGCCAACGCACGTGACGCTCCCCCGACGAACTGCGAGGCCCACGTGCGAGCGGCGGTGTACACGTCGTCGGGAGCGACGACCTCGTCGACCAAACCGATGGCCAACGCCTCGTCAGCCCCGACGAAACGGCCGGTGAAGACCAGATCCTTGGCCTTGGCCGGTCCGATCAGACGAGCCAGGCGCTGCGTTCCGCCGCCACCGGGAATGATTCCGAGCAGAATCTCCGGAACTCCGAGCTTGGCGTTGTCTCCGACGATCCGGCGATCGGCCGAGAGTGCAACTTCGAGTCCGCCACCGAGTGCGTATCCGGTGATCGCGGCAACGGTCGGCTTCGGGATCGACGCCACGGCGCCGAGCCCGGCCTGCATGCCGCCGATCGCGTCACGGATCTGGCCGTAGTCCATCTCGGCCATTTCCTTGACGTCGGCACCGGCTGCGAAGACTTTCTCGCCGCCGTAGACGATGACGGCCTTGACTGCCTTGTCGACGGTCGCAGCGTGTGCGGCAGCAGCCAACTCGTCCTGGACCTGACGGTTCAGAGCGTTCATGGGCGGGCGCGCCAGACGGATGGTGCCGATGCCTTCGGAAACCTCGAGAGTCACAAATTCAGCCATGATCGAGAGGTTACTTTGCCGCCTTGACCGACCACGGATGCGGCCCGGCGACGTAGTAACCGTCCTGATTCGGGAACTCGACGCGCAGAGTCTCCTCGTCGGTGATCAACGTAGGCAGGATGACGGGAATCTCCGGCTCGGCTGCGAGTATCTCCGCCACCGAACTGAACTTGGCCAATTCGGTCAGCTGACTCCACGTCGGCGGCAACAGGATGCTGCCACCCTCCCGCCAATGCGCCAGCGCGTCCTGCGGGCTCTGCCAACGCACCTCGGCGGCCTCGGAGGTGACCCCGTCCGCGATCTGTCCGGTCGGTGACGCTGCGACGAAGAAGCGCGTGTCGTAGCGGCGGGTCTCGCCCACCGGCGTGATCCAGTTCGCCCACGGCCGCAGCAGATCCGTTCGCAGGACCAGGTTCTCCTTCTTCAGGAAATCGCTGAACGACAGCTCGTGCTTTTCGAGAGCTACTCGGTCCTGTGCGTAGCCGGCCGTGTCCGCGACGACGGTGTCCGCGGTCGGTCCGGCGAGCAGCACGCCGCACTCCTCGAACGTTTCCCGCACCGCAGCCAAGACGAGAGCCTTCGCCCGAGCCACATCCGTGCTGAACCGCTCGGCCCACCACTCGACCGACGGTCCGGCCCACTCGACCTCTGCCGTCGCATCGGACTTGTCGACGCCGCCGCCGGGGAAGACTGTCATGCCCCCGGCAAACGCCATCCCCTGTACACGTTGAAGCAGGAAGATCTCGATCCCGGATTCGGCATCGCGCACCAAGATGACGGTCGACGCATCCTTGGGCTCGGGGACAGCGTTTGCATTCTCGTTAGCCATGCTTCGCGAACCTACGCGATCTGTGATCTGGGCCGCATTTCAGGTCCCACTGAAGCTCACGCGCGATGAGCCCCGGACGGCCTCGCACGTCGTGCGAAGTATCTGCCGTCCGCCTTGTCGAGGCTGATGGACTGGCTGAATGCCGCGCTCAGATTTTCGGCGGTGATGACGTCGTCCAGAAGGCCCTGAGAGACGACCTCACCTTCCTTGAGAAGGAGTGCGTGAGTGAATCCCGGCGGGATCTCCTCGACGTGATGGGTGATCAGAACGGTTGCCGGGGCGTCCGGATCGGCAGCCAGTTCGGCGAGTCTGGCCACAAGTTCCTCACGTCCACCGAGATCGAGCCCGGCGGCGGGCTCGTCCAGGAGAAGAAGTTCGGGATCGGTCATCAAGGCTCGCGCGATGAGGACGCGCTTGCGCTCGCCTTCGGAAAGCGTCCCGTACGTGCGATCCGCCAGGTGCTCGGCGCCGAGGCTTTCGAGCATCTCCACAGCGCGCGAGGTGTCCATGGATTCGTACTCCTCGCGCCACCGACCGAGAACGGCGTAGCCCGCCGACACGACTAGGTCGCTGACCTTCTCGTCGCCGGGCACGCGGTTCGCCAACGACGACGAGGACAAACCGATTCGCGGGCGCAACTCGTTGACGTCGACCTTGCCGAGAACTTCGCCAAGGAGGTGGGCAGAACCACTGGTCGGGAAAGTCTCACCGGCCGCGATGCGCAGCAGCGAGGTCTTGCCGGCACCGTTGGGTCCGAGCACCACCCATCGCTCGTCCAGCTCCACTTTCCAGGTGACGGGCCCCACCAGAGTGGACCCTCCCCGACGGATGAGTACGTTGTCGAAATCGATGAGCAGATCTGGATCAGGTAGCGGCACCCGAACATCTTCCCGCACATTCTCCGGCCGTTCACGGCAGGATCATCTTGCGTGTCGCCTCTCATCGAAACTCGCACCCCGACGCCCGGGTCTCCGTTCCCACTCGGCGCCAACATCGTGGACTCCGGAACCCAGTTCGCGGTCCACGCACCAGCTGCGTCGAGCGTCCAGATCTGCCTGATCGACCAGGACGGAAACGAAGATCGCGTCGAACTCCGGCAACACACGTACGGAATCTGGCACGGGATCATCGCCGGGATCGGTGCGGGGCAGCGATACGGAATTCGGGCAAGCGGCCCGTGGAATCCGCGCGCCGGACTGAGACTGAACCCACACAAGCTGCTCATCGATCCGTGGGCGTGCCGCATCGAGGGGGAACTCGGTGACCACCGTGCCCTCCTGTCGTACGCCGACGATCCTTTCGGCGACCCGTCTACCCTCGACTCGCTCGGCCACGTGCCGCTGTCCGTGGTGACTCCCGGCCTCGTGCCCGCCGGAGCCCGCCTCGAGACGCCGTGGGAGGAAAGCGTGATCTACGAACTGCATGTGGGCGCGTACACCGCCAGTCATCCAGGAGTACCCGCCGCCCACCGCGGAACGTACCTCGGCCTGACGGCACCGGCCGTGATCGATCACCTCGTCTCACTCGGCGTCACCGCCGTGGAACTGCTTCCCGTACAGGCGTTTCTGACCGAACAGAGCGTCCGCGAGCGAGGGATGCGCAACCACTGGGGATACTCGACGGCGTCGTACTTCGCCCCGCATCCCGGATACGCGGCAACTCCGGGCGGCGAAGTCACCGAGTTCCGGATCATGGTCGACGCACTACACGCGGCAGGCATCGAGGTCATCCTCGACGTCGTCTACAACCACACCTGCGAGCAGAGTGTCGACGGAATCAGCGTCAGCTGGCGAGGTTTGGACGGCCCCGGCTACTACCTTCTCGACGGCGACGGCCGCGACATCGACCTGACCGGGTGCGGCAACACGGTCGACGCCTGCTCCCCCATCGCCGTCCGCATGATCACCGACAGCCTCCGCTACTGGGCCACCGAAATGGGTGTCGACGGCTTCCGATTCGATCTCGCGAGCGCGTTGGGTAGGCCGCGCGGCGGCGGCTTCGACCAGCGGGCGTCCATCTTGTCGGCCATCTCCTCCGATCCGGTACTGACCCGGTGCAAGCTCATCGCCGAACCGTGGGATGCCACTGCCGACGGTTACCAGGTCGGAAACTTCGGACTCCAATGGTCGGAATGGAACGACAAGTACCGCAGCACTATTCGCCAGTTCTGGAACGGCGGCTCCAGCGTCCGGAAGGTCGCGTCGCGCCTCGCCGGTTCCGAGGACATCTTTGCCGGCAGCGGCCGTCGCCCATGGGCGTCGATCAACTTCGTCACAGCGCACGACGGGTTCACCGCCGCCGATCTGGTCGCATACAACCACAAGCACAACGAAGCCAACGGTGAAGACAATCGTGACGGCGCCGATCACAACGATTCGTTCAACCACGGAATCGAAGGCCCGAGCACCGATCCCGAGATTCAGGACGCCAGGGCACGTCATGTACGGGCGCTACTGGCCACGCTCGTGCTGTCGACAGGCACACCGATGCTCACCGCCGGAGACGAGTTCGGCCACAGTCTCGGCGGAAACAACAACGCGTATTGTGTTCCCACACTTGCCTCCCCAGCCGATTCGTGGGCCCTGGACTGGACGGCGGCCGATCAGTCGTTGGTGCAGTTCGTCTCCCGAGCGTTCGGATTACGCCGAGCGGCACCGGCGTTGCGTCAGCCCGAATTCTTCGAAGGCAGAAGAAGACTGGAACACCCGGACCTCGTCTGGTTCGACGCTGCCGGCGTCGAGTTCGACGACACCGCATGGTACGACGAGAGTCACCGAACGCTGCAGGCCTGGATCGACGGAGCCGACGTTCGGTCTCACACTCGGACCGGGCGCCCACTCGTTGACGACAGTTGGCTCCTGATCCTGCATTCCGGTGGACCGGTTCAGGTCACCGTCGGCACTCCGGAATGGTTCGACGGCACATTGACTGCATCGTTCGATTCGGCGTCACCGACCGGCGAACCTGCCTCCACGGCCGAAGTTCCCGTCGGCACGGAGATCTCATTGACCGGACCCACGGTCTTGGCCTTACGTTCCGTGACACGTCCGCCGGTAACCGCTGCTGTCATGGAATCCGGCAGCACCTTGATCAGTAATTGAATGGTCGGCCCGATCCCGAAGGCGTACAACACTGTTCCGACGCCAACCGTTCCACCGAGGAGCCATCCGGTAGCGAGGACCGCGATTTCGATGCTGGTACGCACGAGCCTGACCGACAAGCCGGTGCGCGCCACCAGTCCTGTCATCAACCCGTCGCGGGGACCCGGCCCCATGCCTGCCCCGATGTAGAGAACGCTGGCCAGTCCGTTGAGGAGGATTCCCGCGACCATGATCGCGGCGCGAACTGGCATGGAATCAAAGACCGGCAAGAAGGCCAGTGAAGTATCCACCGAGATTGCAATTACCACGACATTGGCGACCGTGCCGAACCCTGGCCGCTGACGGATCGGAATCCAGAGCAGCAGTACCACCGCACCGGTAATCGCAGTGATCACGCCGAAACTGAGCGAAACATGCTCGGCCACGCCCTGATGGAACACATCCCAGGGGTCCAGTCCGAGGCCGGCTGTGATCATCATGGCCATCGAGAAGCCGTACAACCACAGACCAACGAACAGCGAGGCGAATCTCCGTATCAACACTCGACCATCTTGAAGGCCACTGGACTGTTCATCCATAGCCAAGTTGTCGATACTGGACTGGTCGGTTAGGTCTCTACGGAACCGCGATGACTGTCATGGAGCCTGGTGCCACTTCCGTGAAGCCCGCATCACGAACCGCGACAGCCTCCGACCGCTTCAATCGGTCTACCGCCTCGGCCCACTGTTTCGGACTTGCGTCGCGTACCGAGCAGCGAAAGTCGTTCTGCGCCCATACCCAGCACTGTTTCTCGGACATGGCCGCTGCCAACAACATCGAGGCATGCCCTACCTGTGCCGACGCCTTGCCTACCGTCATCTCGAGCTCCGAGTCGATCCACAGCACCGGAAGACCGGGCTCGGGCTGGCCAGGCTCGTCGTGCTCCAGGTCGGTGCCACCGATCTGCAACTTCTTGATTCGCGGGTCCAGTTCTCCGACCGGCCCGGGAACCAGAGCCCGCGCCTGGGCGCCATCCACGTCGACGGTGATTCCCGGTACCTCTTGCGCGGCGAGCCACTGGGCTCCACGCGCTCGGCGAGACACTTTCCGGATCCGGGCACCCACCCACGCCGAATAGTCCTCGTGCCACGGGCCGGGCTCCCCGTCTTCGGTGAACCCGACGCGTTCGTCCAGGCACAGCGCCACTGCCGCCGTTGCGGCAGCCTCGAGCAGTGCAGTGCGCTTCGGCGGGTCTGCCTTCGGGATGTGGAGAATGATCGGCATCGCCAACACCAGCGCCGGATCCGCGGGATCGTCTCGCCCACCGTACCCAGCAGCCAACACCGCGTGGCGCTCGCGCCATCGAGAATCGGGGCCGGACTTCACTGCTGGATCGGAACTGACTGCTGGATCGGAACTCATGGAATCGGTACGCGTCGTACGCCACCGTCGACGGCGTCCGCAGCCTCGACCTCGTCGCGGGTCACACCGAGAATGAACAGCACAGCATCGAGGAAGGGATGCGACAAAGCCGCGTCCGCGACCTCCCGCAACGCGGGCTTGGCGTTGAACGCCACACCCAGTCCCGCGGCGTTGAGCATGTCGATGTCGTTGGCACCGTCACCGACGGCGACAGTCTGTTCCATCGGCACACCGACCTGATCGGCGAACTTGCGCAGCGCAACGGCCTTCGCGGCGCGGTCGACGATGTCACCGATCACACGTCCGGTCAGCTTGCCGTCGACGATCTCGAGGGTGTTGGCGTGCACGAAGTCCAGTTCGAGTTCGTGTGCGAGGCCTTCGATGACCTGGCGGAAACCGCCGGACACCACACCGCAGTGGAATCCGAGGCGGCGCAGGGTGCGGATCGTGGTGCGCGCCCCCGGCGTCAGTTCGATGCTCTCTGCCACCTCGTCGATGACGGAGGCATCGAGACCGGCCAGTGTCGCCACACGCTGGTGCAGTGATTCGGTGAAGTCGATCTCGCCGCGCATCGCAGCTTCGGTGACGGCGCGGACCTCGTCCTCGACACCGGCCTTCGCGGCGAGCATCTCGATGACCTCGCCCTGAACGAGCGTCGAGTCCACGTCGAACACGATCAGTCGCTTGGCCCGGCGAGCCAGTCCTGCGCGCTCGACTGCGATGTCGACGTTTTCGAGCGCGGCGACCTCGGCGAGTCCGGTACGCAGCTTCGCGTCGCCGTCGACAGTATCGGCTGCGCTGACGCTGAGTTCGAGGCCGGTGACCGGATAGTCGGCGACACCACGGATGGAGTCGATGTTGGCGCCCTGCTTCGCGAGTTCGCGTGCCACCGAGCGCATTGCGCGGGCATTGACGGGGCTGCCGAGAACAACGACCGCGTGAGTGGACACTGCAGGTCGACCTGGATCGGCACCGATTTCGATGTCGACGTTCATTCCGACCGTCGCCATCGCCTGTTCGAGCTCTTCCTGAAGGGCTTCGGGATCGTTCGGGCAGGCCACCATGACGCCGAGTGTCAGTCGACCTCGAATCACCACCTGCTCCACGTCGAGCAGACGCACATCGTGCCGCGACAGCGCCGCGAACAGTACCGAGGTGACGCCAGGGCGGTCCGGCCCGGTCACAGTCACCAGAACAGTGGTGTCAGAGGCACCCACCGAAAACTCCGATCGTTTCTTCGTTCGCGTCTTGATCGTCACTATTGTGCCAAGCGAAAGGCCCCACCCGTTACTCGGGCGGGGCCTTCGCTGATTACTTCAGTGTGTTACTTCGCTCAGGAGCGGCTGTCGGTGCCGGGGTCGCCTTCGTCCCCGACTGTGAGCGGCTCGTGACGAGCATCTTCGAGCACGGTGCTGGCGTTCTTCCCACCGTGACCGGGGCCGACGTGCGCTTCTGCGCGCATCCGCTCCACCATGTGCGGGTAGTGCAGCTCGAAGGCCGGACGCTCGCTGCGGATGCGCGGCAACTCGGTGAAGTTGTGACGCGGCGGCGGGCAAGTTGTCGCCCACTCGAGCGAGTTTCCGTAGCCCCACGGATCGTCGACGGTGACCACTTCGCCGTAGCGGTAACTCTTGAAGACGTTCCAGATGAACGGGAGCGTCGAGGCACCGAGTACGAAGGCGAAGATCGTGGACACCGAGTTCAGAACCGTGAACCCGTCCGAGGGCAGGTAGTCGGCGTAACGACGCGGCATACCTTCGGCACCGAGCCAGTGCTGGACGAGGAACGTGCCGTGGAAGCCGACGAACGTGGTCCAGAAGTGCCACTTGCCGAGGCGCTCGTCCATCATGCGACCGGTCATCTTCGGGAACCAGAAGTAGATACCGGCGTACGTGGCGAACACGACCGTACCGAAGACCACGTAGTGGAAGTGGGCGACGACGAAGTAGCTGTCCGTGACGTGGAAGTCGAGCGGCGGGCTCGCGAGGATGACGCCCGACAGACCACCGAAGAGGAAGGTGATCAGGAAGCCGATCGAGAACAGCATCGGTGATTCGAAGGTCAATTGCCCCTTCCACATCGTTCCGATCCAGTTGAAGATCTTCACACCTGTCGGCACGGCGATCAGGAATGTCATGAACGAGAAGTACGGCAGGAGAACAGCGCCTGTTGCGTACATGTGGTGAGCCCACACAGCGATCGACAGAGCGGCGATGGCCAACGTTGCGTACACCAGGCCGCTGTATCCGAAGATCGGCTTACGGCTGAAGACCGGGAAGATCTCCGAGACGATGCCGAAGAACGGCAGCGCGATGATGTACACCTCGGGGTGCCCGAAGAACCAGAACAGGTGCTGCCACAGGAGCACACCGCCCGTTGCCGGGTCGAATATGTGTCCACCGAGATGGCGGTCGACGAACAGGCCCATGAATGCAGCGGTCAGCAGCGGGAACGCCAGCAGGATCAGGATGCTGGTGATGAAGATGTTCCAGGTGAAGATCGGCATGCGGAACATGGTCATACCGGGTGCGCGCAGGCAAATCACGGTGGTGACCATGTTGACGCCACCGAGGATGGTGCCGAGGCCGGCGACAGCCAGACCCAAGACCCACAGGTCGGCGCCGACGCCGGGGCTGTGCAGCGCGCTGGTCAGCGGCGTGTATGCCGTCCAACCGAAGTCTGCTGCGCCACCGGGCGTGACGAATCCGGCCGTCGTGATGATCGCGCCGAACAGGTACAGCCAGTAGCTGAACGCGTTCAGACGCGGGAACGCGACGTCGGGTGCACCGATCTGGAGCGGAAGAATGTAGTTCGCGAAGCCGAAGACGATCGGGGTCGCGTACAGCAGCAGCATGATCGTGCCGTGCATGGTGAACAGCTGGTTGAACTGTTCGTTGGAAAGGAACTGCATGCCGGGTACAGCAAGTTCGGCACGCATCATCAGTGCCATGAGGCCACCGATGAGGAAGAAGGCGATGGAAGTCGCCAAGTACATGATTCCGAGCACCTTGGGATCGGTGGTCGTGATCATCTTGAAAATGAATGAGCCCTTGGGTCCCTGCCGCGGCGGGTAAGGCCTGGCCGGCGCTATCGTGGGGACTGGCTGGGGCGCTACGGCAGTCACTGATCCTCCTGAATGTGCCTTTGGTCGCTCCGCAGACTCCGTCAAAGAGCCCTTGGTTGCGCCCGCAGGGTCCGTCGCCCGGGCTGCGGACAACGGCTTCTGGCTTGCGCTCATCGAATCGTAGACCGTGACTCCGAGGCACCGCGACCCGGTCCTACTCTGCGTCGTACTCGAGCATCCGTTTTTGGGGGCACCAAACGAACGACCTGCGGTTTATGTTCCCTCGGGAGTCCGAACCCACATCCGAATCGGCGTGTCGTACCCGTCGAAGAATTCGGCCGGTGTCCGTTTTCGGCCATCTCCTCCACTGATAAGGTCACCCTCGCCTAACTCACCTCAGGAGTATTCAGTGAAATTCTTTCCCCGCCGCGCCGCGCTGGTAGCCGTCGCAGCCTCGATCGCCTTGGTCGTTCCAGCCTGCTCGAGTAACGACGAGCCCGCTGCAACCACCACCTCGACCGAGTCGGGCGCATTCCCCCGCACGATCGAACACTTCCGTGGAAGCACCGAAATCCCGGCAGCACCCCAGCGGATCGTCGCGCTCGACAACAGCTTCACCGACGCCGTCCTTCTCCTCGAATCCCCGCTCGTCGGCTACGTCGACTACCGCGAGCCCGGTCTGCCCGACTACCTCGGATCCTCCCGGGAGGAATTCGCCGCGGACGCCGTCTCGGTCGGCACGGTCAGCAGTGCAAGCCTCGAGAAGATCGCCGCACTGCAGCCAGACCTCATCATCTCCGCCGAGGTCCGCGACGGGAAGAACTACGAACAACTGTCCGCAATCGCACCCACCGTCTTCACTCAGACGACCGGCCCGACGTGGAAGGACAACATCCGCCTGGTCGGTCAAGCGCTGGGCAAGGAGTCACTGGCCGAGGCGAAGATCACCGAGTTCGAAACCCGCGCAGCCACCGTCGGCAAGGAAATCAACGAGAAGGCGAACAACCCGGTCATCTCGGTAGTCCGATTCGCCGGTGAACCGACGGCACGCCTCTACCGCACCACCTCGTTCAGCGGCATCGTCCTCCAGGACGCCGGATTGAAGCGCCCGGACAACCAGGGACCTGACCCCGCCGATGCCGGAAACATCATGATGAAGATCAGCCCCGAGCTGATCAACGAAGCCGACGCGGACGTCATCTTCATCAGCACCTGGCAAGACGCCGAGGGCAAGAGCGCCGAAGCTGCGAAGCCGTTCCTCGAGAGCCCGCTGTGGCAGACCCTTCGAGGACGCAAGGTCGACGTGGACGATTCACGTTGGATGTCGCCGGTCAGCATCCAGGGCGCCCACATGATCCTCGACGACCTCTCGGACACGTTCGAGGTGGACAAGCAGAACAGCTGAGTCGAACAGCTAACCTGAACGGCGCCCGCTCACACAGGAAGCCGTCGACTTGTCTGTTCTCTCACGCACGTCTGTTCTCTCACGCACGACCGCCCGCACGTCCATTCGTCGTGTCTCGATCCTGGGGATCGCTGCCACGATGCTCGTCCTCGGTGGTTGCTCGTCCGGCTCGTCGGACGATCCCGCGAGCACCATCGTCCGGACCACTACGTCGATCGCCGGTGCCGGCGTGATGGGTATCGAACGCGACACCGCCACCGCGTGCCCGACGCCGACGCAAGCCGACCCGGGAGCGGGCCCCGGGGTGAAGCGTCGAGTCGTACACACTGCGGGTGAAACCGAGGTTCCTTCCGATCCCCAACGGATCGTGGTCCTCGACAGCGTCTCGATGGACGCCGTGTGCGCCCTCGGTCTGTGGGAGCGGGTAGTGGGCGCCGCGACCGGTGTCGACTCGCCTCAACCGTCGTACCTCGGTTTCGGCATCTCGGAGATTCCGAGCGTCGGCCCCGTGAGCGCACCCGACGTCAACGCCGTGAAGGCCGCCGCGCCGGACTTGATCCTCGGGTCCAGTCCGGCGTCCGACGGTTTGTACGGGCAACTCGACGCCATTGCCCCCACCGTGTTCGCCGGCGCGGATCCCGTGTACTGGAAAGCGCAGTTCGCCCTCGCCGGCCAGGCACTTGGCCGTTCGTCCGCGGCTGCGACGGAGCTGGACCGCTACCAGCAGGACGTCGTGCAGCTCGGCGACGCATTGAATGCATCACAGACGCAGGCATCAGTGGTTCGGTTCGGTTCGAAGGACCTGCAGATCGAGGGTCCCGCATCCTTCGCCGGACAGATCCTCAGCGACGTCGGCGTCCGGCGCCCACCGGCGCAGCGATTGACCGATGCGACCACAGCACCGATTCCGGCCGACGATCTCAGCGCCGCCGAAGGTGACTTGATCTACGTACTCTTCGACGGGCCGAACGGTCGTACCTACGGCACCGAGATCATGAAGAGCGACCAGTGGCAGGACCTCGCCGCCGCCACCGACCGGCGTGTGTTCGTCGCTGAAGACGAAATCTGGAACGGAAACGGGATGACTGCCGCCCGTGCCGTATTGGCGGACTTGAAGGGAACCTTGAACGGATATGCGAGCTGACCGGAACGAACCACTACTCCCACATTCGAGGCGGCTCGCCACAACTGTGACGGTCGGGTTCTGATCATGCCGATCCCGGAATTCATTGTCGCTTTGCGCGAGAAGGTCGGTCATGCGCCGCTCTGGCTGTCCGGCGTGAGCGTCGTGATCCGCGACGACGACGGCCGGGTCCTGCTCACCCGCCGCGCCGACAACGGTCAGTGGGCCGTCGTGTCCGGCGTTCTCGAGCCCGGAGAGGAACCGTCGGCGGCGGCGGTGCGGGAGGCGAAGGAAGAAACCGGCGTCGACGCCGAATTGATTCGGATCACGAGTGTCGATGTCACAGAACCCATTACGTACCCCAATGGTGACGTGACCCAGTACCTCGACGTCTGCTTCCTGGCCAGGTGGACCGGCGGAGATGCACACGTGGCGGACGACGAAAACCTCGAGGTCGCGTGGTTCGCGCCGAGCGAATTGCCGTCGGACATGACGGAAACCTCGCGTCTGCGCCTCGCAAAAGCATTGCTGGACAAGCCGGAAGCGTGGTTTCTGCGCTGACCCACTCCCCCATCGACGACCGAAGCCCGATTCCCGCGTGTGCAGGAGTCGGGCTTCGGTATATAGGTCGCTCTAGAAATCCCGAGCGGGTCGCTCTAGAAATCCCAGTCGTCGTCTTCGGTGTTGACTGCTTTGCCGATGACGTAGGAGCTTCCCGAGCCGGAGAAGAAGTCGTGATTCTCGTCCGCATTCGGTGAAAGTGCCGACAGGATAGCCGGATTGACGTCCGTCTCGTCCTTCGGGAAGAGGCCTTCGTAGCCGAGATTGTTGAGCGCCTTGTTGGCGTTGTAGCGCAGGAACTTCTTGACATCCTCGGTCAGGCCGACGCCGTCGTAGAGGTCCTGCGTGTAGTCGACCTCGTTCTCGTAGAGCTCGAAGAGCAGCTCGAACGTGTAGTTCTTGAGCTCTTCGCGCTCGGCCTCGGTGAGCTGTTCGAGACCCTTCTGGTACTTGTAGCCGATGTAGTACCCGTGCACGGCCTCGTCGCGGATGATGAGGCGGATGAGGTCTGCGGTGTTGGTGAGCTTGGCTCGCGAGGACCAGTACATCGGCAGGTAGAAGCCGGAGTAGAAGAGGAAGCTCTCGAGGAGCGTCGATGCGACCTTGCGCTTGAGCGGCGACTCGCCGTTGTAGTAGTCGAGAACGATCTGCGCCTTGCGCTGCAGGTTGGGGTTCTCCTCCGACCAGCGGAACGCGTCGTCGATGTCCGGGGTGGAGCACAGCGTCGAGAAGATCGAGCTGTAACTCTTCGCGTGCACCGATTCCATGAAGGCGATGTTGGTGTACACCGCTTCTTCGTGGGGAGTGATCGCGTCCGGGATGAGGCTGACGGCGCCGACCGTTCCCTGGATGGTGTCGAGCAGCGTCAGGCCCGTGAAGACGCGCATGGTGAGCTGCTGCTCCTGCGCGGTCAGCGTTCCCCAGGACGGGATGTCGTTGGAGACCGGCACCTTTTCGGGCAGCCAGAAGTTGCTGACGAGGCGATCCCATACCTCGGCGTCCTTCTCGTCCTGGACGCGATTCCAGTTGATGGCGGAAACGCGACTGACCAGCTTGACCATAATTCCTACCTAGCGAGAGAGATACTGCCGAATGTTGGCTTGCCTGAACACTACCCGTTGTGTCGGGTCCGCGATGCCAACACAACAACATGTGTCGCACGCGCCCCTCCACGAGTACAAGAAATGTGATATCAATTAAATATCACTTACCGATGGAAAGCGAGTCTCGCATGACCAGCACACCCACCGTGGCCGAGAAACCGACCGGAGTCGCCACCACAACGATCGCCGAACGCCCAGGCTGGGACCTGTCCGGCAGCTGGATGCTCCTCGGCGGCGTCCTTCTCTTCCTGGCCGGAATCGCGCTGTCCGTCGTTGGCGGAGTTCTGGGACTCTTCGCCCTGATTCCGGTCGGTGTGGTGCTGTTCATCGCGTCACTCCCCCTGCTGATGGGCCTGACCTTGGTGCAACCGAATCAAGCCCGAGTCCTTCAACTCCTGGGAAGCTCGTACAGCGGCACCCTGCGCACGCCGGGCCTGCGATGGACAAATCCGCTGACGGTCCGTCGATCGATCTCTACGCGTATCCGAAACCACGAGACCGGTCAGGCGAAAGTGAACGACGCCGACGGAAATCCCATCGAGATCTCGGCGGTGGTCGTCTGGCAAGTTGCCGACACAGCGCTCGCCTCATTCCAGGTGGACGACTACGAGGAGTTCGTCTCGGTGCAGACCGAGGCGGCAGTCCGCCATATCGCCGGCAGCTACCCGTACGACGCCGAAGGCCGAGTCTCGTTGCGCGAGAACGCCGATATCATCACCACCACCTTGTCGGAGGAGGTTCACGCCCGCGTGCGTGCGGCGGGTGTCGAAGTTATCGAGACACGCATCAACAGGCTCTCGTATGCACCCGAGATCGCCAGCGCAATGCTTCGGCGCCAGCAAGCGGGTGCAGTGATCGCCGCCCGCAAGCAAATCGTCGAAGGCGCGGTGTCCATGGTCGACATGGCACTCAAGCAGCTCGAGGAAAAGCACGTCGTCGAACTCGACGAGGAACGCAAGGCCACGATGATCAGTAACCTTCTGGTCGTGCTGTGCGGCGACCGCGACGCACAACCGGTGCTGAACACCGGTTCGCTCTACCAGTAAAGGAAAGGCCACATGGCCACGGATCCAGCTCCGAGATCGGAGCGTAAGAAGATCCTGCTTCGGTTGGACCCAGCGGTGCACGACGCGCTTGCCCGCTGGGCCGCCGACGATCTCCGAAGTACCAACGCCCAGATCGAGTTTCTTCTTCGGCGCGCACTCACCGAGCACGGTCGAATGCCGAAGAATGCCGGCAAGATGCACGGTCCAGGCCGTCCGCCGGCCTGATACCCCTGTGCGCCTTTTCGGTAGTAACCACTACCGAAAAGGCGCACGGGGCGGAGCCCTTTACAGCATGCAGGAAACGCAGCCCTCGACCTCGGTGCCTTCGAGTGCCATCTGACGCAGACGGATGTAGTACAGCGTCTTGATGCCCTTACGCCACGCGTAGATCTGCGCCTTGTTGATGTCGCGGGTGGTGGCGGTGTCCTTGAAGAACAGCGTCAGCGACAGGCCCTGGTCGACGTGTTGCGTTGCGGCAGCATAGGTGTCGACGATCTTCTCGTACCCGATTTCGTAGGCATCCTGGTAGTACTCCAGGTTGTCGTTGGTCAGGTAGGGCGCCGGGTAGTAGACGCGACCGATCTTGCCTTCCTTGCGGATCTCGATCTTCGACGCCACCGGGTGGATGGAGCTGGTGGAGTAGTTGATGTACGAGATCGAGCCGGTCGGCGGGACGGCCTGAAGGTTCTGGTTGTAGATACCGTGCTTCTGAACCGAAGCCTTCAGCTCACGCCAGTCGTCCTGGGTGGGGATGTGCAGCTTCGCATCGGCGAAGAGTCCGCGAACCTTGTCGGTTGCAGGCTCCCAGACCTGGTCGGTGTACTTGTCGAAGAATTCACCCGAGGCGTACTTCGACTCCGGGAAACCCTTGAAGTACGAGCCGCGCTCGATGGCGATCTTGTTCGACGCACGCAGTGCGTGGAACAGCACGGTGTAGAAGTAGATGTTCGTGAAGTCGATGCCTTCTTCGCTGCCGTAGAAGATCCGCTCACGAGCGAGGTATCCGTGCAGGTTCATCTGACCGAGGCCGATGGCGTGAGAGTCGTTGTTGCCCTGCTCGATCGACGGCACCGAGTAGATGTGCGTCTGGTCGGACACTGCCGTCAATCCGCGGATCGACACTTCGATGGTCTTGGCGAAGTCGGGCGAGTCCATGGTCTTCGCGATGTTCAGCGAACCCAGGTTGCAGGAGATGTCCTTGCCGACCTTCGAGTAGGACAGGTCGTCGTTGAACAGTGAAGGCGTCGAAACCTGCAGGATCTCCGAGCACAGGTTCGAGTGAGTGATCTTGCCTTCGATCGGGTTTGCCCGGTTCACCGTGTCCTCGAACATGATGTAGGGGTAGCCCGATTCGAACTGCAATTCGGCGACGGTCTGGAAGAACTCGCGAGCCTTGATCTTGGACTTGCGAATTCGCTTGTCGTCGACCATCTCGTAGTACTTCTCGGAGACGTTGATGTCGGAGAACGGAACTCCGTAGATGCGCTCGACGTCGTACGGCGAGAACAGGTACATGTCCTCGTTCTTCTTCGCCAGTTCGAAAGTGATGTCCGGGATCACGACGCCGAGAGAGAGCGTCTTGATGCGGATCTTCTCGTCGGCGTTCTCACGCTTGGTGTCGAGGAAGCGGTAGATGTCGGGGTGGTGCGCATGCAGGTACACGGCGCCGGCGCCCTGACGCGCACCCAACTGGTTGGCGTAGGAGAACGAGTCCTCGAGAAGCTTCATGATCGGGATGACACCCGAACTCTGGTTCTCGATCTTCTTGATCGGGGCGCCGTGCTCACGAACGTTGGTGAGCAGCAAGGCAACACCGCCACCGCGCTTGGACAGCTGCAGTGCCGAGTTGATGGAGCGACCGATGGACTCCATGTTGTCTTCGATACGAAGCAGGAAGCAGGACACGGGCTCACCGCGCTGCTTCTTGCCCGAGTTCAGGAACGTCGGGGTGGCGGGCTGGAAGCGTCCGGCGATGATCTCGTCGACGAGTTCGACGGCCAGGTCTTCGTTGCCTGCGGCCAGGGTGAGCGCAACCATGCAGACACGATCTTCGAAACGCTCGAGGTAGCGCTTACCGTCGAAGGTCTTGAGCGTGTAGGAGGTGTAGTACTTGAATGCACCCAGGAACGTCGGGAAGCGGAACTTCTTGGCGTACGCGTGATCGATCAGGAACTTCACGAAAGTACGTGAGTACTGATCGAGAACCTCGGGCTCGTAATAGTTTTCCTCGACGAGGTAGTCCAGCTTCTCGTCGAGGTTGTGGAAGAACACGGTGTTCTGGTTGACGTGCTGCAAGAAGTACTGACGGGCTGCAGCGACATCCATCTCGAACTGGATCTCACCGTTGGCGCCGTACAGGTTGAGCATGGCATTGAGTGCGTGGTAGTCGAGACCGTTGGTGGAATCGCCGCCGCGTGCATCACGCTCTACGCTTCCTGCCGCGATCGTGTCAGTGATGGTTGGCGCCACTGCCCGTGCTCCTTCTCTGTTTCGAGATGATTCCAGAACTCCCCCAAGCCTTCTCGTACTCGGTCGACATCCTCGGCAGTGCCCATGAGTTCGAACCGGTACAGAAAAGGAACGTGGCATTTCTGGGAAATGATGTTTCCTGCATAGCAAAAGGACTCACCGAAATTGGTGTTTCCCGCCGCGATCACTGCTCTGATCAACGACCTGTTGTGTGGATTGTTCAAAAAACGAATGACCGGCTTCGGCACATAACTGGTGTCGCGCCCTGTCACGGTGACCCCGCCACCATAGGTGGGCAGAATCAGCACATAGGGCTCGTCTACACGAAATGAGCCGTCACGGTCATGGATAGGTATACGTGTCGCAGGCAGGCCGAGACGTTGGACGAATCGGTGGGTGTTCTCCGACACGCTGGAAAAATAGACCAGCGAAGTCATCGGTTGTCACCATTTTCTTGTACGGTGCCCGGAACTACTCAGATGTGTCGGCGGAGGTGTCCACCGCCGACACTGCGGCGCTTCAAGCAGCGACGGTCAGGGTCTTGATGCGATCGGGACGGAAACCCGACCAGTGATCTTCACCGGCAACCACGATGGGCGCCTGGAGGTACCCGAGAGCCATGACGTAGTCGCGGGCTTCGACATCCTCGGTGATGTCGATGATGTTGTATTCGAGACCGGCCTTGTCGAGGGCGCGGTAGGTGGCATTGCACTGAACGCAAGCGGGCTTGGTGTAGACGGTGATGCTCATGAGAGTCCCTCTTTCGCTTAGCCAACAAAGGCCGATGTAGTGATGTTCAGCACCGATTCGACCGATTGCCGGAGTCTCGCTCGAGGCGTTCCGCGTTGTGGTCTCTCAGTGCTCAAGACACTACACCTAGTGGCCGACAGAAACACATAACGCGAGATGTTGTGAGTCACATCGTTGAAATTCCCAGGTAGCCCCAGTTCAGCGCACACATCTTCCGGCGCGTCGGCGTGTCGCCCGTCACATTTTGGCCGCAGGCCCGACAGCATCTGAAAACCACTACTCGGACCTACCATGAGCGTCGTGGAAACACCCCCGAAGGACGAAGCTCCGCGCCACCAGGCAACCGTGACGAGAACGCAGCAGGTGACACCTAAGATGCGCAGAATCACCTTCGGCGGTGCGGGCCTGAGCGACTTCGAGACGAGCGGGAGCCCCGACGAACGGGTGCTCGTCAGATTCCCCCTCGACCCCCCTCACGCCCGTAGTTACACGGTCCGGCGCTGGCAGCCCTCGAAGAACGAACTGGAGATCGACTTCGTTCTCCACGGCCACGGCGGAGCTGCGCTCTGGGCCGAGAATGCGCAACCGGGCGAGACCGTCCATCTTTCGACTGCAAGCGGGTGGTTCAAGCCGCCGGCAGAGTGCGACTGGCTGCTACTCGTCGCCGATCACGCCGCACTGCCTGCGATCGGGCGGATCTTGGAAGAAGCACCCGACGGTCTACCTATCCACGTCATTGCACAGGTGCCCGCGTCGAGCGAACAGCAGACGTTCACGACGCGCGCCGACGCTCACTACCGATGGATCGACGAAGCAGACTCATTGTTCGCCGAATTGGCCGCCATTCCCCTGCCTCCCGGCGAGGGCTACATCTGGTGCGCAGTCGAGGCCGCGACCGCCAGACGCATCCGCGCCCATCTGCGTCGAACATGGGAAATCCCGGCACCCCGCATGCACGTGATGGGTTACTGGCGGGAGGACAAGGAGAACTGGGAGCGTCGGTACGCCGTCGTCGCCGATCGTATCGATGCCGCGATGGGCGAAGCGATGATGGCCGGCAAGGATTTCGAGTCGGTTCGCGACGCCGTCGACGACGCTATGGAACGCGAAGGGCTTTAGCGCACAGATGGGCGTGACTCGCATACGAGTGAGGGCCATACCTTCCGGCATGGCCCTCACTCGTGAAACGGATTACGCGTTGACGAGCTGCTTGCTGGCGTCGACGAGGTCGGAGACGACCTTGGAGACCTGAGCGAGCACCTCTGCGTTCTCACGCGGGTGCAGCTCACCGAACAGTGCGCCGGTTCCACCGATGCTCAGTGCGGTGTCCTCGACGACCTTGCCGCCGGCGATGCGGACTGCCTTGGTGGTGTCTTCGTGTGCCCACTTGGCGCCGTTACCGCTGGGCGAAGCGCTGATGACTGCGACAGCCTTGTCCTTGACTGCACCGACACCGTACGGACGCGAGATCCAGTCGATGGCGTTCTTCAGAACAGCGGGGATGGTGCCGTTGTATTCGGGGGTGACGAGCAGGAACGCGTCAGCGTCGCTCGCAGCGGCGCGCAGTGCGTCGACAGCGGGAATGGAAGCACCCTCGACGTCGATGTCTTCGTTGTAGAAGGGGACGTCGGCGAGGCCTTCGAAGACCGTCAGCGTTGCACCCTCGGGTGCGGCGGACACAGCCGTCTCGGCAAGCTGGCGATTGACGGATCCGGCGCGCAGGCTGCCGACGAGAACGAGAACATTGGTCTGTGACATAACGAGATTCCTTCGAGAGTGGTGCGGTTGGTGGCTCCGGTTGAAAGTTATATCAACTAAACGGACCGCGGTCCACTTACATTCCCCGGCCCTGTAACCTGATCCCGTGAGCGCAATCCCCCTCCCCCAGATCGGCGCCGTACCCGTCGAGCGCGGTGACGCAGCACGTAACCGCGTACTTCTGCTCGACGCCGCAGCCCTCCTCGTCGCCGAGCGAGGTGTCGACGCGGTCACGATGGATGCCGTCGCGTGCCGGGCCGGTGTGGGCAAGGGCACAGTTTTTCGGCGCTTCGGCAATCGATCGGGACTGATGCAGGCACTGCTCGATCACACCGAGCGAGAACTGCAGCAGGCATTCATGTTCGGCCCCCCACCGTTGGGTCCTGGCGCGCCGCCGATCGAGCGCCTCATCGCGTTCGGACGAGCCCGGATCGCCATGGTGGAAGTACAGGGCGAAGTCCTCCGAGCGGCGGAAAACGCTCCTGAATACCGCTTCGGCGGTCCGGCACGAGCACTCGGCATCGCTCACGTCATCGGACTTCTTCGAGGAGCCGGCGTCGAGGGCGACCTCGATCTGCTCGCTTCAGCGCTGTTGGCACCACTCGAAGCGTCGCTTGTCCTTCATCAGGTGCGCGATCTCGGGATGACCACCGAGCGCCTGGCCGCCGGCTGGGAAGACCTTGCCCGGCGCGTTACTCGATGTTGACTCCCCAGATCCGTCCCACCACTTAATGTGAGCCCATGCGCATCGCAGCTGCCGTCATCGGCCTCCTGACCATCGCCGCGGTAAGCGGTTGCTCCGCTTCGTCCGACTCCCCCGAGGACAAGACGGACCCCTCCGGCCGCGTCTTCATCTCGACCTCCGTCGACGGAACACAAATTCCCGGCGGTGGCCCGCTGACTCTCGATTTCAGCCAAGCGGATCGAGTGTCCGCGAGTGCCGGATGCAACACGGCAAACGGCTCGGTCGAGTTCACCGACGGCAAGCTGACCACCGGCACCATGGCGTCGACCATGATGGGCTGCCCTCCCGGCATCGCCGAATCCGACGCCTGGACAACAACATTGCTGACCTCCGCGCCGACGTGGAGCCTCGACGGCGACACCCTCACCCTGACATCGGACGACGCCACAGTGACTCTGCAGGACAAGAAGATCGTCACGCCGGATCGACCTCTGCAGGGCACGACGTGGACCGTCACGTCACTCATCAGTCCCGATGCGATCAGTACGAGCCTGGCTCTGGAGACGTCAGCTCCCGAACTCACGATTGCCGCAGACGGTTCGGTCAGCGGAACCACCGGATGCAATCGCATGACCGGAAGCGCCCAGGTCTCCGACACCACAGTCACGTTCACGCCGATGGCAACCACGCGAATGGCCTGCCCCGAGGAGAACATGGACATCGAGCGTCAGATCCTGGCGGTACTCGACGGTGAAGTGAGCTACACCGTCGACGCCGACACGCTGACCCTGCGCAAGCCCGACAACACCGGATTGATACTGACTGCGCAGGCTTGACCAGACGCTGCAGGCTCGATCAGACGTTGTCGAGCAGCCAGCGCCCCAATTCGCGGGCGCTGGCATCGATCATCGCGGGCCAGTCCAAGGCCGAGTCGTCCGCGTGATCGCTGACATGTTTGACGAGTCGGCAGGTAGCACCCGCAGCCTGCGCGGCGAATGCGATGGCAAACCCCTCCATGTCGACCAGATCGGCTCGCTGAGCGAGAGCGTCCCGGGTCGCAGTGTCGGCGATAAATGCGTCGCCGGTCGCCAACACCGAGTCGTCACCGCCGGCGAGCACCAAACGGTCCGCGACCTCGTGCCCCAGCGCTCGGATCGCGGTGCTGCTGATGTCGTGATTGATGACAACCCCGGGAACATAGAGGCCACCGTGGTGCGCGTGCAGCGCACCGGCGGTCCCGATGTTGACGACCAGCGGCAGATTCTCCCGCTCGTACCGCGCGAGAGCAGAAGCGACTGCTGTTGCAGCACTGACCTTTCCAATCCCCGTGATCAGCAGTTCGTATCCTTGCGGCACGTATGCCGCTTCCGACTTCGTCGCACTGACCACCAGAACGTTGTTCGCACTCATGTGCGCGACCGTACCGCCCCGGATACGGTGGCACTGCACGCGCCTGCTCACATCGCTAGAGTCCATTCATGGCCACACTGCGTGAAAGCATCATCGAAGAACTCGGCACAAAGCCGACAATCGACGCCGCAGCGGAGGTTCGCGCGCGAGTCCAGTTCCTGAAGGACTACGTGCGCTCGACCCCCGCCAAAGGGTTCGTTCTGGGAATCAGCGGCGGTCAGGACAGCACGCTCGCCGGAGCCCTCGCCCAATGCGCGGTCACTGAACTTCGTGAAGAAGGCCACGAGGCCGAGTTCGTCGCCGTTCGACTCCCCTATGGCGCGCAGGCCGACGAATCCGATGCTCAGATCGCACTCGGCTTCATCAAGCCGGACCGCTCTCTCACGGTCAACGTCAAGCCTGGCGCCGACGCCACAGCCCGTGAGGCCTCCGAGGCGTTGGGGAACGGCGAACTACGCGACTTCGTCCGCGGCAACATCAAGGCGCGCGAACGAATGGTCATTCAGTATGCAATTGCCGGTCAGCTCGGCTACTTGGTAATCGGTACCGACCACGCCGCAGAAGCGATTACCGGCTTCTTCACGAAATTCGGTGACGGCGGCGTCGACATCACGCCGCTCACCGGCCTGAGCAAACGTCAGGGCGCTGCGCTACTGCAGGAATTGGGCGCACCCGAGAGCACGTGGCGCAAGGTGCCGACCGCCGACCTCGAGGACGACCGACCCGCGCTGCCCGACGAAGTTGCCCTCGGCGTCACGTACTCACAGATAGACGACTACCTCGAAGGAAAGGACGTTTCCTCCGAGGTAGCCGAAAAGCTCGAGAAGATGTTCGCCAACACTCGTCACAAGCGCACGGTGCCGGTCACACCCCTGGATGACTGGTGGAAGTAACTCTTACCAGCGACTAGCTACCGAACAGGCTGCCGAAGACGTCGCCCAGCGAACCCGTTCCCGAAGCCGGATCCTTCTTCGCGAAGTTGGTGGTGCATCCGTTGAACTGCACCGCATCGACCAGCGTCGAGGTGGCAGCGGAGCCGGTCCCGACACTGACGCCGTAGTGGTCGACTACCGCTTTCGGGTTCGCGGCGACGATGTCAGCCAAAGGCACTGACACGCGGTCCTTGGCGCCGTCGATGTTCTGAGTGCTCCACCACACGCCCTTCTGGAGATCCGCGTGAACGCCGCCGTCAGCCGTCGGCGTCGCGTCCGGTCCCGGGACCCACACCAGGGTGGTGAATCCGTTCTCGAACTTTCCGCCGGTGGTTCCGGTGAGGCGGAGCTGGAACGCCGCAGTCGGCGTGGCGGCGCGCTCGGCAAAGCCGATCGCCTTGCTGACTGCGTCGGACAGCTTGATACCGCCGGCCGAATGGTAGGAAACCGAACGATCGCCGGTACCGTCGACGGCCAGCTTCAGTGAACCGTCCTTGTCGAGAACGTTGTCGGCCGAGTACGACGCGGTCTGATCCTTCTCGTCGGTGAACGGGATGCCCCACCCGTTCGGCGTCGCTTCGGTGGACAGGGTCGAGCACGAGGCTTCCGGCGCAGAAGAGCCGAGAGAACCGGTGGACGGAAGCGCAGTAGCAATTGCCGGAGCGGTGAGTGCAGCTGCCCCGAGGAGCGCTACGACGACTCCGACACGGCGCGTGGAATTAATCGACATTGAAATACCTTTCACATATCCCGAGTGGAATTGCGCCAAAATTAACACATGTCGACAATTACCAACAGCGAAGGTATTTCTTTTGTCATCCAAACAGATGACAATTCACCTGGGCAATTAGAAGTGCATTCGCTCCCCCAAAAGTAGGAGAAACTAAACAAAACGACCAATGCTGGACAATTGACCAACAATGGAGAAAACGGAGATAGATGCCACTTGAGCTGGAGTGATCAAGATATAAGTATTTGGACCGGGAAACCGAAAAAGGACAATACGACGGCAGCCCACAAATAGCTACGCCGGCAATTCTCGGACTAGCCTCCAGCGAAAGGCGGAAGAATATCGACAGCGCTACCGGAGGCTCGAGAGACGTCGCGGGTCAACTCGTCACCGACGAGGAAAGCCGAGACCGACAGCACTCGCTCCATCTCCGGTCCGTATCGCCCGACCAAGACCGCCACCAACTCGGCAAGTGTGTTGTCGGGCGAAATGGCGACTACCTCGCTACGGCAACCGGATACATCCGCTGCAGCAGCAAAGTAACGAACCGAGATCGAATGCGGATCAGCCACCGATCGCTCCCATACTTCTTTCCGGCGGAACGAAGTCCGCGGCGTCGATGCCGTGCCCTGCCCACTTGTTCCACATCGCACCGCGCCACAAATCCGCAAGTTCGTCGTCACTTGCTCCGGCCCTGAGCGCGGCACGCAGATCAACTTCACGGTCACTGAACAAACATGACCGAATTGTCCCCTCTGCAGTCATTCGCGTCCGATCGCAATCACTGCAGAACGAGCGCGTCACCGAAGCGATGATCCCCACCGTCATTTCAGTCCCGTTGACACGCCATTCTTCAGCAGGAGCCGACGGGTCTTCGCGACCGATTGCGGCCAATTCGAAACGCTCACTCAATACCGACAGCAATTCAGCCGCAGTCACCATGTTCTCGCGCGCCCAAGCATGGTCTGCATCGAGAGGCATTTGTTCGATGAACCGCAATTCGACTCCGGCGTCGAGGCACCACTGTAAAAGGTCCGCCGCGCCGTGGAGCGTTTCGCGCATGAGAACGGCATTTACCTTGAGCGGCGCAAGGCCAGCCACCGCGGCCGCTCGGATTCCCGCGAGAACCGAAGGCAACCTGTCTCGACGCGTCAATTCCGCGAAGTGCGCGCGATCAACCGAATCCAGGGAAACATTCACGCGGGTCAAACCAGCTGCAGCCAGCTTTGCGGCACGATGTTCGAGCCCAACGGCGTTGGTGGTCATGGCAAGTGGAATTCCTGGCACACGCGCGGCGCATCCCGCGATGATCTTTTCGAGGTCACTACGCATCAGCGGCTCGCCGCCGGTGAATCTCACCTCGCGAATACCGACTCGTTCGACACCGATTCCGACTACTCGAACGATCTCGTCGGCACTCAGAAGGTCTTCCGCAGCGATGGCCGGCAAGCCTTCCTCCGGCATGCAATACGTGCAACGAAGTGAACACTTCTCGGTGATCGAGACTCGCAGATCTCTGGCAACACGCCCGAACCTGTCGACCAGGAGATCCGTCTCGGGACGACCGGTGAGGGAGGCAGCGTCAAACCGCACGGTGGGAATTCCCATCGAGACCACTGTCATCACTTCACCAACTTCCGTATTGCTCCAGTATGACCGAAAGCCGTACTCCGTGTGTCGGACGGACCACACCGCCTAGGATCAAAACATGTCGAGGTTGTCGAGGTTACTGTCATGAGCGCGCGTTCGGTCGAGGAACACGCTGCGCACATCTCCGGATTGCTCACCGGCCTGCACACCCTCTCTCCGTCGGCGGTTCCGACGGCAGAAGCGTTGGGGCGCATAACTTGCTCAGATATCGCATCGCCGGTGGACCTGCCCCTCTTCCGCAACTCACAGATGGACGGATATGCGGTCGACGCCGCATCCGTTGCCTCGGTTCCCACGACACTGACGGTTCGAGGCGTGATCGCCGCCGGAAGCGGAAAACCACCGAAACACCTTCCAGGATCGGCATTTCGCATCATGACCGGTGCGCCGCTCCCCGAGGGTGCCGACGCCGTCGTTCCCGTCGAGGACACCACGGGCGTCACCGAACACGTGGTCACCATCGAACGGGGCAGGTCTATAGGCGAATTCGTTCGCGAACGTGGCAGCGACATCACTGCCGGAATGCTACTGGTCACGGCCGGAACACACTTGGAACCTCGCCATATCGCCGCGCTGAGTGCTGTGGGCCTGGCCTCGCTCGACACGTACACGAAGCCACGGGTCGCGATAATTACGACGGGCGCCGAACTGAAAAGTGCCGGAACAACTCTCGAACCCGGCGAGATCTACGATTCCAACGGCCCAGCTTTGGCAACATTGGCCGAAGCCAACGGCGCCGATGTCGTCTCCGTCGCCCGAAGCAGCGACGACCCCGCCGAGTTCCGCGAATTACTCTCGTACGCAACCTCGGTCGCCGATCTGGTTTTCACCTCCGGTGGGGTGTCCATGGGCGACTTCGAGGTGGTGAAGGAAACTCTCACCCCTCTGGGTGCACACTTCGGCCACGTCGCAATGCAACCTGGTGGCCCGCAAGGCACTGCAGTCGTGAACGAAGTGCCGGTCCTGAGTTTCCCGGGCAACCCGGTCAGCACGATGGTCTCGTTCGAGGTCTTCGCCCGCGGCGAACTGCGCCGGGCCGCGGGTCTGCCCGAGATCCCGCGCGAACGGCTGCCACTTACTGCACCGCTGCGTTCGGTGGATGGCAAGCGCCAGTTCCTGCGCGCGCGTAAAACTGCGGACGGTATCGAACTCGTGGCCGGACCCGGCTCGCACCTCGTTGCAGCAATGGCGTGGGCCGACGTCCTGATCGACGTCCCCGCTGCCGTGACCGAACTCGGCGCGGGCGATCTCGTCGACGTCCTCCCGCTCTCGACTTCCTCGATTTGATTCACTCGATCTGATTCAAAGGACACTCATGACCGAATTGACACACGTCGACAGCGAAGGCCGAGCGCGCATGGTCGACGTCAGCGCCAAGGCCGAGACGACGCGCATCGCCGTCGCTGCCGGTGAACTCGTCACGACCGCCGAGGTAGTTCGCCTCGTCCGCGCCGACGGCATGCCCAAGGCCGATGTCCTCACCACCGCGCGCATTGCCGGAATCGCCGGTGCAAAAAGGACGTCCGAGCTGATCCCGTTGTGTCATCAGCTCGCGCTTTCGTCGGTCAAGGTGGAATTCGGGTTCACCGAAACCTCGATCACCGTCGAAGCGACGGCAAAGACTCGCGGACAGACCGGCGTCGAGATGGAAGCACTCACCGCCGTCGCGGTAGCCGGCCTGACCTTGCACGACATGGTCAAAGCGGTCGATCCCGGAGCCACCATGAACGGTGTTCGCCTGCTCACCAAAGACGGTGGTAAACACGGACATTGGACCCGCGACACTCAGAACGCACAGACATCTCCAGCGCACGCCTTCACCTCGCCACGGTCCGCAACCGTCCTCGTCGCTTCCACCGGCGGTGCCAATGGAACCAGACCCGACACCACCGGACCGACGATCGCAGCCTGGCTACGCGAGCGGGACTTCGAGGTGCGTGGACCGCTTGTGTACGCCGACGCAGACATCGCGGCGGGCATCGCTGACGCCAAGGAGGGCTCCCCGTCGCTTGTCATCAGCACCGGCGGCACCGGTGCCTCCCCCACGGATGCAACCCCGGAAGCTACCCGGGCAGTCTTGACCCGTGAGTTGCCCGGGGTCGCAGAAGCGATCCGAACCAAGGGCCTCGAGAAGACCCCGCACGCGTCACTGAGCCGCGGTGTGGCAGGTCTCACAGGTACGACGGTCATCGTCAATCTTCCGGGTTCTCCCGGTGGAGTGAAGGACGGCCTCGCCGTCCTCGAACCCATCATCGATCACCTGCTCGCGCAGGTCGCAGGCGGAGGAGCACACGATGAGTGAGCTACTGGCTCGGATCTCCGAGCAACCGATTCACGCAGACACCGTCGACGCCGCCGTTGCCGGTCCGAAGAACGGCGCTGTTGTGGTGTTCACGGGAACGGTGCGCAATCACGATGGAGGTCAAGCAGTTTCAGCGTTGGAGTACCAAGCGCATCCGGATGCCGAACGCTTCCTCCAGACGTGCTGCCAAGAGGTTGCAGCCTCGACCGGCCTGCCGGTTGCTGCGATCCATCGCGTCGGTCACCTCGAGATCGGTGACCTCGCACTGGTCGCCGCCGTCGCCGCCCCGCATCGAGCGGAGGCGTTCGCCGCGTGCGCCGAACTGGTGGAGCGCATCAAGCACGAGGTACCGATCTGGAAGCGGCAACACTTCGCGAACGGCGTCTCCGAATGGGTCGGGTTGTAGGTCGAACGCTCCGAGAAGGTAGAGTTGCGATCACTAGGTGCCTGAAATCGGGCATCCAGCGTCGTAGAACGCAAATTTTCTTGCTGAGTGCTCAATGCACCCGCTCTTCTTACGGCGAAGAAGCCTGCCGACCGGCAGCGCCGCCACCACTGTGCTTGATTGTTCGACCGGTTAATTCCCGTGTCGGCATCCGGGCACGAACACGTGCCCGAAAGGCTCTGAACACACTTGTCTGACATCTCTACGCCCGCTACCACCTTCGCAGCCCTCGGTGTGCGCGCACCGCTGGTGAAAGCTCTCGAAGACGGCGGAATCACTTCTCCGTTCCCGATCCAGATCGACACCCTCCCCGACACTCTTTCGGGGCGCGACGTACTGGGCCGCGGAAAGACCGGAAGCGGCAAGACCCTCGCGTTCTCCATCCCCATGGTCTCCCGCCTCGCCGGCGAACTGTCCGGAGGCAAGCGTCGTCCGGGTCGACCGCTCGGCCTGGTGCTCGCACCGACGCGTGAGCTCGCCACCCAGATCACCGCAACCCTCGAACCGTTGGCCGCCGCATACGACTTGCGCGTGACCACCATCTTCGGTGGCGTCTCGCAGCACCGCCAGGTTCAGGCTCTCAAGGCCGGAGTCGACATCGTCGTCGCCTGCCCCGGTCGCCTCGAAGGCCTCATGAAGCAGAAATTCGTCAGCCTCGACGCCGTCGAGATCACCGTGCTCGACGAGGCCGACCACATGGCCGACCTCGGCTTCCTGCCCGTCGTCACCCGCATCCTCTCGTCCACCCCGCAGGACGGGCAGCGCCTTCTGTTCTCGGCAACGCTGGACAACGGCGTCGACAAGCTCGTCAAGCGTTTCCTCAAGAACGAGGTCATGCATTCGGTCGACGAGGCCAACTCCCCCGTCGCCGCGATGACGCACCACGTGTTCGACGTCGACGGCGTCGAAGCCAAGAAGGCTCTGGTCGAGAAGCTCGCTTCCGGTACCGGTCGTCGCATCCTGTTCATGCGCACCAAGCACCAGGCACGCAAGTTGGCTCGCCAGCTCACCGAGTCGGGCATCCCGTCAGTGGACCTGCACGGCAACCTCTCTCAGGCTGCTCGCGACCGTAACCTGGCGGCATTCTCCGCCGGTGAAGCGCGCGTCCTCGTCGCCACCGACGTCGCAGCGCGCGGCGTCCACGTCGACGACGTCGAGTTGGTCGTCCATGTCGATCCGCCGGCCGAGCACAAGGCGTACCTGCACCGCAGTGGTCGCACCGCTCGAGCAGGCAGCGCCGGCGACGTGGTCACCGTGGTTCTGCCCGAGCAGCGTAAGGATCTCGCGATCCTCATGCGTAAGGCGGCCATCAAGGTGACCCCGGTTCGTTCGACTGCCAACTCCGAGCACGTCGTCAAGTTGGTCGGCGACATCGCACCGCACGTCACGCCGGCTCCGAAGGCTCCGGCCCAGCCGAACGGTGGACGCGGACAGCGTCCCGCCGGCCAGGGTGGACGCGGCGGCGCAGCACGTTCGGGTCAGGCTCGCTCCGGACAGGGCGGTCAGTCACGCGGTGCTCGCACCGGCGGAGTTGCCCGTCAGGAACATGCAGGCGGCGGCGCTCGCCGTCCCCGCACCGGCGGCGGCGCTCGGACCGCAGGCTCCACCGGGGGCCGTCCCGCGCGCTAGGCCACCCGGTACAACTCAATAGGTTTCGTAGTGGACAGCGTCGGCCAATGGCCGGCGCTGTCGCCATCCGAAGCGCTCAAGATCCGGAACCTGTTGAAACTCAGTCACCTTCCCGACGCACAGCCACGCAATGGGGCGAACGGGTGACGGAATGCCCATGAGTTCGGTGAGGTACTTCTCGTCGTAGAACGAAACCCAGCCGATGCCGATCTCCTCGGCCACTGCGGCGAGCCACAAATTCTGAATTGCGAGTACCGCCGAGAACAGTCCGGTGTCGTCGACGGTATGACGGCCGAGGATGTTCGGGCCACCGCGCGACGGGTCGTAAGTGACGACGATGCCGGTACCGCTCTCGGCGATTCCCTCGATCTTGATAGGGTCGAACGTCGATCGGCGATCTTCGGGCAAAGACTGCGCGAACTTCAGCCGGGCATCGGCGACATGTGCCGCGAAGGTATTGAGCGTCTCCGGATTACGAACGACGACAAAATCCCACGGTTGCGTGTTTCCCACGCTCGGCGCGCGATGGGCGGCGTCGAGAATGCGCATCAGAGTTTCGTCGGGGATGACCTCTCCCGAGAACTCGGCGCGAACGTCTCGCCGTCGCCGAATCGCTTCGTACACGGATACATCTGATTCACTCACGCCCCGACGGTATAGCGGTGCAATCCCAGCATGGCGTCGGGGTGCGGTTCGACCGTTTCCTCGCGCACGCAGGCGCGGAGCGCGCTGCCGACCGCTCCCGAATCCATCCCGGTACCGATCACAACCAGTTGCGTGGTTCGAGGTTCGCCCGACTTCCACCGCAGCGGCGTGATCCGAACATGATCACCCACCGATTGGATCTCGAATTTTCCTGTGTAACCCGGAATCTCGAAGTTCACGAATCCTTTGATGCGGTACACCCCCGGCGGTTGATTCTCGAGGAAATGCGTCAGAGCCCTGGCATCGAGTGGCATCTCCGACGTGAAATCAACCGATTCGTAGCGGTGGTGCAGGTGATCGTGGTAACACGAGCCGTCCTCGTGATCGTCGTCGTGCCCCTCGCGCAGGAGCTCGTCGAGGCTCAGTTGATCGCCCGGAGCGGGAGGGGTCACCTCACCGGAATCGAACAGCAGAGCAGGGTCTATCCTTGAATGCGCCGTCTCCACTATCGGCGCTCGCGGATTCAACTCGCGAATTCCGGCCGTGAATCTCTCGCGCTCGGCGACCGGAACGCTGTCGATCTTGTTGACTACCACCAGGTCTGCCAGGCGGACATGTTGATCGAGCTCGGGATGTTCGCGGCGAACGGTGGAGAAATTGGCTCCGTCGACCAGGACCACCAGGCCGCCGTAGACGACGGACGGGTTCTCACTTCCGAGGACGAGTCGAATCATGTTCCGCGGCTCAGCAAGCCCGCTCGCCTCGATGACGATGACGTCGATCCCGGATTGCCGGTGCGCCAACTTGTTCAGCATCTCGTCCATGTCCGAGACGTCGACAGCGCAGCACAAGCAGCCGTTACTGAGAGACACCATCGAATCGACCTGACCGGCGACCATCATCGAGTCGATGTTGACGGAGCCGAAGTCGTTGACGATCACGCCGATGCGTACACCGTCGTTGTTGCGCAGAAGATGGTTGAGCAGCGTCGTCTTTCCCGAACCGAGAAAGCCTGCGACGACTATTACGGGAATCTGCTTCTTCGCCACCACGCAACCTTCCGAAACCACACGTACCGATCAGTGATCGTAGTGGAGTGTGGCTCCGGAAGGTTCACGCTGACAGCAGACTCACACCGTGCAGAGCGGACGGATGTCCGACGTGCCCTCGGTGGTCGGTGACGTCAAGATCGTGCACGCGTTGTATCCACGGGATTCGGCGACCCGGCGGATCTCACTCCAGCCGGCCGCGTCGACAATCGGGGACCGTGAGAGCACGAACCCGGAAAGCCTGAGTGGATCGCCCACCAGTGCCCACGAATAGTCGTCGGCGATATACGTGACGATGTAGTTGGGCGGACCGTCCAAACTCTCCTGCGAGGGCACCCCGGGGAAGCTCACATGCAACTGGGCACCCGTTGCTGGATCGGTAACTCGGGCATTCCCGACGATCTCGTTGGCTTGGCCGGTCCACGTCGTACACGTGTTCTTCACGCTCACGTTCGACGAATCGACGATCCCGTAACTCGCCCGGGTGTCCTTCGCGCACGCGAGGTTGAAGGGCTGAGGAATCGCCGCCACCTGGTTCCATTCCCCTACGTAGCGCGCGGCGTCCAGGTTCGCCACCGGCTGCAGAGGTTCCCAGAGTGGGCTCGCCTGCGCGGTTCCCGAAAACAGCGTCGCTGCGGCGCACACTCCCGCAATCGCAATCGCACTTCGCCCCGACCACTTCATGTCATTGCTCCTCGTCTGTACAACGCTCGATCGGCATTGGTTCCTCAAGGTATTCGGAGCTGACGGACTGGAGGATGGGGACGTATGTAAAACTACTTCCGGTTTGTTATGGACCTACTTCACAAACCTTATGTAGTCTTTGCTCAAAGATAGCTGAAAGTCGGACGGAGCTACTGTGATGAAGGTTGTCGACTTAGGTCTCGAGCGCACTCGCTATGCAGTCATCGACGAGACGATCGAGTCGAGGTGGCGCCGAGTCACCTCGATGCAGCACGACACCGTTGCCGTCGTGACTCCGCGCGACCGGATCACTTTCGCCGAACTCGAACTCCGGACCGATGCATTGGTCCGCGAACTTCGCCTACGTGGGTCACACGGGGCTCGCCCGGTTGCGGTTGATCTCGAACCAACCGCCGAGTCGGTGCCCGCCATCCTCGCTACTCTGATTTCCGGTCGGCCCTTGGTCATGATCGACCCACAACTCCCCGAGGCCCGGCGAGCGCACATCATGAGCGCCTCGGGCGCCGTCGCGCTGCAGTCGATCCTCGACGAATCGGCCGCAACCGGCTTCCGTTTCGACAACGCGCTGGAACCATCGAGTTCCGACCCTGCCATGATCGCGTTCACATCAGGGACCAGTGGAGCGCCCAAGGGAGTCGTGTTGAGCCACTCCATGTGCCTGAACAAAGCCGACGAACTTGCCGCAGCAATCGACCTGCGCCCCGACGATCACATCGGAAACCTGTTGCCCGTCAGTTTCGGAGCCGGAATCACGGCCCTGATCATGGGACTGATGAATGGCGTCACGGTCTTCTGCTGGGATCCACGCGTAGACGGAGTTTCGGGAATCGACGACTGGCTGATCGAGAATTCGATCACGACCGCGCACTGCGCGCCGTCATTCCTGCGGGCGTGGTCAAGCCTCGAATCCGATGAAGCACCGGATAATTCGCTCGGATCGCTGCGGGTCGTCGTGACGTATGGGGAAGCAGTTCACGGCGAGGACTACGCGCGCCATCGCAGTCACGGCTTCGCTCGCGTCACGTACGTCAACTGGCTGGCCACCACCGAGACCGGTGTCGTCGCATACAACGCGTTCCCACCACATTCCGAACTACCCGTCGGAGTGGTTCCGGCCGGACGTGCTCGCGACGGCAAGGACGTACAGATCGTCGATGTGAACGGCGTGCCTCTCCCCGACGGAGAGATCGGCGAGATACAGGTTGTCTCGAGCGATCTTGCCGATGGATACCACGGTGACCCGGATCGCACTGCGGCACGATTCACGCGCCTCGGCGACGGAGTGAGCATCTACCGGACCGGTGACCGGGGCCGTATCGACGAACGCGGCGAACTACAACTGCGGGGACGCGTCGACGACGCCGTCAAGATTCGGGGCTATTTGGTAGAGCCGATGGAAGTCGAGGCGCATATTCGTCGAATTCCCGGCGTCGCCGATGTTTTCGTGGCTGTCGTCCTCGAGAACGATCGACCGGAGATTGTCGCCTACGTGGTCCTGACCAAAGCCGTGATGGCACGGTCGGGCGCCGAGATGCGGCGCGAATTGGCCAAATTTCTACCGACCTGGATGCTCCCCCGACATTTTGTTCTGATGCCAGCGTTGCCGCGCAACGAAAGAGGAAAGGTCGATCGCCCGACGCTGCCGACTGTCGCGGTGCGGTCCACTCCACCGACTCTCGCCGGGCCCGCCGAATTGTGGTTGTCCTCGATCTGGGAGTCGATTCTCGGTATCGACTCCATCGACCGTGATGACGACTTCTTCGAACTCGGTGGCGATTCGCTTGCTTCAACCGAAGTGGTGGCAAAGATTCACGACATGTTCCGGATCCGGATCACGGCGGCGGAGTTCGCGGCCGCCAGCACCGTCAAAGACCTTGCAGCGCTGGTGGATCGGTGCAGAATCGATCCCGATGATCGTGTCTGTCACAACACGATGGTTCCGCTGAAGCTCGAAGGGTCCGGGCGACCGCTGTTCATCATGAACGGAGCGGGGTGCCCATCGACGACGCTGTCCACCTTGTCGAAAGCGCTTCACACCGATCGGCCGGTTTACGCACTTCAGCCACATGGCTTCGAATCTCGCGGACTACCCGACCGGTCGGTGAAAGCAAGCGCCCGCCGTTTCATATTCGAAATCAAGAAGATTCAGCCCACCGGGCCATACCTCCTCGCCGGTTACTCGTACGGCGGCTACGTGGCGCTGGAGATGGCGTCACAGCTGTCCGAGTCCGGTGACACTGTCGAGCACGTCACCGTTCTCGACACCAGAATCTCCACGGAGACTGCCACACGACTGGCCGGTCGAGCGGGCATCAGTTTGGATCCGTCGATCGTCGACCTCGCACCACAACCATCCACCAATACCCGGTGGAAGCCGACCAGGCGCACCGTCGCGGCGATGTGGATCCGCACGCTCTTCGCCGGCATTCTGCAATACCCACCGGCCACCCAGTGGACGGTGTTCCTCTACATCGGCGGCCAGGCGCTCCGGAAGCATCGGATGCGAACGTGCGCCGCGCCTGTCACGGTGATCCGTGGAACCACCAACAACCGTGGACGTGAGATCTGGTCACTCATCGCCACAGGCTCCCTCGATTTCGACGACGTCGACGCGTGTCACGAAGACGTCGTCCGTCAACCGTACGTCCGCAAGACTGCGGCGATCATCGACCGAATCTGCGATCGAGCGTGACCAACTGCGGCTCATGTCCAGCTGTAGAAGAGAGAGCGGCGTGGAGTGACAGCCCATTCGGTCGTCGACGAACAGACCCTTTCCTTGACGAATGCACCCGCCCTGCCCGCAATGACCACTCCCGTTGACTCGTCGACACGAGTGGTCCGCTGGAACACACCTCGCCGCCTCCCGAGACTGATGCACCGGCCTGCGAACTTCGGAGTCACCGGGCGCGGCGCGGAACCTTCGAGTCGATGCAGGATCGTTTCGGCCGCATGGACTCCCAAGGGGATCGCGGCCTGACAACTCATCCTCAGTGAAAGATCACCGACTGCGACGCCATCGCCCGCACCAAAGATGTTGGGGTGGGACGAGCATTCCAGTCGATCGTCGACCTTCAGACGACCGAGATCGTCGACCGGGAGGCCACTTCGGCGCGCCAGCTCGGGGACACCGAATTCTGTCGCGAGAATCGTGCAATCGGCCTCAACCCGTACACCTCCCGCTAGCTCGCAGGACGAACCGTCGATCCGAGTCACCCGGGATTCGGTGACAATATCAACCCCAAGGTCGGTCAATGTTCTGAGAATTGCCGATCGAGCACGCTCTGACAGGTCCGGGGCCACGATTCCTCCGGTCACCAAAGTGATTCGGCTGCTTCGATGCTCAGCCAATTCTGCGGCAGTCTCGATTCCGGTGAGACCGCCGCCGACAACGCAGACCGCAGCCTTCTCGTCGAGAGTCGCCAGCCTGGACGAGAGGCGGACCGCGTCCTCGAATTCGGCGACGCCGAACCCGTGCTCGTCCGCCCCGGCGATCGTGCTGGGTAACTGCCTACTTCCGACTGCGTAGACCAAGTAGTCGTAGTCGAGCACGCTGCCGTCGTCGAGGGTGAGCCTGCCGAGCGCCGCCTCGATCGTCGTCACCTCTCCGAAGACTCGGTGTGCCGCACGCGGTAGCGCCCTGTCGAACGAGACCGTCGCGTCGTAGCCAGCCGCGATCATCTGATGGAGCCTGATTCTTTGCACGAAGTGTGGGCGCGGATTCACGACGGTCACCGTGATGTCCGACCGAGTTCGCAGCAGTCGCTTCGCTGCCATGACGCCCGCATATCCTGCCCCGATTATCGCCACGTGTGCACTCATGGTTCTCCGTTCCGCCGACGGTCCCCATGCCGAGAATGCACGGGATGATCAAGCCTCACCGCGGACAGTATTGCGCACGAAACAACAAATGCTCTGCACCGATTGGTGCAGAGCATTTGTTCGGGTGGAGCTAAGGGGACTCGAACCCCTGACCCCCACACTGCCAGTGTGGTGCGCTACCAGCTGCGCCATAGCCCCGTATTCAATTAACTCTAACAGTCGAACTTGCAGCGGCTTTTCTGCTTTCCGCTTGCTGGAAGAAAGTTACACCACTTGACTCCTGGGCAACAAATCGCCTGGTCAGAGCGAAGCGGCCGCTCCTCGTCCGAGCGGCCGCTTCAGCTCAGGAGGAGAGCTTGGAAACCCAGTCGCTGCTGCCCGTGTCAACGATCTTGCCGTTCGCCACTACCGTGGGCGTCCCGTTCGACCCGACATCCTTGAGCGCCTGGCTGGCGGCTGCGGCATTAGCCGCGGCGGCTTCGACGTTGGAGCCGGAAGAGATGCAGGTTGCCACGTCCTCGGATGCGCCCGCATCACGAGCGATCTGGGCGAGGTCGTCGTTGGTGTGATCGCTGCTGCCGCCCTCGGCAGGCTGCGTGTCGGTCGCGAAAAGCTTGTTGTGGAATGCGGAGTACGCGATCGCGTCACCACCCTGAGCGACGCAGAGCAGAGCGGCGCCGGCCCGTGTGGAGTAGTCACCGCTGCCCGACGCCCGGTTGAGGAAGTTCAGCATGTGGTAACGCACAGCGACGTCACCGTTGTCGACGGCGGCCGCGAGAGCCTGGCCACTGAGGTGCTCGAGAGCAGCGCAGGCCGGGCACAGCGGATCCTCGAAGAGATCAATGGTCGTCGCGGCGGAGGGCTTGCCGAGCAGCACCACTCCGTTGTCCTGCACCGTGACGGCAACTTCGGAACTCTGCACGGAGCCGTAGCCGTCGTTCTGGGGCTTGTTCTTGCTGTTCGTCCACAAGACACCGCCGATGACGAGGGCCGCGATCACGAGCACCGCGAGGCCACCGATGATGTAGGTGGAGCGGCTCGAGACCGGTTCCGGCGAGTATTTGTTCTTGCTGCTCTTGGTGCTCACGCTGATGCAGTCCTTCGTGCGTCGAAACGATTTACCGATTGCTTACCTTGCCACTGAAGACTGAGTATCCACTGAGAACGCCGCGCGTGATCCGGGCCCCAATGCGAGCGGCGAACGCGGGAACACGAGCAGCCAGACGGCAAGTGCCAAGAAGCCCAGGTCCCGGAGAATCTCCTTCAAATAGTCCCAAGCGCCGACGTCGGCTGCACCTCCGCCGCCGAAACATCCGCAGTCGATGGACAATCCCCTGGCCCACACCGAAATGATCACCGCAATGAGAACCGTGAGGATGACCACCGAGACCGCAGCGGATACTCGCACCGCCAGCCCGACGAGGATCAGCAGGCCCAGCACTATTTCGACCAGGGGAAGAGCCGTCGCCACCGGACCTACCAGCGACTCGGGCAACAGTTGATAGGCGCGCACCGCGATCTTCGTCTGCACGGGATCAAAGAACTTGAGTCCCCCGGAAATCAGCCAAACGGCCGCCAAACCCAATCGGGCCACAAGACTCACGATGCGAATTGCCACCCGATCGAGAGTACAGAATGCCCGGTCAGTCCAGGTTTGTCCGCGCAGGAGTATCCGTTAGCACCGTCACATCAGTCAGATCTTCGACGACGGATTCGACGGGCTTCGTTCGCGACGGAACGAACAACCAACCCGTCGCCGACACGACTACTACGGCTCCCATCACCGCGAAGGCCGCCGAGTACGACACATGCTGGGCGATCAGTCCGGCACAAATCGGCGCCACCACCCCACCGATGTCGGACATCATCTGGAATACCGCCAGAACGGGTCCGCCTCGGGCCGTCGATCCGACAACATCGGCAACCGCGGCCTGCTGAGCCGGACTCATGAGCCCGGAGCCGACACCAGTCACTGCGGCGATGGCGAAGAACACCACAAGGTTGTCGGTGAATCCCATTGCGATGGTTCCCAGACCGCAGATCAGCAGACCGCTCACGACAAAGGGCTTGCGTCCGAAGCGGTCCGAGAGTCGTCCGGACACGATCAACACCAACGCGTTTCCGACGGCAAAGATCGTGAGAGCGTAGGCCGCTATCGACGGGTCTCGGTCGAGGAACTCCACGACGAACAGAGGGACCATGGCAACGCGAACTCCGAAGATCACGCCGCCGAAGGCGAGGTTCGATCCGAGCGCTGCCCGGTACACCGGCGACTGAAGCCCTTCTGCGAGAGTCATCGACTTCACATCGACAGCCTTGTCCGGTGACGCCAGGTGAGATCCACGCAGGCTCACGAAGACAACGAGCGCGGCGATCACCAGCGCAACTGCGTAGATGATGAACGGCATCCGCAGACCGAACTGCAACAGCGCACCGCCGACCAGCGGGCCGCCGATCGATCCCATGAGAAAGCTTGTCGCGTACAGCCCCGAGACGCGGCCGCGACTGTCCGGCGGTGACATGCGAATGATCAGCCCGAGAGCCGACACCGTGAACATCGTCGACCCGATACCGCCCAACGACCGGAACAGCAGAAGTTGCCAGTACTCCCCCGCGAAAGCGCACGCACCGGTCGAGACCGCGACGATCAAAAGGCCGACGATGTAGACCGGACGCTCACCGAGTTTCTGTACCAAAGTGCCGCTCATCGGCGCGAACACCAATCGCATGAATGCGAAAGACGAGATCACGATCGTGGCGGCGGTGACCGATACGTCGAAGCTGCGCGCGAACTGCGGTAGAGCCGGAGCGACCAACCCGAACCCGAGGGCGATGACGAAGCTGGCGGCGACCAGTACCCAAATTTCCTGTGGCAGCTTGGCTGCACGAGTTTTCATGTCGCCCGGAATTCTAGCCGGGCGATACGAGCGGTCCGCGAGCTAGTTCGCCTTCAAGACGCCGGACACCAAGTCCTTGGCCGCTGCCTGAACCTGAGCCAGATGATCGGCGCCCTTCATCGACTCGGCATAAATCTTGTACACGTCCTCCGTGCCGGACGGCCTCGCTGCAAACCACGCGTTCTCTGTCGTCACCTTGAGACCACCGATCGCCGCGCCGTTTCCGGGCGCCGCGGTCAGTGTCGCCGTGATCGGTTCACCCGCCAGTTCGGTCGCACTCACCTGATCGGGAGACAGTTTTGCCAAGACTGCCTTCTGTGCGCGTGTCGCGGGTGCATCGATCCGTGCGTACGCCGGGCTCCCGAACTTCTCGGCCAACGCGTCGTAATGCGCTGACGGAGACTCTCCCGTCACCGCGGTGATTTCCGACGCCAGCAACGCAAGGATGATGCCGTCCTTGTCCGTCGTCCAGACGGAACCGTCGTGGCGAAGGAAGGATGCACCGGCGCTTTCCTCGCCGCCGAATCCCACGGACCCGTCGAGCAGACCGGGAACGAACCACTTGAAACCGACTGGAACCTCGAGCAATTCGCGGCCCACACTGCTGACCACGCGGTCGATCATCGAGGAACTCACGAGTGTCTTGCCCACCTTGGTGTCTGAGCGCCACCCTGGCCGGTTCGCGAAGAGATACTCGATGGCAACGGCGAGATAGTGATTCGGGTTCATCAAACCGCCGTCGGGCGTGACGATGCCATGGCGGTCGGAGTCTGCATCGTTTCCGGTCGCGATGTCGTAGCGATCCCGAATTCCGATCAGCGACGCCATCGCGTCGGGCGACGAACAGTCCATGCGGATCTTGCCGTCAGTGTCGAGCGTCATGAATCGCCAGGTCGGATCGACGAGAGGATTCACCACTTCGAGGTCGAGTCGGTGAGTTTCGGCAATCGCGCCCCAGTAGTCGACGCTTGCCCCGCCGAGGGGATCTGCACCGATCCTGATTCCGGCATCGCGGATTGCATCGAGGTTGAGGACAGAGGGGAGGTCTTCGACGTAGTACCGGAGGAAGTCGTAGCGTTCGACGCGGTCCAGTGCCTGCGCCGCCGTGACACGCCGTACCCCGGAAAGCCCCTTGCGCAGTAGCTCGTTCGCTCGATCGGCGATAACCGACGTCGCATCCGTATCCGCGGGTCCGCCGTGTGGCGGGTTGTATTTGAAGCCGCCGTCACGCGGCGGATTGTGTGAAGGCGTCACGACGATGCCGTCGGCCTTTGCCTCCGGTCCCGTCGAGTTGTACCGCAAGATCGCGTGGCTGACCGCCGGGGTGGGCGTGTAGGCATCGCGTGAATCGACGAGGACGACGACGTCGTTGGCGACCAGAACCTCCAAGGCCGACAGCCAGGCAGGCTCCGAGAGCGCATGTGTGTCGCGGCCGATGAACAGTGGTCCGTCGATGCCCTGCGAAGCGCGGTACTCGACAATCGCCTGGGTTGTCGCCAGGATGTGAGCTTCGTTGAACGCCGCGTCGAGACTGGAACCGCGATGTCCTGAAGTGCCGAAAAGTACCTGCTGCATCGGGTTCTCGGGATCCGGGGTGCGCGTGTAATACGCGGTGACCAGATGAGGAACGTCGATCAGATCCTCTGGCAGAGCCACTTGTCCTGCTCGTTCGTTCGCCACGAATCCCCCTCGGCCCGGTGGTCGACCACTGTGTCGACGCGACTGTGGACAATTGTCTACCCTGGCCGCGTGGCGTGCACGCTCGACGCCGGATCGGTCAATCGGTGATCTGGATTCCCAACCACGCAGCGGACAGTCCGACGATCAAACTGACGATGATGTAGATCAGCGAGAGGGCCGTCTGGCGCCTCTCGACCATCCCGACATTCTCGTTCGCAAAGGTCGAGTAGGTGGACAAGCCACCGCAGAATCCGGTCGCCAGAAGTGCAGCCATGTCGGTGGAAAGAGCTGCCCCGGTGAACAATCCAAGGAGGAAGCAGCCGATCACGTTGGCGGCGAACGTCGCAGCCGGGAATCCCTTGTACGCGGGTACATACCGCGCCAACAGGTACCGGCCGCTCGCACCAGCGCCGCCGCCGAGTGCCACCAGGAGAACTGTCATGCCGACGCTCCGTCCCGCGCGCGGATCCAGCGTTCACCGAGCCCTTTGCCCAGTGCAGCGGCGAGGATCGCGGGAATCAGCGTCCCGAGAACATAGAGAATCGATCGCCACGGACTCTCCGTCACGGCGTGAACCGCGAAGGACGAGAAAGTGGTGAAGCCGCCACAGAACCCGGTGCCGAGAAAGAGGTACCCAACCTTGTTGTGGACGAGGAGGGCCGCGAGAACACCGAGAACGAACGAGCCGACGACGTTGATGACCAGCGTCGTCCAGATGTGGGGAAAGAGCTCCCCCAGCCCGTATCGACTCAGTGCCCCCAATGCTCCGCCGACGGCAACCGCTCCCACCGCACCCGGCAGCTTCAGATCACCCATGCTCTCGCCTCACCCGAAAGAGCCTACGTCCCGGATCGGGCTTTCGGCGGGCGCGGAATGAAGTAACTTGTCCGCTGCTGATACTCGCGATAACCCGGACGCTGTTCCATATGTCGCTCGAGCAACCGCGCACCGGTGGCGAAGACCAGGAAGTACGTCATGGCGATCGGCGAGAGGACAGTCAACACTCCCGGCCACACGGACGCCGAGACGAGGAAGATCCCCCACCAGACGCATGCGTCGCCGAAATAGTTGGGATGCCGCGTCCACGCCCACAAACCTTGATCCATGATGTGGCCACGGCTACCCGGATCGGATTTGAATTCCTCCATCTGCCGGTCGCCGACCGTCTCGAACGTGACGCCGACAATCCACAGCGCGATACCGAGCACAACAAGAAGCCCGAAGCTGCCGTTCGATACTGCGGCGACCTGGATAGGCAGGGAGACGAACCACAACGAAATCCCCTGCGTGAGATAAATCTTGCGGATCGCATACAGCGTTCGATTACCCGTCGCTCGTCCGAGCATTTCTTCGTACCGCGGATCTTCACCCTTGCCGCGGGATCTGATCGCCATGTGCGTCGCCAACCGCAGACCCCAGATCGCCACCAGTGCAAGCATCAACAACCGGCGCCAGAGGTCGCCGGTTCCCACTACCGCGGACACGAGCGCGATCAGAACGAAGCCGGCGCCCCATGACACGTCGACAACATTGTGCCGCCCGATCCGTACACCGATGGTGGCTGTCACTGCCATTCCGACGGCGATCGCCAACAGGCTCGTGAGCGTGACCACTCCGAATGCGCCCCAGTCGAATCCGTTCATCGCCGCGACACCCACTGCGGCCGGACCGATTCCATATCCGATCGACCATCACCGTGCGGCCGGACCGACAGAATCTGATCGACGCCCATCCTGCCGTCCCGAAATGCCATTCCTCCGCCGACGAGATAGAGACGCCACACCCGAGCGACTTCGACACCCACGAGATCCACGACGCGATCCCAGTTCGATTCGAAGGTCTCGATCCACGCGTCGACGGTCCGCACGTAGTGCTCACGCAGGGCGTGCACGTCCTGGACTTCGAGTCCACCTTCCTCGATCATCGCAACAGTGCGACCGACCGGCCGCATGTACATGTCCGGCGCGATGAACGACTCGATGAACGGACCTCCCCCGGGGTGCGCACCGGTGCGTGACATCTGCTGAATCAGCACACGGCCACCGGCAATAACGTTGTCGTGGAGCGCTTTCACGTATGTCGGATAGTTGCCCTCACCGACGTGCTCACCCATCTCGATCGACGCGACCGCATCGAAGGGACCGTCTGGAATCTCTCGATAATCTTGGAGCCGGATCTCGACCCAGTCTTCCAAACCGAGTGCGCGGATCTTCGCGTCGACAAAAGCCTTCTGCTCCGCCGAGATCGTGATGCCGACAACCCGAGCGCCGTACTCACGCGCTGCATGCAGGCTCAGCGAGCCCCAACCACAGCCGACATCGAGGAACCGTAGGCCTCGCGCCCGATCGAGACCGACCTTGCGGCACACCAGATCCAGCTTGTCTGTCTGTGAGTCTTCGAGCGTGTATTCCGGCGCATCGGAAGTCCAATAGCCCGAGGAGTACGCCATGTTCTCATCGAGGATCAGTTGGTAGAAATCGTTCGACAAATCGTAGTGGTGCCCGATCGCCTCGCGGTCGCGGGCGAGACTGTGCAAGCGGCCCTTCACCTGAGCCTGCGACGACGGTGGAGCCAAAGGTCTCCCGAAAATACCGAAGGATCGCGCAGCCTTGACCGCGGCCAGGACGAGAGACGGGGTCGGGGTAATCGACCCGAGCCCCCGCTGGGCAGAGACCTTCCACACGTGTGTGAGCGCATCACCGAGATCGCCTTCGACGTCGAGTTCACCGAGAACATATGCCTGCGCCGCTCCCAACTCGCCGGGATTCCAGAGCAAGCGTCGCAGCACATTCGGGCTGTAGAGCGTCACTTTCGGAGCATCTTCCGGACCTGCTGTGCTGCCGTCCCAGGCAGTCAATCTCACCGGAAGTTCGCCGCCGACAAGTGGACTGAGGATGTCCGAGAGACGGCCCGCAACGCCGGCACCTTGTGCCGTCCGATCCATCGTGGCGGTCATCGCTGGTTCCTCCGATCGAGAACAATTTGCTGGACGTCGAGATACCCCGAGCGAAACCCCGCCTCGGAGTAGCAGAGATAGAAATGCCACATGCGCGCGAACACTGCGTCGAACCCGAGCGCGGACGCTTCGTCGGCGCGAGCACTGAAACGCTCGTCCCACAGCCGCAACGTCTGCGCGTAGTGATCGCCCATCGACATCCGCTCACGCACCCGAAGGGTTGTCATGCGTTCGGTGACGTCCTCTATCGCCCGCACCGACGGGAGAAATCCGCCGGGGAAGATGTACTTGTGCACCCAGGTGTAGGTGTTGCGGGTCGCGAGCATCCGATCGTGCGGCATCGTGATGGCTTGGATCGCCGCGCGCCCACCCGGCGCCAGCAGGGCGTCGATCGTCTGGAAGTAGCTTCCCCAGTACTGGTGGCCGACAGCCTCGATCATCTCGACCGACACGACGGCGTCGTACTCCCCCTGTACTTGCCGATAGTCGAGAAGGTCGACCTGAACGCGATCTGCCAGTCCCGCAGCGCTTATCCGCTTCGCCGCCAATTCCTGCTGTTCGACCGACAGTGTCACTGAGCGCACCGTTGCTCCGCGCTCGGCTGCTCGGATCGCCAATTCTCCCCAGCCTGTGCCGATTTCGAGCACTCGCGAACCGGGACCGACACCCGCACCGTCCAGCAGGCGATCGATCTTCCGATGCTGAGCCGCTGCGAACGCGTCCCACGACGGGGTAGTAGCTCCCACCGACAGATCCTCGAAGAGAGCACTGGAATACGTCATGGTGTCGTCGAGGAACAGTTCGAACATCTCGTTCGAGAGGTCGTAGTGCCGGGAGATGTTCGAGCGCGTGTTCTGCGTCGAATTCCGCTCACTGCGAGGCTGCTTCGGAATGTAGAGGCCTCGTAGCCGCTGCAGGAAGTCGGGAATCAGCGTCGCCACCCGGGAGGCGAAGACTTCCAGGACCGCGGTGAGGTCGGAGGCTTCCCAATCGCCCGCCATGTACGACTCGCCGAATCCGATCAACCCACTGTCGCCCACACGAGCAGCGAAGTCGTCTGGACGGTGGATGACCATCAACGGCGAATCCGGACTACCTCCACCGGAGAACTCACCGTTGGGCATCTGAACGCGCAGCGGCAAGCGCGCGACCGCCTTGTGGAACAGAGCGCGGGCAACCGGCGACGCAACCCTCACTTTGAAACCGCTGGGCACCGTGGCAACGCCCGGCCACCGCTCGGATTCGATCGTGTGAGCGGAAGGTTCGGTGCCGAGAGTGGTCGTGGTCATTGCACTGCCTCCTGCGGGTGATGTTGCGGTCGGGGAACGATAGGTAAGCGCCTGGCCCACAGCCGGATTCCTTGAAATCTGATCTGCGCGGCGACTCGCAGCGGAGCCAGCGGGATGGAGAGCGCACTGCGGACGATCTCGCGCGTCGTCGCCGGCACACAACGACCGGACACCGTGGCTACGAATGGCGCCTTGCCGTCACGGGCCAGAACTATCGAGAGCGCGAGCGCGGTGTCGGGTAGCGGCAATCGCATCCGGTACTCGCCGTCCAGATCGTTGAATGGAGACACGTAGAACTCTTTGGACGTGCGAGCCCCGCCGCGTTCGTCGGTTTCGAGCAGGTAGCAATGCCGCTCGCCGTAGGTGTTGTGAACCTCGGCAACGACGCACCGCTGACTGCCGTCGTCGTTCAGACACCAGAACACACTCAGTGGGTTGAACACATGCCCGAGAACACGTGCGTTCGCAAGCATGAGGATGCGGCCGCCGGCGAACTCCAATCCGTTAGTTGCCAGAAAAGACTCGACGTTGGCACGAATCGATCGGGTGGGGTCGCCGAGGTGATCTCCGGCGTCGAACTTCGCCAAGGATCGCAGTGCCTTCGGGAGCTCGGGCAGATCGTCGACGTCGACGAGCCAGCTGTAGCTTCGGTACTCGAACTCGTTGTGCAACGGCTCCGTTCGTACGTGTCGGATGCTCGTATGAACGATGGACGGCGTGATGGGTGCAGTCACGGCCACCGACCTCCGACGCGTTCGGCGGCGCGCAGGCCAGACAGTGCACCGTCCTCGTGGAAACCCCATCCATGGTACGCACCGGCAAACGCGAGCACGTCCGAGTCCAACTCGGGAAGCCGCGCTTGAGCGGCGACGGAGGTGGGTGTGTACTGCGGATGCTCGTAGGTCATCTGATCGATCACCGAGTCCGGGGACACCATTTCGTCTCCCCCCAACGTCACCAGGTAGCGCCGACCGGTCTCCGGCAGCCGCTGCAACCTCGTCATGTCGTAGCTGACCAGAACGTGATCTGGCTTCGCGTTGCATTCAGGGATGTAGTAGTTCCACGACGCGCGCGCATTGGTGTTGCCGGGCAGCACATTTTCGTCCGTGTGAAGTTGGGTGTGGTTGACGGAGTACGGCATTGCGCCGAGGACCTGGGATTCGGCAGGCGTCGGATCCGCCAAAATCTTCAGTGCTTGCTGCGGATGCGTTGCGACCACAACTGCGTCGAAGGTCTGGATCTGGTCGCCGCCGTCACGAATGTCGACGCGATCGTCAAACCGTTGGACGGCGCGAACTGGCGTGTTCAGGCGGATATCCCCGATACTTTTGGCGACGAGACGAACGTATTCGCCCGATCCACCGGTGACTGTTCGCCAGGTCGGCGATCCAGTGACGCTCAGCATTCCGTGGTGATCGAGGAACGAGAACAGGTACCGCGCGGGATACTTCAGCGCCGAGCCGGGATCACACGACCAGACTGCCGACACGAGCGGAGTCATGAAGTGAGCGGTGAAGTAGTCGGAGAACCGGCCGCTGCGCAGAAACACTCCCAGTGTCTGGTCGGGTGCCGACGGATCCGTGTTGTCGAGCAGAGCGCGGGCACGGCGATGGAAGCGCTTGACCTCCATCAACATCGACAGAAAGCTGCCGTTGACAAGGAGCCCCGGCGTCGGGAGAACGCCGCGCAACCCTTGGCCTCCCGAGTACTCGAGACCGCAACCCCCACACCTGACCGACATACTCATGTCGGATTCCTGCGTAGGCACATCGAGTTCTGCGAACAATCGCAACAATGTCGGATAGGTGCGATCGTTGTGAACGATGAACCCCGTGTCGATGGCGAGGCTTCGCCCTTCCGGGTCGGTGACCGAATGGGTGTCCGCGTGCCCGCCGAGCCGTGAATCCGCTTCGTAGAGGGTGACGTCACTGTCCTTACTGAGCACCCACGCCGCTGTCAGACCTGCGACACCACTACCGACGACGGCCACCTTGCGCTTGTCGGAACTCATCGTCGTTCTCCCATCTTTGTTGCGGCTACCCCGCGACTCATTCGTGCGATTGCATCCGCGACGAGGCGATGCCAGGTCGCCGCCCGACGGAGCATGAAGTGGCCTGCGCCGTCGATGCCGATCCATTCAGCGCTGTTACCCGACTTCTGCAGTTCGTCAACTTTCCGACGAGACGCTGCCGGGTCGGTCCACGAGTCGGCCGTGCCGTGGAGCACAACCAGTGGTGTGTCCGAACGCAGATTCACCGACGTTCCATCGGGCCACCACGGCGCCAGCGCAACCACACCGACCACCGCCGGATCGCCACACAGTTCGGCGGCGACCCGTCCGCCCATCGAGTGGCCCAGCAAAATCACCCGAGCTTGTGCATTACGTTTCGTTATCGCGTCGAGTGCGGCTCGCGCGTCGGCGACCGGACTGCGCTCGGCACCGTTCCAACCACGCACCCGATAGCGAGCCTGCACCGCTCTCACACCGGAGCGGCGAAGCTGAGCGGTGAACGGGCGCATCCGAAGGTTGGACAGATGCCAGGCGCGAGCCGGGCGATGGCTCGAGACCTTTCCTCCAGGCAGCACGAGCACCACCAGGTGCTGGTCACCGTCCTGCTGTTGCCGTCGGTTGGGCGTCATGCATGGCATTCGGAGCCGAAAACCATTTGGATGGGGTTCGTAGAATTTCTTTTGTGAATCGTGAAGCACTCGTCGGTGACGTCCTCGACGCCATGGACGCCAACTTGGTTTCCCATGCCTGCCACCTGCATGAACACTTGCCGACTGCATCGGTCACGGTCACTGCGGACGTTGTCGTCGCAGACAGCGGCCTCGCCGACGACACTTTCAACATCATCGCTGGTGCTCGCTTCGCCGTACCTGCCGACGGGCCCGAAGATCGGCGACTGATCGACATCCTCGCCTCGATTCGGGCAACCGGACATCCGTTCTCCTGGTGGACCGGACCCCGCGACAATCCCTCTGACCTCGGGGCTCGCCTGTCCGCCCTCGGCTGCGTGCGCTCCGAGGAAGAACGAGCGATGACGGCGGACCTTGACGTCGTCCCTCATCCGACGCCTGTCCCAGAACTCTCCGTTCATCGGGTGACTACTCGTACCCAGCTCGCCGACTATGCCGCCGTGATGGCCGCCAACTGGTCGCCGCCCTCAGCCGCAGTAATTGGATTCTTCGAAGACACCGCTGATGCCGCCCTCGATGAGCGTTCGCGGAGTTCGTTTGTCGTGGGGTACGCGAACTCCCAGCCTGTCGCCGGAGCCGAGGTCCACTTTGCCGCCGGCGTCGCCGGCCTGTATGGCGTCGTCACACTCGAAACGGCTCGCCGACGCGGATTCGGCTCGGCGGTCACCCTTGCCGCACTCGACATCGCCCGCGAGCGAGGTGCCCGAACAGCAGTACTTCAGGCGTCCAGCGACGGCGCACAGCTCTATCGAAACCTCGGCTTCAAGGATGTCGGCACCTACGCCGAGTACTCGATCGGAAGCAGTTAGACGTCCCCGCGGGGACGCTTTCACCCCGTATCCGTGAAGGTGTCGGCACCCACATCTACCATCGAACGTACATTCGAAATGATGTCGGACGCGAGCCGGGGGGGCAACCATGAACGCAGCATTAACCGAGAACGCAGCACTGATCGATGAAGATACGCAGGGTTCCAACCGAGACGACGTGGATCAGCTCGGCTCGGAAATCTGCGCCCTCGCCGGCCAGATCGCCGCGGCCACGGCTCGATTCCTTACCCTCCTGTCGAAATTCGACGAAGACCGCGGATGGACCGGTCCGGGACTTCACTCGTGCGCCCACTGGTTGTCGTGGAAGTGCGGAATGAGCCTGCACACCGGCCGTGAATACGTTCGCGTCGCCAAAGCGCTCCGACCTTTGCCCGAGATGCGGAAGGCCTTCGAGCAAGGCCGCCTGTCCTACTCGAAGGTTCGCGCACTCACCCGGGTCACCACGCCTTCCAACGAAAAGCAGATGGTTCGGTTCGGATGTGAGGCGCCCGCAGCCCAGATCGATCGTCTCGCCGCTGGTCTGCGTAAAGCAACCGACAACGAATCCGGCAAAACCAAAGCGCCCGAACGTCTTCAGGTCCGCTGGCATTGGGACCCGGATTCGGGCGAATTTGTCATCAAAGGACGCCTGCCTGCGCAGGACGGCGCCCGAATCCTCGCAGCGTTAGGTGTGGCGGAACGTGAACGCACCCGAATCGCCGCCATCCGCCCCGTCGACGAGAAGGCCGCAAAGAACCCGGTCGGAAATATCGGGCCAGGTCTCGTCGCGATGGCAGAGCTCGCCACCGCCGCAGTCACGGACCGCACGTCCAAGGCCGCCGCGAACGAAGTTGTGTTCTTCCACGAAGCGAACACCGTCCGAGTGCCGAGCGGACCCGCATTGCCTCAAAATGCCGCTGAGGAAGTGCTCTGCAACGCCAAGCTTCGCCTGGGAACGACCAGGGAAGGATGCGTTCTGAATCTAGGTCGGCGGACTCGCGTCGTCAGCGCTAAACAAATGTTGGCATTGAACTACCGCGACGGATGCTGCCGCACACCAGGATGCGGACGGACCCGCTTCCTGCACGCACATCACGTGAAATTCTGGGGACGCGGCGGCAATACGGACTTGGACAATTTGATCATGCTTTGCGGTACCTGCCACCGCGCGCTGCACGACGGCAAGTTCACGATCTCTGCACTCGGCGAGCAGAAGTTCGAGTTCCACTACGCCAATGGAGACGTCATCGACCCAGCACCGCCAACAGAGGGGTTCGCCGATGACCTATTGCGCGGAGACGTACCCGACGACGCGATCGTACCGGCATGGAGCGGAGAGCCCCTCCACCTCGATCACGCGGTCAGCGTCATCCTCGACGGCTGGGCCGCGTGAGCAAACATTGGTCTAGTCCAATCTGAATCCGTCGTGAACAATCGGACAACCCTCGCATTCAGGTAGTGCAATTGGTCTAGTCCTATCGCAATATCTTTAGCGTGACCAAGAAAATCGCACGCACCTCAGCCGCTATCACACTCCTCCTCGCCGGCGCTGTTGCTGCCGGAACTGCAACTGCTGCAGCAATTCCCGGATCGTCCGAGCTCAATCCGTCGGCCGCCGAGAAGACAGTTGTCATCGGCCTCGACGGCACCATGCTCAGCCACATCAAGACCGCCGACGCTCCCCGTCTCCAGAAGCTGATCGCCGAAGGAACCAGCGGAGAATCTTCCATCCTCGGCCACACCACCATCTCCGGACCGTCGTGGTCGACCATCCTGACCGGAGTCTGGGACACCAAGCACGGTGTCAAGGACAACACGTACGCAGGCGCCCGCTTCGACCTCTACCCGAGCGTGTTCACACGGTTGGAAACTGCACAGCCCTCTCTGCTCACCGAGTCGATCTCCACCTGGGGCGGCATCGACAACATCGCATCCAGCGGCACGCCGAAAGCCGACGTTGTCGTCACCACTGCCGATGCAGGTTCCGGAGCGGCCACCGATAGTGCGACCGCTGAAGCCGTCGCCCGCGACATCACCGACAAGGGACCTGACCTGATCTTCACCCAACTCGATCAGGTGGACGGCGCGGGGCACAGCGGCGGGACCAACGGCGCTGCGTACGAAGAGTCCATTGCCTCGGTCGACGCTCAGGTGGGCAAGATTGTCGATGCCGTTGATCAACGCGCAGCGAAGACCGGTGAGAAGTGGACGGTTCTGGTCACTTCGGATCACGGCCACAAGCCTGCCGGAGGGCACGGCGGCCAGACGCCGGCGGAAGCAACGACATTCGTCATTGCACGCGGTGCGGGATACGCGGCCGGCAAGACCACCGACGCGTACACGATCGCCGACATCACACCGGACCATCCTCCAAAGCCTGGGCGTTGCATTGCCTGCCGATCTGGACGGTAAGCCGCTGGCCAAGGAAGCTCCCGGCTTCGTCGGCTCGGTCGACCTGGGATTCTTCGGCTCCTGATCGTAAAAGGTCGCGGGCGCTCAGCAGAGTGCCGCAGCAAGACCGCAAAAAGGTCGGGCCGGAGAGCGTGTGCTCTCCGGCCCGACCTGTTGTGGAGCTGCCGGGAATTGAACCCGGGTCCTACGTTGAATCGCTAGGGCTTCTCCGTGTGCAGTTCGCTAAGTCTCTACTTGGATCTCCCAGTCTCGCGAACAAGCCAGGATGACGATCCCAGTCACTGTTTGATGTCCCATTCGACTCCGTGACCGAGCCGAACAGTAAAGCCCTCTAGCTGATGCCAGGAACCGGGTCGAGGGCAACCCCGGGCTGACAGACACGCTTCGCTACTTAGGCAGCGAGAGCGTAGTCGCGCTGATTGGAATCGGCGCTTATAGGTTTGCAGCGACGCTTACGGTGGTCTCTTGCCTGCACCGACACGCTTCCCCTAACTCAACACACGCAGTCGAAACCGTTCAGCCCCGTGTGTGCCCCGCGTCTTTCGTGGGGCTATTCACTATAACGCGCCGAAGTTCGGAAGTCATACCAATTAATCGGCGGCACTTTCCGTGTCCTTCGCCGCAGCTGATTCCCTGATAGCTGCGGTCTCACGCTCTGCAGCACCGGTGATGTTGGTGATCATCCCCTGGAAGACAACTCCGTGGAAAGGCAGGATCGAGTACCAGTACGCCCGGCCGGCGAGCCCGCGAGGGAAGAAGACCGCACGCTGATCGAGATGCGAACCCACCGGCCGTCCATCCGCACCCGCCGGACCTTCCGACACTCGCAACTCCAACCATGCTCCGCCCGGGACCTTCATCTCGGCGCGCAATCGGAGCAACTTGCCTCGATCGATTTCTTCGACCCGCCAGAAGTCCAGGGCTTCACCGGTGTTGAGCCGACGTGGATCCCGCCTACCCCGGCGCAGTCCGACCCCGCCGACCGCGCGGTCCATCCACCCCCGGATGGCCCACGCCAAAGGGAATGAATACCAACCATTCTCGCCGCCGATCGACTCGACGACCGACCAGAGGGTCTTCGGATCCGCAGCACAGTCACGTTCGCGGTGGTCTACGTAAACTGCCTCCCCTGCCCAGTCCGGGTCGGACGGAAGAGGATCGGACGGCGCTCCCGCGATCGTCGCACCGGACCACGCCGTCTCCACCTCACCGGTCTCGATCTTGCGAAGCGCCAAACGCACAGCTTCGCGGTACGGCGTGAGGCCCTCAGCGGGAGGCGGGATGAAGTCGTCGATGTCGTGGTCGTGCATCACCGCGTCGTTCTGCAGTGATTCGATCAGTGGCATCGCCAAGCCCCGTGGGATCGGCGTGACCAATCCCACCCAGTGACCTGCCAGACGCGGGGTGAGGACAGGCAAGACGAGGATGCGTCGGCGTACCAATCCTGCGACGTCGGCGTAGGTGTTCATCATCTCGCCGTACTGCATGACATCTGGCCCACCGATGTCGAAGGCGCGGTTGACCTCCGGCGTTGTCGCCGCGGCTGCGATCAAATAGTGGAGTACGTCACGCACCGCGATCGGCTGAATGTTGTTGTGCACCCACTTGGGTGTGGTCATCACCGGAAGTCGATTGGTCAAGTGGCGCACCATTTCGAAGGACGCCGAACCCGATCCGATCACCACCCCAGCTTGAAATACAACTGTCGGAACCTCGGAGTCGAGGAGGATCCGACCGACTTCGAGCCGAGACTGCAAGTGAGTCGACAACTCTCGGTCGGACGGATGAAGCCCGCCCAGGTACACGATCCGGCGCACCCCCGCATCACGGGCAGCGGCGGCGACGTTCTCCGCGCTTCGCTTGTCGATATCCGAGAACGACCCTCCACCGCCCATGGCGTGAACGAGGTAGTAGACCACGTCGATATCGTCGAAAACACCTGAGAGGGAGGCACTGTCGGTCAGATCCCCACGCTTGATCTCCACGGAATCATGCCAGGGAACATCGCGTAGTTTCTCCGGGCTGCGCACCACAACTCGAACTCGATGGCCCTCTTCGACCAGGCGAGGGGCAAGACGTCCGCCGATGTATCCGGTCGCACCCGTGATCAACACTCTCACTGCGTCCATCACCCCACGCTACGCACAATTCAACTGCGAAGCGCCAGTGCAACCTCGAGGTCGTCGTTGGTCAACATCATGTTGATCCCCGCTCCAGCCTTCGCCCCGGCGGCTGCGGCCATGATGACCTGGGCACCCGGGTCGACGACGTTGCCCGCAGCGAACACGCCGGGCACGCTCGTCGCCCCCATCATGTCGACTGTGACGAAATCGCCCATCATCGTCTCAGCGCGCTGCGCGCCGAATGCGCGCAAGATCGCATCGTTGGGGTCCATCGTGAGGGCGCCACCGACAAAGACCGCCGAACGCGCGACCACAGTGCCGTCGGCCAACCGCACGCCCACCAACCGATCATCCTCGACGACGGGACCAGCGATCTCACCCTCGACGATCGAAATATCGCGAGCTGCAAGCTTTTCCCGATCTTCGCAACTCAGTTCGGTGATTCGATGGAGGAAGAGAACTACGTCGTCGGACCACTGGCGAACCATGAGGGCCTGGTGCATCGCAAATTCCGCGCTCTTGGCGATCACGCCAAGCGGCTGATCGCGCACGCTGTACCCGTGGCAGTACGGGCAGTGCAACACGTCGCGGCCCCAACGCTCGCCGAAGACTTCGAGTTCGTCCGGCAGGCGGTCCGTCAGACCCGTTGCAACGAGGACTTTGCGCACCTGAATCTTGCTGCCGTCAGCCAGTTCTACCGAGAATTTCTCGCCGTCCCGTGTCACGGAGACAACGGTGCCGTCATGGAACTCGCCGCCGAATTTGCGGACCTCACCTCGGCCGATGGTCAACAGTTCGGCGGGGTTCATGCCGTCGCGGGAGAGGAATCCGTTCATGTGATCGGCGGCCGCGTTCCGTGGTGATCCGTTGTCGAAGACGATCACGGACCTGCGTGCCTGACCAAGGATGAGTGCGGCGTTCAGCCCCGCCGCGCCGGCTCCGATTACTGCTACGTCGAATGAGTTCTGCGTCATGAATCCAGAATGACAAGAGATCGCGTTCTTGACAAACACTGTTGCCACTTTGGCAAAATAGATCCATGACCGAAACATCGTTCGAAGCCGTTCTGGCCGGCATCGGCCCTCGCCTACGTGCGTTGCGCCAGCAGTCCGACATGACCCTTGCCGACCTGTCGGAGACCACCGACATCAGCGTCAGCACACTCTCGAGACTCGAATCCGGTACTCGGCGAGCCAACTTGGAGTTGCTGCTGCCGATCGCCAAGGCACACGGCGTCCCGTTGGACGACCTGGTGAACAGCAAGATCAAGGACCCCCGCGTTCGAGAAGAACCGCGAACGGTCGGATGCATGACGGTCATTCCGCTGACCAGTCAGCCCGGCAACCTCCAGGCCTACAAGATGATCATCTCGCCCACCGACGACGATCGCGAACCGGGATCCCACGAGGGCTACGAGTGGGTCTACGTTCTGTCCGGGCGCATCCGACTCCAACTCGGCGACCGGGATTTCATCATGGGGGCAGGTGAGGCCGCCGAGTTCGACACCCACATTCCGCACCGCATCAGCGCTGCCGACGGCCGACCTGCGGAGGCGATCAGTCTCTTCGGGAAACAGGGCGAGCGTGTTCACCTACGCGCAGCGCCGGCCGACAGACGCGGCTGAAACACTAGGACTGAAAACGCTGGAACTCGAAAGAATCTAGGCGCCCGCGACGGCAATCATGCCGACTGCCGCCAGCGCCAACAGCATTCCCGCTTGTTGCACGCGGCTTACCCGCTCGCCCAGCATCACCATGGCGAGCAGAACCGTCGCAGCCGGATACAGCGAACCGATCACGCTGACCAGTGAGAGCATTCCGCCTTGGAAGGCGTAGATCATCGTCCCGTTCGCGACGACGTCGAGGACGCTGACGTACACCGCGAGTTTGAGTGGCTCGCCTCGTGGGAGAACGAAGTGACCGGCCGCCAGCGCGACCAACCACACCACGACGGTCGCGGCGCCGCGAGATACGGCCAACGCCCACAGCCCGCTGCCCTCGCCGATCTGGTGAAGTGCGATGAACGAGAGAGCAAATGCGCCACCGCTTCCGACGGTCAGAAGCGCCACTTGCCTGGTGAAGCGGAGAGTGATTCCGCCGGCAACCTCACCCGCGGTGTCGTCAGGCGACTCGCGGCTGACCAGGACGACGGCGACCAGCGCGACGGCAATACCCAGGTACGCGATCAACCCCGGCCGCTCACCGAAAGCGAATCCGACGAGGACCGGAATACCCGCCACCAGAACAGCTGTCAGCGGCGAGACCACCGACATTGGGCCAGTTGCCAGCGCGAGATAGAACCACCACACCGCCAGACCACTCGTGACGCCCGCGATCGCGCCCCAGATCAAACCATTCAGTGTCAGCGTCCCGGATACGAAAGGTGCTGCGATCAGAACGATGACGAGCGAGAGCGGATACGAGACGATCACCACACGCAGTGCGGCAACTCGTCGTGATGCAACTCCCCCGACGAAGTCGCTGACTCCGTAGGCAACTGCCGCCACGAGGGCAAGCAGGATGGAGGTCAGCGCATGCCCTTGATACGACGACCGAGCTCGCGGGTCACCTCGCGCTCGGCGGTCCGCTTGGCCATGTCCTGGCGCTTGTCGTAGTCCTGCTTACCCTTTGCCAGCGCGAGTTCGACCTTGACCTTGCCGTCGTTGAAGTACATCGACAGCGGAACCAGTGTCTGGTTTCCCTCGCGGGTCTTGCCGACGAGGTGCTCGATCTCACGCTTGTGCAGCAGGAGCTTTCGGGTGCGGCGCGGTGAGTGGTTGTTCCACGTGCCTTGCGTGTACTCCGGAATGTGCAACGAGCGCAACCACACTTCGCCGTTGTCCACGGTGGCGAACGCATCGACGAGCGACGCCTTGCCTTCACGCAGACTCTTGACCTCGGTCCCGACGAGCGCGATTCCGGCCTCGTAGGTGTCGATGATCGTGTAGTTGTGGCGTGCTTTGCGATTGGTCGCAATGACCTTGCGGCCCTTTTCCTTCACTGTCCGGGCCTCTCAGTCCGCTGTCTTGCTGTCGAATGGTTCTTGCTGTTCCAGCATAGAAGCTCGTGCAAACCGATTATTCGCGGACGTACAGACGCAGTGTGACGTACGCCGTCACCGCGGCCATTCCGACGCCGGCAAGCACGAGGATCGGCGAGACGAACAGCACGTCACTGTTGGAGATCCGCGCCACGATGTTGGCTTCGTAGACATCGGACAGGACCCCGTCGATGAAGACGTTCTTCGCCGTGAACAGTCCGGCAATGGCGAGCACCGCACCGATCAAGGCCGCCACGACGGCTTCGAGAAGGAACGGAAGCTGGGTGTACCACCGCGTCGCGCCGACCAACCGCATGATGTTGACCTCGGTACGACGCGTGAACGCGGCGATCTGGACCATGTTGGCGATCAGCAGGATGGCCGCGATCGCCTGGACGATCGCGATCGCGAACGCTGCGTTGCGCACTCCACCGAGCACGCTGAACAGTCGGTCCACCAACTCGCGCTGATTGAGCACACTCTCGACGCCGGGCCTCGAACCGAAGGTGTCGTTGATGACGCCGAACCGCTCCGGGTCACTGAGCTTGACCTTGAACGACGCCGGGAAGCTGTCCGGGCTCACCAGCGCTGCCAGCTCGGGCTGGTCCTTGAACACGCGCTCGGTGGCATCCTTCACGGCGTCTTCGCGGTTGAGGTACTGAACCGCGACGACGGACGGAGTCTGCTCGAGTTCCTTGCGCAACGAACTGCAGATCTCCTGCTCGCAACCGGGATCAGCCGAAGAGATGTCGTCGGTCAGGAAGATCTGCACCTCGACGCGTTCGAGGAAGATCTGCTGGGTCTTGCCTGCCATCTGCACGACCAGCAGACCACCGCCGAAGAGACCGAGGGAGATTGCCGTCGTCAAGATCATGGCGATGGTCATCGTGATGTTGCGGCGTAGGCCGGTCAGGACTTCGCTGAAAATAAAGCTGGCGCGCATCGGGGAATCCGATTCCTTTTCGAGAGGCCGGTTGTTTCACGACAACCGGTGGGCGTACGGGACGTGTGGTCGTAGTCGGCGCTACCTGCCGACGCCGTACACACCCCGCGCTTCGTCTCTGGTCACCTTGCCGAGATCGAGTTCGATGACGCGTCGACGCATGGAGTCGACGATGTGGTGATCGTGGGTCGCCATCACGACGGTGGTGCCTGTGCGGTTGATCCGCTCGAGCAGCAACATGATGTCCTGGCTCGTTTCGGGGTCCAGGTTGCCGGTGGGCTCGTCGGCGAGCAGCACGAGCGGGCGGTTCACGAATGCGCGGGCGATGGCGACGCGCTGCTGCTCACCGCCGGAGAGTTCGGTGGGCAGTCGATCGGCTTTGCCGGCCAGACCGACCATGTCGAGGACCTCGGGCACAGTGCGCGCGATGACGTTGCGGGGTTTGCCGATGACTTCCAACGCAAAGGCGACGTTCTCGGACACCGTCTTCTGCTGAAGCAGGCGGAAGTCCTGGAAAACACAACCCATGCTTTGGCGAAGCTTCGGCACGCGGCGGGCCGCCAACTTGTTGACGTGGAAATCCGCGACCTCGATGTCACCGGACGTGGGCGACTCCATCTTGAGCAGCAACCGCATGAACGTCGACTTGCCAGAGCCGGAGGGGCCGATGAGGAAGACGAACTCCCCCTTCTCCACCTCCACGCTGACTTTGTCGAGCGCCGGCCTGGTGGAGGCCTTGTAGGACTTCGACACATTCTTCATGCTGATCACAACTAGCCAGTCTAGCCGTTATCTAACGGTGACCTTGGCGCCACGCGCGAGCACCCTCGTCCTTATCCGGTACCGGTGGTCGCAGGTGACTGTGGCACCGACGTCGGTGCCTGCATTGCCGCGCCAGGTTGCGGAACGGTCGTCGTCGCAGGAGTCGTCGGCACTGTGGTCGCAGACTGTTCGGCGTTTCCCGGAGCAGGCGCTGGACCAGAAGTCGGCGTCGGAGAACCGGAGCTGCCCGTACTCGATTCCGAGGACGGAGCCTCGGAGGTGGTCGTCTGCTCGGTCGAGGACGGCACGGGGGTCGTCGTCGACGGTTGTTTGACCGAAGGCGCGACGTACGGCTCGGTCTGCGACGTGTCGACGCTCGGCGGCGGGTTTGCTGCCGTTTCTTCCGGATTGAGGTACGTGTGCAGCAGATACGTGAGGATCCAGGCGACCACGAGAATGAACGTCGAGGTGCGCATCCGGCCACCGAAGATCCGTGACGGAAGCCAGTCCAGGTGAATCAGGCGGTCGAGTCCGCGGCGCGGTTCCTGATCGGTCATTCGCTCGCCTCCTCGGTCCGTGCGGTGTGCAGATCCGGTGACACCGTGATCCCCTGACGTCGCAGTGCTGCGGCGACGCGGACACGAAGTGCTCGCCCGACCTGGAATTGTTTGCCAGGCAGCGTGCGCGCAACCATCCGCACGTTGACCTGATCGACCTCGAGGCTTTCGACGCCCATGACAGTGGGCTCGTCGAGCAGCAGTTTCTTGAGTCCACGGTCAGCCATCGCGTCGACTCCGACCTGACGAAGTACCTCGTTGACCCGGGTGAGGTCGGCAGTCGCCGGAACCGGAACGTCGATGACGGCGCGTGCCCAGTCCTTGGACAGGTTGGTCGCTTTCACGATCTGGCCGTTGGGAACGGTGATGACCTCGCCGTCGGAGTTTCGCATCCGCGTCACGCGCAGGGTCACGTCCTCGATGACACCTTCGGCGTCGTCGGAGGAGCCGGTGATCGCAAGTCGCACGGTGTCACCGAAGCCGTACTGGCGTTCGGTGATGATGAAGAAACCGGCAAGAATGTCCTGCACGACGCGCTGTGCACCGAAACCGAGCGCCGCACCGAGCACAGTCGCCGGCGCCACCAGACTTCCGATCGGCAAGTTCAGTTGGTCGAGAACCTTCAGCGTCGCGATCACGTAGATGAACGTGATGACCACCCAGGTGATGACCTGCGCGACCGAGTGGCGATGCTTGGTCGCTTCGGAGCGAACCAGCGCATCGCCCAACTGATAGTTGGAGTCGATCTGGTCGGTGACCTTGTTGCCGCCCCAACTGACCAACCGGGCGAGAATCATCGCGCCGAGCACGGTCATGAGGACGGACAAACCGGTGGTTTGAAGCCAATCGAGCAGGTTCTGCCCAGGTCGAAGTAAAGTCATCGTGCCTTTCGGTATCCGAACGCTATGCGGACTGGTTCTCGCTCATGCGCCAGCGGATGCCGGCCTCGAGGAACCCGTCGATGTCGCCGTCGAGCACTGCCGACGGGTTGTTGACCTCGTACTCGGTACGCAGGTCCTTGACCATCTGGTACGGATGCAGAACGTAGGAACGCATCTGGTTGCCCCACGAGCTGCCGCTGTCGCCCTTGAGCGCATCCATCTCGGCGCGCTCTTCCTGACGCTTGACCGCGAGCAGCTTGGCCTGCAGGACGCGCATCGCCGACACCTTGTTCTGGAGCTGCGACTTCTCGTTCTGACAGGTGACGACGATTCCCGTCGGGATGTGTGTGAGTCGAACGGCGGAGTCAGTGGTGTTCACGGACTGACCACCCGGACCGGACGAGCGGTAGACGTCGACGCGGATGTCGTTCTCGTTGATCTCGATGTGGTCGGTCGTCTCGACGACCGGCAGGACCTCGACCTCGGCGAACGACGTCTGGCGACGCCCCTGGTTGTCGAACGGGCTGATTCGGACGAGCCGGTGGGTGCCCATCTCGACTGACAGCGTTCCGTAGGTGTACGGGCCCTTGATCGCGAACGTCGCGCTCTTGAGTCCGGCTTCTTCGGCGTACGACGTGTCGTAGACCTCGACGCCGTAGTCGTGCTTCTCCGCCCAGCGGATGTACATACGCATGAGCATCTCGGCCCAGTCTGCGGCGTCGATTCCGCCGGCGCCGGAGCGGATGTTGATGAGTGCGTCGCGCTCGTCGTACTCGCCCGACAGCATGGTCTTGACTTCCATCGCCGCGATGTCGTCACGCAGGCTCGCCCGCTCGGCGTCGGCATCGGCCACCGCGTCGGGGCCTTCGTCTTCTGCCAGTTCGTAGAGGATCGGCATCTCGTCGAGCCGCTCGCGCAGTGCGACGATGCGGCGAAGCTCCGCCTGGGCGTGGGAGAGCTGGCTGGTGACCTGCTGGGCGTGTTCCTGGTCGTTCCACAGACCGGGGTCGGCCGCCTGGTGCTCGAGCTCGTCGATGCGTCGGCGCAGCTCCTCGACGTCCACAACCGATTCGCAGGTGCGAAGGGTGGTGTCGAGGGCGTTCAGGTCTGCAATTACGTCGGGATGCACGGTTCTCAAGGCTACCGGGTGCCGACCTGGGCTCTGCTGTGCGTCACCCTGTCCGCTCCCCCGTGCGTCACCTATTGGGATCACCGCGACTGGAAGCCTTGCCAACCAGGGTCCGAGGGAACCTACTGGAGTGATGACTGTCACCGACGAATACCTGCAGAACAACGCCGCCTACGCCGAGCAGTTCACCGGTCCGCTCCCCCTCCCACCCAGCAAGCACGTTGCCGTTCTCGCCTGCATGGACGCCCGCATCGACGTCTATCGGGTGCTGGGGATCCAGGAAGGTGAATCGCACGTCATCCGCAATGCGGGTGGAGTCGTCACCGACGACGAGATCCGATCCCTCGCCATCAGCCAGCGTCTGCTGGGAACTACCGAGATCATCCTCATCCACCACACCGACTGCGGAATGCTGACGTTCACCGACGACGACTTCAAGCGATCCATCCAGGACGAGATCGGCATCAAACCCAACTGGGCTGCCGAATCGTTCCCCGACATCGACGAGGACGTCCGTCAGTCGTTGAAGCGCATCGAGAACAGTCCGTTCGTCACCGCGACGACCTCCCTACGCGGATTCGTCTTCGACGTCGCCACCGGAAAGCTGAACGAAGTCCTCCCCGTTTGAGCCGGTAGGTTGTGTACCCGTGACCGATCGCGCATCCGACCTCGCACTCGCCCTCCGTATCGCCGACGAGGCTGACGCGATCACTCGCGCCCGCTTCGGTGCGCTCGATCTTCGAGTCGACGACAAGCCGGACCTCACCCCTGTCTCCGACGCTGACCTCGCTGTCGAGCGTGCAGTGCGCGCGACACTCGGTGAGCACCGACCGGAGGATTCCGTACTGGGCGAAGAATTCGGCGGCGACGCAGTCTTCGAGGGCAGGCAGTGGGTGGTCGACCCCATCGACGGGACCAAGAACTTCGTCCGCAACGTACCGGTGTGGGCCACGCTGATCAGCTTGCTCGAGGACGGCGTCCCCGTTATCGGCGTCGTGAGCGCACCCGCCCTGAATCGGCGATGGTGGGCTGCAACAGGTTTGGGCGCACATACGTCCTTCGGGGACAGTGATGCGCGGGCGATCCAGGTATCCGCCGTCGATCGCAGCGAGTCAGCGAGCCTGAGCTTCTCGAGCCTCTCGGGGTGGAAGGACCGCGGAATTCGCGATCAGTTCGTCGAACTCACCGACCACGTATGGCGCGTGCGCGGTTACGGGGACTTCTTCTCCTACTGCCTAGTGGCCGAAGGCGCCGTCGACATTGCTGCCGAACCCGAGGTTTCCCTGTGGGATCTGGCAGCGCTCGACGTATTGGTCCGTGAGGCCGGCGGCGCGTTCACCGATCTGGACGGCGGCGCAGGTCCGCACGGCGGCAGCGCGGTCGCCACCAACGGACTGCTGCACGAAGACGTTCTGGCCCGCCTGCGGTAACCGCCCGGATACCAGAACATCCCACCCGCCGCAAGGGTCCGAGGGAGGAGTTCCGACAGGCCCGTCGGCAGGATTCGGCACGACATCTCGGCCCGTTGACTGGAAGTAGTTGATCACGCACTACTTCCAGGAGAACGATGAACCGGATTTCCAGGCGCACGATTCTGTTCGGTCTGGCCGCAGCGCCCCTCGGGCTCGCGGTGGGCTGCGGCGCCGACCCGGCAGCGAAGAGCGCCACGTTGGCGGTGGCCGGAACTTCGCGTCCGCTACCGATTCCGCCGCTTGCCGAATCCACCGTCGACGACGCAGGTGTTCGCCACTTCACACTTCGTGCCGGTGCCGGGACCACCGAGATCGTCGCGGGAAAACTCACCGACACTTGGCGTTTCAACGGATCCATTCTGGGGCCCACCGTCCGCGCCGAACGCGGAGAGTCTGTCGCATTCACGATCGAGAACACACTGGCAGAGGCCACGACCGTCCATTGGCACGGCATGCATCTGCCCGCAAGATACGACGGTGGCCCGCACCAGACCATCGAAGCCGGCGGACGCTGGGAACCGGCGTGGACGATCGGTCAGCCGGCGTCGACGCTGTGGTATCACCCACACCCGCACGGATCCACCGAACGGCACGTGCAGCGCGGTCTCGCCGGACTGTTCCTGATCGACGATGCCGACACGCGGGCGCTGGACATCCCCAAAACCTATGGTGTCGACGATGTTCCGCTGATAATCCAGGATCGTCGATTCCTCGCCGACGGCAGCTTCGACGAATCAGATCCGACCGACATCGGCCTGCTCGGCGACACGATCGTCACCAACGGCATCTCCGACGCCTACCTCGACGTCACCACCGGGGTCGTCCGGTTGCGCATCCTGAACGGCTCTTCCGGCCGTCTCTACAACCTGGGGTTCCCCGACGACCGCACGTTCGATCTGATTGCCACCGACGGCGGACTGCTCGAATCACCGATTGCGATCAAGCGGATTCAGCTCAGCCCCGGTGAACGAGCCGAGATCGTGGTTCGCGTCGACCCCGGTGCGACGACCACACTGGTGTCGTTCCCGATCGAGGACGGCGGTGGCGTGAGTTCCTCCGACGCCGAGAACTTCGGCATGAACGATCGCTTCGACATCATCGAACTGCGGGGGGTTGCCAGCCGCACGTCACGGTCGACTCTCCCGGCGCAGTTGGCCGTACTACCGCGTCTCGATCCGTCGAAGGCTAGCGTTTCCCGAACCTTCGATCTGCAGTGGTACATGATCAACGGGCAACGAATGGACATGAACCGCATCGACTTCGAGGCCGAGGTCGGCGCGACCGAGGTGTGGACGATCACCAACAAGGACAACTGGCCACACAATTTCCATGTCCACGACGTACAGTTCCAGATCCTCGACGTCGACGGTCGCACTCCCCCGCCGCACTTGCGCGGACTCAAGGACACCGTCTACACACCGCCGGGCAGCAGGGTTCGCGTCGCACTGCAGTGGTCCGAGTACACCGATCCCACGTTCCCGTACATGTTCCACTGCCACCTGCTGATGCACGAGGACCAAGGGATGATGGGCCAATTCCTCGTCCTCGAACCGGGACAGAAGGCGGCTCCGATGCAGATGGACATGCCGATGGACATGCCGATGCCCGGTTCGCACTCCGGTCACTGAAAGTTCTGCAAGTAGTACACAGCGAGGCGAACCCGATTGTCGCAACCGGTCTTCGACATCAGGTTCGCCACGTGCGTCTTCACCGTGGTCACACCCAGATGCAGCGTGTCCGCGATCTCCTGATTGCTCTTCCCTTCTGCCACCAGTGCGAGGACCTGCGATTCGCGATCGGTCAGCGGAACGCTCTCTGTCACCGCAGTGTCTGCGATACCACCGATCACCGCTCGATCCACAACGCGGCGGAGAAGTTCCGGAGTGAACACCATCTCGCCCTCGGCGATCCGCCGAATGGCGCCGAGCAACTCGGCGGGTTCGGTGTCCTTGACGAAGAACCCCGAAGCCCCCGCGGCGAGTGCGGGATACAGATGATCGTCGTCGTCGAAGGTGGTCAACACGAGAATGCGCGCTCGACGACCGGCCTTGACGATCTGCTGCGTGGCACCGATCCCGTCCAGCCCGGGCATTCTCAAGTCCATCAGAATCACGTCGGGATCCAATTCGGCAGCGAGTGCTACCGCCTCGACGCCGTTCGACGCCTCACCGGCCACGGCCATGTCCTCGGCTGCAGCGCACAGCATCCGCAAACCGGCGCGCACCAGTCGCTGGTCGTCGACGATCAGCACGCTGATCACGAGACACCGCCCGAGACAACCAGTGGAATACTCACGTGCACTTCCCATTTCCCGTCACTGTTCGTGCCGGCGGTCATCTCGCCGCCGACCAACTCCGCGCGCTCCTTCATTCCCACCAGGCCATGACCTGCATTCCGGGGCGATCCCTCGACGTCGTTGACAACCCTGACATGCACCCGGTTGTCATCGCGACCGACCGAGACCGATACCAGCCCCTTCTTGTCGCCATGCTTCATGACGTTGGTCAGTGATTCTTGAATCACCCGCAACAACGTCAGCCTCCCGATTGCATCGAGATCGGCTGCGCCTGACTCGACATTCTCCTGGGTATCGAAGACCGACTGCACCTCGAAACCCGCCGCACGCACACGATCTATCGCCGCCCCGATTTCCGCGTCTACGGCATCCGGCTCGACCAGAGCGACCTCACCGAGCGAAGGATCACGAAGTGCGACCAGAAGCCGACGGATATCGGCCAACGCGTCCGACGCCGTCGCACGCACATCCGCGAGGACCTCACGCACGGCCTCGTCCTGGGGCGCCAAGACATGTTGAGCCACGCCGATTCTCAGGACGATCGAGGCCATGTGGTGTGCAACCAGGTCGTGCAGTTCGCGGGCGAGCGCACTGCGCTCCGCAGCGCGGGTCTGCGCAAGATTGTTCGCGGCCAATTCACGCTGCGAGCGCAGATACAGTCCGAGCAGCAGTGGCAACCCCACGTACGCAAGCACTTTCACAGCCGTGGTGACCGAGAAGAATGCTTCGTGAGATTCGAACCAGATCCCCGCGAGCACCGAACCGCACCATCCTGCTGCCGATACGGCAACCATTTCTCTGCGCTCGGCCCGCATCGTGACGTCGACGACGGCGACAGCCCCGAGATACGGAACAAGTTCGGACAGCCCCCAGGCGTCGGCGACGAACATCGGAACGGCGAGCGCCGAGATGGCCAGGGACGCGAAGACCGGACATCGACGGCCGGCGACGAAGGCGAGCGCCGACAGCATCGACAGTATCCAGTAGGTGACGGGAACTCGATACTCCCCCGGATACGTGCTGGCGATCAACAGGCACGGGACCACCACCAACGGCGCGTAGCGCATATATCGCTGTATCCGATCTGGCACCTCTGTCCGGCTCACCCCTCGAGCCTATGACGCGCATCATTTCGCGGTTTCTCGACAACAGACCTTACTGATGAGTAAGATAAAAATCGTCCAACGCCCCAACACCGAGAAACAGCTGGTGATCATGACCAAGCAAGACAGTGTTGCCCCCGACAAGAGCGCTCAGCGCAGCGAATCGGGCGCGCAGCGCGGCGGCGCCAAGGGTGCGCCCCGCGACACGTCCGCCGTCGGCCTGAACCCGATCAAACGCGACGCCATGGGCGCAGCCATGCGTGTGCTTACCAAGATCACCGGTTCGGAACTGGCCGAGAAGTTCAATCTGCGTCAGACCATCGATCGCGTGACCTACGAGGGCACCAAGACGGGCTTCAAAACCCTGGGTGCCGCCACTCGAGGGTTCCAGAAGGTCTCGGGCAACGGTGCACCCAAGCGCCTGCCCGACAACCCGAGCAAGAACGCCGACTACTTCGATCTCACCCCGGACGACGACCAGAAGATGATCGTCGAGACGGTGCGTGAGTTCGCGGCCGAGATCCTGCGTCCCGCGGCCTACGACGCCGACGGCGCAGCTCAGGCCCCCGCCGATCTCTCCAAGCGCGCGGCCGAGCTCGGTATCACGCTGATCAACGTTCCCGAAGAACTCGACGGAGCGGCCGCCGATCGCGGCGCAGTCACCAATTCTCTTGTTGCCGAGGCACTTGCGCACGGAGACATGGGACTTGCACTTCCGATCCTCGCACCGAGCGGTGTTGCAGTTGCACTGACGCAGTGGGGCACCGACGCGCAGCAGAAGACCTACCTTCCGGCCTTCACCGGCGAGCAGGTCCCCGGCGCAGCAGTGGTGGTCAACGAACCACGCGCACTGTTCGATCCGTTTGCCCTGCAGACCAAGGCAGTGCGCTCCCCCAGCGGCTACAAGCTCAACGGCGTCAAGAGCTTGGTGCCCGCTGCGGCTACGTCCGAACTCTTCGTCATCGCCGCGGAACTCGACGGCAAGCCGTCCTTCTTCATCGTCGAATCCGACACCAAGGGACTCGTCGTCGAAGCAGATCCCAGCATGGGTCTGCGCGCCGCCGGCCTGGGTCGCCTGATCCTCACCGACGTCGCTGTGTCGGAGTCCGCGCTGCTCGGCGACGGTGACGCCGAGCAGCGCAAGGCCGAATACGCCGACGCGATTCGCCTGGCTCGCCTCGGTTGGGCGTCCATGGCCGTCGGCACCAGCCAGGCAGTTCTCGACTACGTGATTCCGTACGTCAACGAGCGCGAAGCGTTCGGCGAGCCGATCAGCCACCGCCAGGCGGTTGCCTTCATGGTCGCCAACATCGGCATCGAACTCGACGGACTGCGTCTGGTCACGCTTCGCGGCGCTTCACGCGCCGAGCAGGGCTTGTCCTTCGCTCGCGAATCCGCTCTGGCCCGGAAGCTGGCTTCCGAGAAGGGCATGCAGATCGGCCTCGACGGTGTGCAACTCCTCGGTGGACACGGGTTCACCAAGGAACACCCGGTCGAGCGCTGGTACCGCGACCTCCGTGCCATCGGCGTTGCCGAGGGCATCGTCCTCATCTGACGCCGCTGAACTTCCAGGAGAACCACGATGATCAACCTCGAACTTCCCAAGAAGCTCAAAGCATCAGCGAACCAGGCACATCAGGTCGCGGCGCAGATCTTCCGACCCATTTCACGTAAGTACGATCTCGCTGAGCACGAGTATCCCGTCGAGCTCGACACCATGGCCGCCATGGTCGAAGGCCTCTCCGATTCCGGTGGAGACATCGGCGGTGCCAGCGGCGGACGGTCCGACGCGAGCGCCAAGGGTGGCAACGCCAACGGCGGCAACATGTCTGCGCTCCTCAACTCGCTCGAAACATCTTGGGGCGACGTCGGACTCATGCTCTCGATCCCCTACCAGGGGCTCGGCAACGCCGCGATCGCCGCAGTGTCCACCGACGAACAGCTCGAACGTTTCGGCAAGGTGTGGGCCTCGATGGCCATCACCGAACCGAGCTTCGGTTCCGACTCCGCCGCAGTGACCACCACCGCCGTTCTCGACGGCGACGAGTGGGTTCTCAACGGCGAGAAGATCTTCGTCACCGCCGGTGAGCGTTCGACGCACATCGTCGTGTGGGCGTCGGTCGACAAGTCGAAGGGCCGAGCGGCCATCAAGTCGTTCGTCGTTCCGCGTGACGCACCGGGCCTGAGCGTTGCTCGCCTCGAGCACAAGCTGGGCATCAAGGCCTCCGACACCGCAGTACTCCTGCTCCAGGATTGCCGCATTCCCGCGGACAACATCCTCGGCAGCCCGGAGGTCAACGTCGAGCAGGGCTTTGCCGGCGTCATGCAGACGTTCGACAACACCCGGCCCCTCGTTGCAGCCATGGCCGTCGGCGTCGGACGCGCGGCTCTCGAAGAACTGCGCGGCATCCTGACCGAAGCCGGTGTCGAGATCTCCTACGACACACCGGTCTACAACCAGCATGCAGCTGCAGCCGAGTTCATCCGTTTGGAAGCCGACTGGGAGGCCGCGTACCTGCTGTCTCTGCGCGCGGCGTGGATGGCGGACAACAAGAAGCCGAACTCGCTCGAAGCGTCCATGTCCAAGGCGAAGGCCGGCCGCACCGGCACCGACGTGACGCTCAAGGCAGTCGAGTTGGCCGGAACTTACGGCTACTCGCAGCGCCCGTTGCTCGAGAAGTGGGGCCGCGACTCGAAGATTCTCGACATCTTCGAGGGCACCCAGCAGATCCAGCAGCTGATCGTCGCACGCCGCCTGCTCGGAAAGTCGTCCGCCGAACTGAAGTGACGGTCGAACTGAAGTGACGGTCGCACAGACCCGATCCCGAAACACTCCGCCCCGCCACCTTTCGAGGTGGCGGGGCGGACTGCTCGGTCGCCATCGTGAAACTTCACCACCGAAACCTGATTGCCCATTAGTGTGTAATCAGTCCTACAACGACGCTCGGAAGAGGTTCACGTATGCCCGGATTGGTCACCAAGGTCACTGACACCATCGGCGCGGCGGGGGTCATGTTCCGAGCCGGACTCGTCCCGTTCCCTCGCCTCGATCGCGGGCTCAAATCCATTGCAGCCGTGGACAAGTACGGACCCTTTGCCGGGCCGGTCCATGCACACGCCGAGAACGGCTACGACGCGGTGGCGATCATCGACGAGCGCGGACCCATCACCTATGCCGAGCTCGAGCGTCAGAGCAACGCGTTGGTCCGGGCGTGGCAGGCCGACGGCATCACGTCCGACTCCGTCATGGGTGCGATGTGCCGTAACCATCGAGGCTTGGTCCTGACCATGCTGGCGGCAGCGAAGAACGGAACGAAGCTCGTTCTCATGAACACGGGCTTCGCACGGCCCCAACTCGTGGACGTCGCCGCGCGTGAGAAGGTGGTCGCCTTCGTCTACGACGACGAGTTCGCTGACATCGCCGATGCCTTGCCGGACGACGTCGTCGTCTATCGTTCCTGGCCAGAGGGCACGGCCGCGGACGGTTCCACGGCAGCTACTCTCGACGAGGCCATCGCCGGACGCACCACGTCGTCGGTGCCGGCACCCGAGAAGAACGGTGGCTTCGTCCTCCTCACCAGCGGCACAACGGGAACTCCCAAAGGCGCGCCGCGTGGCCACACCTCCCCTCTCGCGTCGGCACAGTTCCTCGACCGCGTGCCGTTGCGCCGCGGACAGACCATGATGATGGCGGCCCCCGCCTTCCACGGAACCGGCGTCTCGCAGTTCGCTCTCGCGTTGGCGCTCGGCCAGACCGTCGTCATGCATCGAAAGTTCGACCCGGAGAACACGATCAAACTTGTCGCACAATACAAGTGCGACAGTCTGGTAGTGGTCCCGACGATGCTCACTCGGATCATCGACCTCGGTCCCGACGTGCTGTCCAAGTACGACACGTCGAACCTGAAGATCATCTTCTCGGCAGGTTCGTCACTCTCACCCGATCTGTGCAAGCGAGTCACGGCCTCGTTCGGCTACGTCCTCTACAACCTGTACGGATCCACCGAGGTCGCGGTGGCGACAGTCGCGACTCCCGAGGATCTGACCATTGCGCCGGGAACCGCGGGCCGCGCGCCGGTGACCTGTCACGTCGAACTGTTCGACGAGAACAACAAGAAGATCACCACCCCACACACGATCGGCAGAATCTTCGTCGCCAGCGGGCTGAGCTTCGAGGGATACACCGACGGGCGTGACAAGGAACGTATCGACGGACTTCTCTCGACCGGCGACGTCGGACACTTCGACGCCAACGGCCTCCTCTTCGTCGACGGCCGCGACGACGACATGATCGTCTCCGGTGGCGAGAACGTCTACCCGCTCGAAGTCGAGAACCTGCTCGCCGATCGAGAGGACGTCTTGGAAGCGGCAGTCATCGGAGTCGAGGACGCCGACTTCGGGCACCGCCTGCGAGCGTTTGTCGTCGTCGCCCACGGCGCCGACCAGAACTCCGACGAGCTGAAGGATCACGTCCGGTCGAATCTCGCGCGCTACAAGGTTCCCCGCGAGATCGTCTTCATCGACGAACTTCCCCGCAACGCCACCGGAAAGCTGTTGCGCCGCGTCCTGATCGAGATGGAGATCAGCGAAGACTGAGCACAGTCACAAAGCGCTGAGCGTCCGGATCAATTCCGCCTCGTCGACGCGAGTAGAGTGCCCGTCGCGGAGCACGACCTCGCCCGCAACCAACACCGTGTCCACGATCTGACGACTGCCCGTCGTGAGAATGGACGCGCCCGGATCTCGCACCGGGAGGCAACCGAAGTCGCGTTCGAACCGAATCATGGTGAGGTCGGCGGGATCACCCACGGAGATCCCGCCAGACCTGGCCGGCAGACCGAGTGCTGCGTTTGCACCGCCGGATGCGATGTCGATCATGGCTTCGAAGCCGAACAGGTCGGCGCGGCCGCGCGCGGCTCGCTGCACGTAGGCGCCGGTGCGCAGCGTCTCGAGCATGTCCTGAGTGTCGTTGCTGGCTGCGCCGTCCACACCCAACCCCACCGCGATCCCCGCGTCGAGGAAACTCGGGACGGGCGCGATTCCGCTACCGAGGCGCATGTTGCTGACGGGGTTGTACGACACTCCGACGCCGCGCTCCGCCAGCACCTTCTGACCACGGTCGTCGAGTTCGACGCAGTGGACCGCCAGCACCCGGTCCCACAAGAACCCATGGGAATCCAGGTAGTCGACCGCGTTCATGCCCGCGTGTTCGGTACACATCGTGTTGTCGGTCTGCGTCTCGAGCAGGTGAATCGAGACCGTCAGATCGCGAGCCTGCGCGAACTCACGCACTTCCGACATCCCGTCCGGGGTCAGCGAACGTGGGTTGGGTACCGCGACTGCCAGGTCAATGCGGGAACCGACGACGTCGCGCATCATCTGATCCGTATGTGCGAGAACATCTCCGAGTGGTTGCATGAGCCGCGGATCGAAGCCCCACTTCCTCGTCTTGTCCGCCCGGTCTGCGGTTCCGCGTCCCAGCACCGCACGAATCCCGGTGTCGTGCAACGCCCGGATCACGGCATCGTGAACCTCGCTGGACGGGTGCGGCCACATGTGTTCGACCAGGGTCGTCGTACCGCTGCGCAATGCCTCCAGCGAGGCTGCGACAGTGGCCGTGTATGCGCGCTCGGGAGTGATCTGAACCGACTCTTCTGCGACCGCGAGTAGCCATTCGAGAAGCGGTGTCCCTTCGGCGATCCCACGCATCAGTGACTGCTGAAGGTGCGTATGGGTGTTGACGAACCCAGGGATCAGATACGCCGCCGATCCGTCCACACTTCCAGGTGTGGCGGTGCCGGTCGACTTCTCGATCGATTCGACCACCCCATTCGAGACGACGACGTCGCGGCCGGTCAGCCATTGCCCGCCGCTGTACAACGTCACGTCCCGGATGATCGCGTCGGTCATGTTCTTGGTCGCGGTAGTCATCGCCAGTTCTCCTGAAAGTGTGTGACGGAACGGATACGGATCAACGCGCGAAGTTCGCGCGTACTCGCTGGTCGATGTAGTCCTCGGCAGTGATCGGCGGGTATTTGCCCGCCGGCCCCTCGATGGTCACGTCGCGGTTCGCCTGAGCGAAGAACGCGAGGCTGTAGCGGGCTCCCCGATAGTCGGTGACTCCGGGACTCTTGACCCGGTGGAAGTTCGACGGCAGGACATCATCACTCCATCTCATCAGCATGTCGCCGATGTTGCAGGTGATCGCTTCCTCGGCCGGCACCACCGACGTCCATTCCTGGGTGTCCATCTCCTTGCCCGGGCACAGTTGCAACCCGCCCTGACCGTCACGCTGGAAAAGCAATGTCAGGCAATCGAAATCGGTGTGCGCTCCGGCACGCCACATCCCTTCGACATCTGCGTCGGCGGCAAGGGGGAAGTAGTGGAGTAGTCGCAGTGTGCTCTGGTAGGTGGCCACCGACGGGTCATGTGCCCTGGTGAAGAAGTCTCGTTCGAATCCCAGCTTCTCGGCGAAGCACGACAACAGGTCCATCGCAATGCCCCAGCACTTGGCTTCGAAGTCCAGGATCGTTTCGCGGAATCCACCCAATTCGTCTGCAGTGGGCCACAGATCACCCATATGCGGGCGGGTCACCTGGTAGGACTCTTTCTGATCAGGTGTTCCGATGGACGGACGCACCTGCGTCATGCTCTCCCAGCCGGAGTTGAAACCCTTCTTGAGCGGGTACTGCGCTTTCACCTCAGTGGGCAGTGCAAAGAATCGCTCGGCCGCCGCGAAAGCCTCGCGGACCTGGTCCAGATCGATTCCGTGATTGACGATTTGGAAGAATCCGATGTCGGTCGCTGCCGACCACAACTCCTCGGCGATCTCGCTGCGCCGGTTCTCGAAATCCGAGAGATCGATTCTTCGGACCTCGCGGTCGGTGGTCTCCGTGCCCAGGCCACCCATGCGGGTCTCGCGGTTGAGTTCTGTCATGTCGTACGTCATTTGCTGTGAGCTCCTTCAGCGGATTCCGATGGACCGATCGGTGAATTTGTCGGTGTAGATCTCTTCAGCAGTCAATGACTGCGGTATCGCCGCACCCCCGGCGTTGAGAATGGGCTTCAGTTCTTCGACGGTGTGAGCGACTCGCGTCATGTCGAACGTGCCGACGGATCCGTCTGCCTCGTTCGCGATCAGGCCTTTCTCTTTCAGGAGCTGGGCACTGAACGCTGCTTCACCCTCGGTGTAGGGAGAGAACGACACGTCCTGCGAGACGACGTCGACAATGGCAGCATTCGCCGCATCCGGCGCAGTGATGTAGTCCGCGGTGGCCTGCTGAATGATCGGAACCAGCTTGCTCAAACACGGCGAGAGTGTCTCGACCTTGTCGGCACGAACGGAAACATTGGACGCGTAGATGTCGAAACCCGAATCTTTCAGCAGGTCATAGGAAACCGGCTTGTCCCACGCCGGCGTCTCCTTCTCGTACGTGTACGGTTCCGAATTCGCGAATCCTTGCTGAGCGATGGTCGGGTCACCGACAAATCGCGAGGGAGCTCCGTCGTAGCTCGTGTCGAGCTGAGACTGCTTCAGTAGTCCTTTCGCCACGAGCCACTGCGGAAAGAGTTGCTCCTTGGAAACGACGACACTCGCGTCGGACTTGCCGATATCGGCAACACTCGTCCAGTCCGGATGAGACTCTTTGTCCCACATGAGGATTGCCGGGCTGTATTTGAGCAATGGCGTGACGGCCACAACGGGCTGACTTGCCGCTGCCGCGATCACCTGATCCCCGTGCACCAAGCCGAGAGTGATGGAATCGTCGACGTACATCTGGGAGCTGACGGATTGGAACCCGATTGCCGGTCCCCCGGCCCGCAAGGTCAGGTCGACTCCGGTGTCCTTCCCTCCGGCGACAAGAGTCCCACTGACGGACTTGTCGTCGGTGTCGACCGAATAGCCGGGACCGAGCATCTCGAAGAGCGCTCCCATATCCGACTGTGGCTGCCATTGGAGTTGAACCACAACGTTTTCCGGACAGAGACCCGCAAGGTTCTGCGCCTCGGCAGCTGGTTCGAGAGATTCGGCTTTCGCCGTCTCAGCCTCACTGGAGCTGCACGCAGTCAATCCGATGGCTGCACACATGGCCAGTGCCGCGCCCGCCGCTCCCACACTTCTGCGATTGGAATGCACCTTGCGATTTGAATACACAGCGTCTCCTTCGTGAAAACAATTGGGATGTGGGCGAACCAAGAAGGGTGATCCGATGAGCACACTCTGCAGCACGTGGATTACATGCAATCGCCTCGTTGTTTCCATCAGGTAACGCGCGCCAGGATTCTCGCTTCACCTGCAATGTCACCTCACATTTACATTCAGCAATCTAAGCGACATACATGCAATTCAAGATAGTTCCTACATCTTGAAGAACTTTTGCATGCATTACCGAACCGGAGGCTCAGATGGAACTCGCGAACACGATGCAGGATGCCGACGCTCGCAAGCTCACCGCGCCGATGCAGATGGTCTTTTCCGATGTCGTCAAGAAGTTCGATACCGGCACTGTCGCGCTGGACGGCATCGATCTGGACGTGGAGCGAGGAGACTTCGTCGCCGTGGTCGGACCCTCAGGCTGTGGCAAGTCGACTTTGTTGCGCATGGCGGCCGGCCTCGAGCGACCGACCAGTGGTGCGGTTGCCCTCGACACCGAATCAGTTGGCTTCATCTTCCAGGAGCCGACTCTCCTCCCCTGGCGAACCGTGCAGGCCAACGTCGAATTATCGGCTGAACTCGGTGGCGGCGACAAAGCAGCGCGAAAGTTGCGCGCCGACGAGGCAATCCGCGCAGTCGGCCTTGCGGACTTTGCGAAACAACTGCCCAATGCGTTGTCAGGCGGAATGAAGATGCGTGTCTCGTTGGCGCGTGCGCTCACCCTCGCACCCGCTGTGATGCTGCTCGACGAACCTTTTGGTGCGCTCGACGAGATGACACGACTGGAGATGCAGGTAGAGCTCCAAAGGCTCTACACCGACAAAGGGTTCACCTCGATGTTCATCACGCACTCGGTATCCGAGGCCGTGTACCTCGCGAACAAGGTGGTCGTCATGACCGCCAGGCCTGGACGAATACATTCGGTCGTGGACATCGATTTCCCGTACCCGCGTAGCCCGGAACTGCGCTACGACGCCCGATACACCGAACACGTCGCCGAGATCTCGGCCAGCCTCCATGGGAGCTCACGATGACCGAAGTCCTTGCAGTACAACAGGGCACCACCGTACGCAATACCGCCGTTCGTACTGATTCTGCGACCACGGCGCAAGCACAGGCACAGTCCGGACGGCCCTCTCGAATGAGAGCGCTCGGCACCTTCCTGCTCTATCCGCTGCTCTCACTTGCCGGCGCGGTCGCAGCGTGGTCGATCGTCAGCTACCTCGTTCTCTCCCCGGAACGTCGATTTCTCCTTCCGCCGCCGAGTCAAGTACTGACGAAGTCGCTACTCGACTGGAAACACCTCTCTCCCATGCTCGAAGCCCTCGCAGTGACGGCACAGGTTGCGCTGGTCGGCTTCGTCGTCGCGGTGGCAGTCGGCGTCGGAACCGGCGTGCTGATGAGCCAGGCCAAGTGGATCGAGCGGATCGTCTATCCATATGCCGTTGTGCTGCAGGTCATTCCCATCCTCGCCATCGTCCCCCTCATCGGGCTCTGGTTCGGCTACGGCATGACCGCGCGCACCCTGGTTTGCGTTCTCATCGCAGCCTTCCCGATCATCACCAACACACACTTCGGGTTGCAATCGGTCGATCGCGGACTGCACGAACTCTTCACCCTCGGCCGCGCCTCGCGTTGGGATCGACTGGTGAAACTCGAACTGCGAGCGGCAATGCCGGCCATTCTCACCGGTATCCGCACCGCCTCCGGCCTTGTTGTCGTCGGTGCCATCATCGGCGACATGTTCTTCGCCAAAGGACAACCCGGGATCGGGACCCTGCTCGACGTCTACCGAAGCCGCCTTCAGTCCGAGGATCTGATCGCCGCGATCGTGATCGCGTCGGTGTTCGGCGTCCTCGTCTTCTCTGCCTTTGGATTCCTCTCACGTGTGCTCGTCGGTAAGTGGCACACGTCCGGCCGCAAGGACTTTAAATGACCCACGAAATTCCCGCCTTCGAAATCCCTACGATCGATATCAGCCCGTACCTCACCGGCGAGGCATCGGCTGCAAACGCCACCAACAGCACTGCCTGTGCGGAAGTGGCAGCTCAACTCGATCGCGCGTGCCGGGAGGTCGGATTCATACAGATTGTCGGACACAGCATTCCACGATCGGCGACCGACGGACTGGCCGACGCTCTCGACGAGTTCTTTGCTCTCCCACTGACGGTGAAGAACAACTATCGCCGTCCCTCGTCCGAGAACCGTGGCTACTCGCCACCGAAGTCGGAATCACTCAGCATGAGCCTGGGCGTCGCCGCTGCGAACCAGATGAACGATTTCTACGAAGCAATAGTCGTGGGCACAGAGGTGAGCGACTATCCGGGCGTCGACCTACCCGAGTCCAGCTACGCTGCCAACGCTTGGCCTGAGGCCGCGCCCGGATTCCGACCGGCAATCGAAGAGTATTTCCGTCATGCCCAGGGCTTGGCACGAATCCTGATGTGCGCCTTTACCGACGCCCTCGGATTGCCGCCCGAGTACTTCGATTCGATGCTCGACCATTCGATCGACGCGATGAAGATGAACAACTACGCACTGCCTGAGGGCGAGATCCGCATCTCCGGCGACATGACGGGAATGGGCTCTCACACCGACTTCGGAATCTTGACCATCCTGTGGGCAGATCAAGTTCCGGGCCTTCAAGTTCTGAGTGCCGATGGCGTATGGCACGACGTCCAACCTGCCGACGGCGCACTCTTGATCAACCTCGGCGACGCAATGGCACGCTGGACGAACGACCGATGGCGCTCGACAGTGCACCGAGTCGACCCACCTATCGTCGATGGTCAGATCATCCGACGTCGCTCTGCCGCATTCTTTTTCGACGGAAACTACGACGCCGTCATCGAAGCACTGCCAGGAACTCTCGAACCGGGCGAGGTGGGATACCCGCCGATCACGATCGCCGAGAACATCGCGGCCAAAGTGGCCGGACTGAAAGGCGCGACGGCGCCCGAGGTCGACAGTCGCAGCGCTGACCGGGTGCGCGCCGCCGGATAGCGCTCCCGGGTACCGTCGATATCGTGCAGGATCGAAGTGAGGACAAGATGACCACCACCGAACGAGCTTTGCTCACCGAGTCCGTGCACGAGACGCTTCGAGAACTGATCTTTTCGGGAGAGCTGGCGCCGGGGACACCACTGAGTGTTCCCGCGCTGGCGAGCAAGCTCAATGTCAGTCGAACGCCGGTCCGCGAGGCCGTGCAGCAGTTGATCTACGAGGGCATCGCGGTCCACACCCGAAATGCCGGTGCAAAAGTCGATTCGCTGGACGCAGAGTCTCTGCGCGCGGTCTTCGAGGTGCGTGAGGTACTCGACGGTCTCGCGGCGTTCAACGCGACGGCCAATGCCACGCATGAAACCGTGTCACAGCTGAACAAGATGGTGCAGGTGCAACGCGAACTTCTCGAGAGCCCGCCGGATCAGCGTCGCGATTCGACGCTGGACCTCGAGTTCCACACCTTGATTCGTGAGACTGCATGCAATCACCCGCTCAGTGAAGCCCTACATCGTCTCGACGGACAGTCACATCTCTACCGTTCGGACATGTGGAGCCTCGAGCTCAATCGGCGGATCGCCGTCACCGAGCATGCTCGTATAGTCGCGGCCATCGAATCGGGTGACGCCTTGGGGGCCAGAACTGCGGCGAGCGCACACGTAGCCGGGCTACTCGTCCGAACAACCCGGACCTGAAGCTTTACCGAAATGACGGGAACAACGTGTCAGGCCAGGTGATGTCGCCGTCGTTCTCGTCCACGAACGTACCGACACAGTCGCGCCCCAAAGCGCTGATCGCTCCCGAGATGACCTCTGAATGCTCGAGCTCGGTGAGATGGTCTGCTCCGGTTCCGGCCCCGGGAACGCCATCGACGTACACCCGGCACTGGCCCCCGTCCAACCGACCGTCCGCCCACTCGCCTGAGCTCTGCACCACCGAATAGTAGGCAGATCCAGGAGTGTCCTCACCGGCATTGAGCTTGGTGAGAACTTCGGAGAACATGCAGGTGTCGTAACCGTCGGCAGGGCCTTGTACGCAGCCACCGGGGCTACCGTACTGCGGAGCACCGATGGCGACGAATGAATCCACTACTTCGGAGCCACCGAGGAACTTCGCGTAGTACCGGGAGCTCAGTCCACCCGCACTGTGCGCGATCACCCCGACGGAGTCAGCGCCGGCAGCGTAGGAGCGAATCGAATCGGCAATCAGCTCGGCGTCGGCCGCAATCATCTTGCCGGGTGCGTCGACGAAGTGTGTCTCGTAGCCCGCAGCGCTCAGTGCCTCGGCGAGGGCGCGGTAGGTCGCCTGGTGCGTTTCTCCCGAGTTGTAGAGCTGCTGCCCTGGAACGATGAAGACCACGCGCTTCGCATCGGTGATCCGCCCACCGGCGGCAGCGCTTCCTGCCGAGAACGCCAGAGCGGTGGCCACCAGCGAAGTAGTCACCGCCATCGCCAAAAGAATCTTCGAGAGTCGCACGTCGCCACCCTACGACGGCTGCGCACAAAAAAGGACCGCCGCACTGGAATCCAGTGCGGCGGTCCTTTTCTAGTAGCGGGGACAGGATTTGAACCTGCGACCTCTGGGTTATGAGCCCAGCGAGCTACCGAGCTGCTCCACCCCGCGATGCATTGACAAAGTTACACGAGCAGATGAACGGAACGCAAATCGCCTGCGCTGGAGCGAAATACACGCCTGAAAGTCGAAGAATCGGGTGACTGGGTTCACAAAATGCCCGTGAGCATCAACACATAACAAGCATGTAACGAACGTACCTCGAAACGGCATCGGAAAGGCTCTACCAGCACAAACGCCGAAAATCCTGGATGGGAGAAGACCAGGTGGTCCGGAAAATCGCGAATCGACCCTCGTTCAGCGCTCCCGTACGGTCGGTCCCGGCCCGAATCAACCGGGCGAACGCCGACCCGCCGCTGCTCCACTCTGCCCCGCGGGATCGGAACCCCCGAAACCTTCGAGGGGCAGAGACACGGAGAGACAAGCGCCCGGGAAAGTCAGCATCATCGCCGACCCGCAGGCCCGCCGATGTCAGCAAGCGCGGAGAGGATTTACCCCGACATGACGTACACCAGCATCAGCAAGCGTGCATTCGGCACATTGGCAGTAGCCGGCGCACTTGTCGCAGTGCCCCTCACCATGAGCACCGGCACCGCTTCCGCAGCCACCCACAACTGGGACGGCGTCGCACAGTGCGAGAGCGGTGGCGACTGGAACATCAACACCGGAAACGGCTACTACGGCGGCCTGCAGTTCTCGCAGAGCACCTGGACCGCCAACGGTGGCACCGGCTCGCCCGCCAACGCTTCCAAGGAAGAGCAGATCCGCGTCGCCGAGAACACCCTGCAGAGCCAGGGCCCCGGCGCATGGCCCGTCTGCGGCCAGCGTCTGACCGTCGCAAGCGAGCCGGCAGTCGAAGAGGCTCCCGCCGCAGCACCGGCTCCCGTCGCCGAGGCACCCGCAGTTGCTCCCGCCGTCGAAATCCCGGCCGAGCTCAAGCCCGCCGCACAGCAGGCTTACGACACCGCTCGTGACCTCGCCGGCCAGTACGGATTCGCCGCACAGTTCCAGCAGCTCTCCGATGCCAACGCACCGATCGTTGCAGCACTGCGCTGATTCAGCTCATACAGCTTCACTGAGCACACAAGAAGGCCCACCATCCGATCGGATGGTGGGCCTTCTGCTGTTCATGAACTGACGCCGCTTACCTCGGCAGCGCCTGGTACGCGTCAACAGCCTTCTGCAGGCGGTCGAGCGCAGCACCGTAGCTGGTGAAGTCACCGCTCTGTTGCGCCGACTTCAATGCCGCCATTGCCGAATTGACCTCGGCCAGCGCCTTCGTGACGTCATCCGAAGAAGCCGGCGGGGCCGGTGCCGTCGGAGTAGTCGGCGTTTCCGGTTGCGCTCCGGTATTCGGATCGGGTGCCGGCTGGGTGACAGTCGCTGCCGAACCTGCGCCCGGCCAAATCTGACTGATCGCCTCGGAGACGGTCGGTGCATAACCGATCCGAATGCCGTTGGTGTCGCTGAAGCTCACCAGCACACGCGCCAACTGAGGGAACGCGTTCTGCGAGTTTCGCTGCGAGTACAAAGGTTCGACGTAGAGGATTCCGCCCTCGGCAATCGGCAGAGTCAGCAGGTTTCCGTACTGAATCTTGTTCGACTGCTTGAGCAGTGACACTTCCGAAGCAACACGCGAATCCGACGTCATCGCAGACTGAGCCTGCTGTGGACCCTGAGTCTGCGTATCGGTCGGCAGCTGCAGCACCGTGAACTTGCCGTAGTTCTCCTTGTCGTTCGCCACCGAGATGTAGGCCGACAGCAACTCACGACTGAACCCGACCATCGGACTGGTCAGACGGAAATCCGCCTTCGCGGTGTCCTTGTCGCCCACCAGCACGTAGTACGGCGGCTGGTTGGCCGACGTGTCGATCGTCGGATCACTCGGAACCGACCAGAACGCGTTGTTGGTGAAGAACTCACTCGGATCGTCGACGTGGTACTTCGCCAGCATCTCTCGCTGAACCTTGAACATGTCTTCCGGGTAGCGGAAGTGCGCCTGCAGGTCGTCCGAGATTTCGCTCTTCGGCTTCACCGTGTTCGGGAAGACTCCCATCCACGCCTTCAGAACCGGATCCTGCTCGTCGACCTGGTAGAGCGTGACCGTGCCGTCGTACGCGTCGACCGTGGCCTTCACGGAGTTACGGATGTAGGAGAACTCCTGACGCGGAATGAGGCGCCCGGTCGTCTGGTCGATACTGTCCTCGACCAACCCGTCGAGCGAACTGCGCTGCGCGTACGGGTAGTCCTGGGCGGTGGTGTAGCCGTCGATGATCCACTGCATCTTGCCGTCGACCACTGCGGGGTAGGCAGCGCCGTCGGTCGTCAGCCAAGGCGCGACCTCCTCGACCCTTTCCTTCGGATCACGCTTGAAGATGATCTTGGAGTTCGAGCCGATTGCACTCGAGAACAAGATGTTGCGCTCGGTGTACTTCGCCGCGAATGCAAGACGGTTGAACCAGTTGCCGATCGAGACACCACCCGAACCGGTGTAGGTGTACTTAGAGGTGTCGGTGTCGTACTCACGAGGTCCCTCGCCGTCGACGGAACCGACGATCGAGTAATCGGCGTCCGACTGGCTGATCACCTCGCCGTAGTACGACCGAGGATTGTCCACCTTGAGGTTCTCGTTCTCGGGCGTGGTCGTCAGGTCGCTGACCGAGTAGATCGGGTAACCACCGGTGTTGTTCTGACTGTCGCCCTGCACGGCCGTTACTTCGTTTGCCTGGGCCGCGACGAAACCGTTGCCGTGCGTGTAGACCGTGTGCTTGTTGATCCAGTCCGTCTGGTTCCCGGAAAGGTTGTTCGGCGACAGCTCACGCGCGGCGACAACGAAGTCGCGCAACTGGCCGTCCTGTTCGTAGCGGTCGACGTTGAGCGTCTGCGGGAACCCGTAGAAGTTCTTGAGCTGACGCTGAGCGGTGAACGTCGGCGACAGAATGGTCGGATCCAACAGGCGTGTGTTCGCGATCGTGGTCCGGTCGGCCGGAACGTCCTGGGGCTGCTTGGTGCCAACTCCCGGATAGTCGACGTAGTCGACGTTTTCTTCCGTGATCCCGTACGCCTGACGGGTCGCTTCGATGTTTCGTTCGATGTACGTGCTCTCCTTCTGCGCCGCATTGGGCTTGACGGAGAACTGCTCGACGATCATCGGGTAGACCGCACCGACGAGCACCGACGAAAGAACCAAGAGAGCGACTGCCATGGCCGGTATCCGAAGATCCCGCGTGAAGATCGAGGCGAAGAACGCCAACGCGCAGATGACCGCAATCGACAACAGAATCAGCTTCGCCGGCAGAACCGCATTGATGTCGGTGAAGCCCGGACCGGTGAACGTCGGTTCCTTACGACTACTCGACATCAACGAGTACCGATCGAACCAGTACGCCACCGCCTTGAGGAGCACGAAGGTGCCGGCGATGACAGCCAGTTGAATACGTGCGGCAGTCGTGAATGTCCCAGCGCGCCCGGCCAACTTGATCCCACCGAAAACGTAGTGGGTGACCAGGTTTGCCACGAAGGCAAGCAGAATCGAGACGAACAACCAATTCAGAACGAAGCGGTAGAACGGCAGATCGAACGTGTAGAAGCCGACGTCCAAGTTGAACTGAGGATCGGTGATGCCGAACGGCTGACCGTTGAGGAACAACTGGATCGTGACCCAGTTGGCCTGCGCGATGAGACCGGAGAGAATGCCGATCGCGACCGGAATGATCACGCCGAACAGACGAAGCCTCGACATGACGGTCGTGCGGTAGCGCGCGATCGGATCGTTGGGTCCGGAGACCGGAACGAACACCGGACGTGCGCGGTACGCGAGAAGCATCGCGAGCCACACGATGGCTCCGACGACAATTCCGACCACGAGGAAGAGCACGAATCGCGTCAGCAGAACCTTGGTGAAGACACCGCGGTAGCCGACTTCTCCGAACCACAACCAGTCCGTGTACATGCCGATCAGTCGCGGCCCCACGAGCAGCAAGGCCGCCACTACGACAGCCACCACCAACAAGATTCGACTGCGTCTGGACAGAGAGGGTAAACCTGCGGGGGGCCGCATGCCCACGTGCCACGCTCCAAGATTTGGCGACGCCGTGGCGTCGCAACCGATTGCATCGATCACTGCGGCCACGCCCGAGTGGACTTGGCCGTTTCCGACCACTCTACGTAACAACGGTCACGGGTTGACAACACGGAGAGCAGGGAGCCGGACAGAAGGTGGGAGGATGAACGTGTGAGTGAAGAGAATATGAGCAGATCACCGAGTGCCCTCGCCCGGTGCGTTCATGAAGTTGTCGACCACATCGACGCCGAAGGCTGGGATCAACCGCCGAAGCTGTACGCGTTGGTGCCTACCGAAATGCTCGCCGCGGCCGAACCAGGACTGCTCGACCAACTCGCCGAGGGCGCCGAATACACACCGATCGAACAGGAATCGCTTCCCGAGGACATCATCGGCGGTTCACGGGCACTCGACGAGTTCCTGGCAACGACGCATTGGCCCGAGTCGGTGCAGGGTTGCATCCTGGTTCAGGAGATCGTCGTCCTGCCGCCCGAGGCGGAATCGGATCTCGATCACGCCACGGCGCCGGTATTGACCGATCAGCATGCTGCGGACGAGGTCGCGCGACTGACGGCCAACGCGCATCCCGATCGACGCGAGGCTCGACTGTTCGTCGGCGTGCTCCGTGACGGTCCTTCGCTGTCGCTTCTGCAGATGCGTCCCGACGAGGATGCGGATCCGTACGGCGACCTGGAACTGCTCACCTACGACGGTCTTGCACCTCACCTGGTTCACGCGTTGTACGCGACGCTCGACGAGGTCGAAGAAGACTGAAAAAAGAAGACTGACCGAGCCTGTCTTCGGCAAGGCAGGTTTCAGCAGCGGGGTGCGTCGCCGCCCGTGTTGAGGCTTTCGAGTGAGTCCACTGCGCCGGGCAGGTTGTCGACCTTGACGAGTCGAAGCCCGTCCGGCGCATTCTGTTTCGCCTCGTCACAGTTCTGGGCCGGCACGAGGAAGGTCTCAGCACCGGCTTCGGAGGCGGCGATCAACTTGTACCTGATACCGCCGATCGGACCGACCTCGCCGTCGGAGTCGATGGTGCCCGTTCCGGCCACGAACTTTCCGCCGTTGAGCTCCCCTGGAGTCAGCTTGTCCACCAACGCCAGTGTGAACATCAGTCCGGCAGAAGGACCGCCGATGTCGGCAAGGTTGAACTGCACGGTGAAGGGAACGTCCGGGACCTCGTTGGGCGTGACGCCGAGGTAACCCGATTCGGGCTTGTTGGGCCGCGCCCCGACGGTGACCGGCACAACGGTCTCCACACCCTCGCGAAGGACGGTGACGTCGATCGCGGTGCCGGGCGCGATCGCACCGACCGTGTCCTGAACGCCGGTGATGGTGGTTACCGAAGTGTCGCCGATCTTGACCAGGACATCGCCCTCTTGCAGGGCACCCGCGGCGGGGCCGTCCGGGGTCACCTTCGAGACAGTGAGTGCCACCGGCTTACCGAGAAAGTGCAGTGCAGCCAACTCGGCACTGTCCTCGGACTGCTGGAAGTCGGCGGTGTTGGCCTGCTGAATCTCTTCCTTCGACTTCTCAGGCGGATAGATCTCCGAGCGAGGGAGGAGTCCGTTGCTGCCACTCGCCCACAGTCCGAACGCTTCGAAGACGTTGAGGCCGTCGCGAACCGACACCGTTGTCATGTTGAGGTTGCCGTCGGTGGGATCGACCTCGGTCCCCTGGATGTCGACGACGGGCTTACCGTCGACGTCGCCGAGGGTGTTGAAGGTGGGGCCAGGACCGAGTGCGACATAAGGAACAGTGACCATTGTTCCGACGACTCCCAACACGACGATGGGTGCGAGTGCGGCCAAGAGCGTCACTATCCGTCGATTCACCTGATCCAGAGTAAAGCGCGAAGGCGCCGGAGCACCGATCGCACCGCCTGAGCGCCGTGCGTGTTCGCCGTCAGCGTGACTCGGAGGGCGACTCCGACCGCTCGAGCCTTGTACCGTTGAGGTATGAGCAATATGCCGTTCGGCTTCTCCAACTCCGACGACGATCCCGATCGCGACAAGAACGCGGCGGGTGGCAATCCGTTCGGGGGTGGTGACACGCCGTTCGGGTTCGGCGCGGGCGGTGAGGGATTCGATCCGGCTCAGCTCGGCCAGATGCTCACCCAGTTCGGTCAGATGCTGAGCGGGATGGGCTCGTCGATGGGCCAGGGCGGTACTTCCGGTCCGGTGAACTACGACATCGCCAAGAAGCTGGCACGCCAACAGATCGGATCGGTTACACCGATCACCGAGGGCAATGTCAAGGCGATCGCCGACGCCGCACATCTGGCCGAGATGTGGCTGGACGCCGCAACGACGCTTCCTGCCGGAGCGAGCCGCACTCTCGCCTGGACTCCGAACGACTGGCTCGACAACACGATCGACACGTGGAAGCGGCTCTGTGATCCGGTGGCCGAGAAGGTGGCGGGCATGTGGGTCCAGGGACTTCCCGCCGAAGCACAGCAGATGGCGGGCCCGATGCTGGGCATGCTCGGCCAGATGGGTGGACTCGCGTTCGGCTCGCAATTGGGCCAGGCACTCGGCCAACTGTCCACCGAGGTGCTCTCCTCCACCGACATCGGCTTGCCCCTCGGACCAGAGGGCACCGCGGCCCTTCTCCCCGCTGCGGTTCAGGCGTTCAGTGAGGGTCTCGAACAGCCGCATCAGGAAGTTCTGGTGTTCCTCGCCGCGCGGGAAGCAGCTCATCAGCGCCTTTACAGTCACGTTCCGTGGCTGCGACAGCGCGTTCTCGCCACAGTCGAGGAATACGCCCGCGGGATCACGATGGACTTCTCGGCGATGGAAGAATTTGCCAAGGACCTCGACCCGTCCGCTCTCACCGATCCGAGCAAGCTCGAAGCACTGATGCAGCAGGGCACGTTCGAGCCGCAGAACACCCCGGAGCAGAAAGCCGCTCTCGAACGGCTCGAGACTCTGCTCGCGCTGGTCGAGGGTTGGGTGGAGACGGTCGTCACCGCCGCACTCGGCGAGCGACTGCCTGGTGTTGCCGCGATGAGCGAGACGTTGCGGCGTCGCCGTGCCACCGGCGGCCCCGCCGAACAGACCTTTGCGACGCTGGTCGGACTCGAACTTCGTCCTCGCAAGGTCCGTGAAGCGGCCGGGTTGTGGCAGAAGCTCACCGCGGAAGCCGGTATGGACACTCGTGACGGCGTCTGGTCACATCCCGACCTCATGCCCGATTCGAGCGATCTCGACGCACCGGACGGATTTGTCGCCCGGGTCCTCGGCGGCGGCGAAGCCGGCAATTTCGACGACCCGATCGCCCAGCTCGAAGCCGTCGAGGCAAAAGAGCGTGCGGCCGAGGCAGCGATGGACAAGACCCGCGAGGACGACGAAGAGAAATAATTCCTTCTCGACACATTTTCGCAGTTCAGCCATGCTGACGTCCTGTGGATAACTGTCACTGACGCGGACTCGCCGACGGCCCGCCGTGCCAGCATCGAACGATGACCGGTGACACGCAAGACGACACCACACAGAACAGCACGTCACAGCGATCCGCGGGACCCCGATGGGACCCGCGGATCGCTGTTCTGTCGCGCCCGGACGGTCGGCTGCAGCTGGGATGGACACCCGGACGTGCCGTCCTGCTGACGCTGCCTGTCGGGGTCGATGCGCGCGCGGTGAAGTCGATCCTCCGCAAAATGGACGGCTCCAGATCCCGCGCGACCATCCTGTGGGAAGCATCGACGCGCGGGATTTCGACGTCGGTGACGGAGAAGTTGCTCGAGCAACTCACCGATTCCGGATTCGTCCACACTGCCGCCAGGAGGACCGTGTCCGTCCGGATCCACGGTGTCGGTCCACTCTCGGACGCCGTCGAGCGCGCCCTGGTCACCGGCGGGGTAAGCACGCGTCGCTCGCGCGGGTATCGCAACACCGACGTCGTGCGCACGTGGAACGAACAACTGGTGGTGCTGGCCGACGACGTGGTCACTGATCCTCGCCTGGTCAGCGATCTCGTTCGCTGCGGACTCCCCCACCTTTCCGTCCGCATCCGCGACGGCAACGGTGTGATCGGTCCTCTTGTCTTGCCTGGCCAGTCGAGTTGCCTGCGATGCGCCGACATCATCCGATCCGAACTCGACCCTCATTGGCTTCATCTGTCCGCGCAGCTACTCGGCAGCGCCGGCCACGCGGAATCGGCGATGATCCATGCAAGTGTCGCGCTGGCCCTGGCCGAGATCGACTCCGCATTATCCGAGACAACGGCGACGCATGCGGCGAGTCTGTCGTCGACGCTCGAGATCGCGCTCCGTCCGTATCGGATCACAACCAGGCGCTGGCCTCGGCAAATATCTTGCAGTTGCCAATACCTGGCACCTGTTTCGGGCAAAGGACGCCCCAGTCAGACATGATGGTGTGGTGTCCGAGATCCCACGCAAGAGTTCTGCCCGTACTGCCAAACTCGCGAGCATCCCCCTGGGGATGGCCGGTCGCGCCGCCATGGGCTTCGGACGCAAGCTCGCCGGCGGCGACAAAGGCGAGATCGACGCGCAGTTGAGCGCGAAGGCCGCCGAGCAACTGTTCGCGGTGCTGGGCGAACTCAAGGGCGGCGCGATGAAGCTGGGCCAAGCGCTCAGCGTCATGGAGGCGGCGATTCCGGAGGAATTCGCGGAGCCGTACCGCGAGTCGCTGAACAAGCTCCAAGCCGCCGCCCCACCGCTGCCGACCAAGCAAGTACACAAGATGCTCGATCAGCAACTCGGAACCAAATGGCGCGACCGATTCCAGTCGTTCGACGACGAACCGACCGCGTCGGCAAGCATCGGGCAGGTTCACCGTGCGGTCTGGGCGGACGGCCGCGACGTGGCCGTGAAAGTTCAGTACCCCGGCGCCGACGAAGCTCTACGCGCCGACCTCAAGACCTTGGGCAGATTTGCCGGTCTCTTCGGTTCGGTCATGCCCGGTGTCGATGTGCGCCCCGTGATCGAGGAGTTCACCGCGCGCACCGAAGAAGAACTCGACTATCGGATCGAGGCGAACAATCAGCGAGCTTTTGCAAAAGAATTCGACGGAGATCCCCAATTCGTGATCCCGCACGTCGTGGCGAGCGCGCCGAAAGTGGTCGTGACCGAATGGATGACGGCAACCCCGTTGACCAGAATCATCGAAAGTGGAACGCCGGAGCAGCGCAATGCTGCCGGTGCACTACTCGCCGAATTCCACTTCGCGTCTCCGGCCCGTGTCGGCTTGCTCCACTGCGACCCGCACCCCGGCAATTTCATGCTTCTCGCGGACGGCCGACTCGGCGTCATCGACTTCGGTGCGGCTGCGCCGTTCCCGAACGGACTGCCACGGGTTCTCGGCACGATGGTGCGCTTGGCTGTCGAGGAACAATTCGACGAATTGACGGAGTTGTTGCGCGCCAACGGTTTCGTGATTCCCGGACGCACGGTGACCGACAAGGAGATCGCGGATTACCTGCGACCCTTCACCGACCCGATCCAGACCGAGTCATTTCACTTCACTCGGTCGTGGCTGCAAAAGGCCGCCGGAACCGCCACTGACTTCAACAGTGCGCAGTTCCGAACGGCCCGTGCACTCAACCTTCCGGCCGAGTATTTGATGATCTTCCGAGTTCTTCTCGGTTCGGTCGGCATATGCGCCCAGTTGGACGCATATGCCCCGTACATGGAAATCCTGACTCGTTGGTTGCCAGGGTTCGCGGAGCCGGTTCTGGATGACACCGGCTCCGCCGAATAAGACGCCGGCTCCGCCGACTAAGACACCGGCTCCGCCGAATAGGGCTCTCACGCGCACACGAGTTGCTTGCGTGGGCGCCCCCTCGGTCTCTTGCGCGCTATGACGGCCCCCTGATCGAGGATCTCGCCTCCCCACACCCCCCACGGCTCGGCGCGGTCGAGAGCCGCACTGAGACAACGGGAACGGATGGGGCACTGCGCGCACAGTGCCTTCGCCTGCTCGAGTTCGGCCGGAGCTTCGGCGAACCAGAGATCGGGGTTGGATGCCCGGCACGGCAGGTCGCGGCGGGTGGACGCGACCTCGATGAACGTGACTGCAGCCGAAGTGACGTCGGTGGAAGTTACTGCAGTGGTGGAGTTTTCGGATTCCACGCGGATTGTCTGGGCAGACAACTCGGTCTCCTAGTGCTCGGATGCGAAACTGTGTCGCACGATATGGGTTCGATGGGTGCGAACCTGAGCCGAGTCGGAAACCGGATAAAGAGGGGTATCCAACACAAAGGCCACGGTCCGCAGGGGCTGCGGGTCCGTGGCCGTAAGTGAACGGATGTGTCCTACCGAGAAATACCTCGATGGCTTAAGAACACGGACTCGACAGCTGCTTTCTTTGCTGCTGCTTGAGGGCGCAGGCGGAACGCATGCTGCGCCCATCCCGCTGCACGCGGCAGCATGGGGGCGGCAACAGCGAACTTTGCGCTTGCGCACGCTTCATACGAGATCAAGTTCGTCATTTATTTGCCACCTCCATTTCGTGTCGGTCCGGATAGTTTCTGCGCACAGGTTGCCCCGTAACACTGAAAACCAGAGTAGAGAATCCGTCGAATCTGCACAACCTATTTTTGACCTGCGGTTATGTAACTCACCGTTGTCGATTCGGATGCATTTCAGATATCGAGTGTTGCCGCACGCAGTTCGCCGCGAATGACAGCTAGTACGTCTTCCCCGAAGTTGTCGAGCTTCTTCGGCCCGATTCCAGGGATCGAAACCAGTCCACGATTGTCTTGTGGTCGTTGTTCGGCAATAGCCATCAGTGTGTTGTCGCTGAAGACGACATAGGCCGGAACTTTGAGTTCTCGGGACTTGTCCAGCCGCCAGGCCTTGAGGTGCTCGAGCAATTCCAGGTCGACATTGGACGGGCATTTTTCGCAGCGCCCGAGCATTGTCGCCGACGTCCCGATCAACGGCTTGCCGCAGACGCGGCAGCGCGGACGCTTCTTGTTCCCCGACGACGGCGCGGCAACGCGCGAAGCCGGTGAGTCCTCGGGGATGAGCCCGTTGAGGAACCTCGACCGGCGACGGGACTTGCGTCCCCCCTCATTGCGAGCCAATGCCCAAGACAGCTGCAGATGCTCGCGGGCGCGGGTAACCCCCACGTACAGAAGCCGACGCTCCTCCTCCACCGCGACGTCGTCGGCGCCCGAATTGGCGTCGCCGAGAACGTGTTGGATCGGCAGGGTGCCGTCGTTGAGGCCGACCAGGAACACCGCATCCCATTCGAGCCCCTTGGCCGCGTGAAGCGAAGCCAACGTCACGCCCTGCACGGTCGGTGGGTGCCGCGCCTCGGCTCGGGCTGTGAGCTCCTGTAGCAGCCCGGTGAGCGACAGTTCGGGTTCGTGGACGAGTTGTTCTTCGGTCAGCGCCACGAGAGCCGAGAGCGACGCCCAGCGCTCGCGGGCCTGCGTGCCCGAAGGTTCTTCGTTGGTCAGACCGAGTGGCGCGAGTACAGCGCGAACCAGTGAAACCAGCGCTTCGCCGTTGTCTGCGCCTTCGGGAAGGTCGTCTCGTCCGGCGGCCTGACGCAGCGCCGCCACTGCCTGACGGACCTCGGTGCGGGTGAAGAAGCCCTCTCCACCACGCACCTGGAACGGAATGCCGAGCTTGGTGAGTGCCTGCTCGTGCGCCTCCGACTGAGCATTGATCCGATACAGAACAGCGATCTCGGCCGCTGGAGTGCCTGCCGCGATCAGCCGTTTGATCGCCCGCGCAACGCCGAGCGCTTCGGCAGGCTCGTCGTCGAACTCCATGAACTCCGGCTCAGGCCCCGGAGCGCGTTGCCCGATCAACTGAAGACGCGTCCCGGCGATCCGTCCGCGCGCTGCACCGATCACGCGGTTCGCCAGCGACACGACCTCAGGGGTGGAGCGGTAGTCCCGTTCGAGCCGGACGACGGTCGCTTCGGGGAATTTCCGCGAGAAGTCCAACAGATAGTTCGGGGTGGCGCCGGTGAAGGAGTAGATGGTCTGATTCGCATCGCCCACCACGGTCAGGTCGTCGCGGTCGCCGAGCCAGGCGTCGAGCACCCGCTGTTGCAGCGGGGTGACGTCCTGATACTCGTCGACCACGAAGCAGCGGTACCGCTCGCGGAACTCGTCGGCAACCGTCGAATGCTCTTCGAGCGCAGCCGCGGTGTGAAGTAGGAGATCGTCGAAATCGAGGAGCATTCCGTCCTGTCCACGTGCCTTCAGCTCTTCGTATGCCGCGTAGACCTGCGCAACCTTGGTGGCATCGACCGGCGCCTCGCGACGAATCTTGGCTATCGCGCGTGGGTAGTCCTCGGGCGCGATCAGTGAGGCCTTGGACCACTCGATTTCGCTGGCGAGGTCGCGCACGCTTTCCGTACTGGTGGACAACCCGACACGAGCGGCGGCACTGCTGACAACCGCGAACTTCCGATCGAGCAGACGCCACGGGGTGTCACCGATCACTTGCGGCCAGAAGTACTTGAGTTGACGAAGAGCGGCGGCGTGGAAGGTGCGAGCCTGTACCTGCGGCCCACTTCCACCAACCCCCAGCTCACGAAGCCGTCCACGCATTTCGCCGGCCGCTCGAGCGGTGAATGTCACGGCAAGCACCTGCCCGGCCGAGACATGACCGTCGGCAACCAGATGCGCGATCCGGCGGGTAATGGTGCGGGTTTTGCCTGTTCCAGCGCCCGCGAGGACACACACCGGGCCGCGTGGCGCGAGCACGGCGGCCGATTGTTCTGGATCCAGTCCGGTGTCCGCAGGCATGGGGACCATCATGGCAGGACGTTCCGACACTCCATTCGCCGCGCCCGACGGTATGTGGGCAAGAGAACACGGGCCGATACGGAACAACGCTCTCGGTCGTGGTGTTATATCGGCCGTGACTTCTACCGAAAATGCGCCTGCCCTGACCATCTACTCGACCACGTGGTGTGGCTACTGCCGCCGCCTCAAGACGCAGCTCAACGCGTCGGGGATCGAGTACACCGAGATCGACATCGAGAACGATCCGGCAGCAGCCGATTTCGTCGGCAGCGTCAACGGTGGAAATCACGTCGTTCCGACCGTGAAGTACGGCGACGGCAGCGTCGCGACCAACCCGTCGCTCAACCAGGTCAAGCAGGCCCTGGGTCTGTAGAGCCTTTCAGGCTGTTGTCTGACCCAGCTCCTATTTGACCCAGCTCTCGAGCATTCCGCGAGCGATGGAGATCGAGCCGGGCAGCAGCAGTGGCGCGTCCGCTTCCGAACCCCAGTCGCCGAGTTCGAGAGCGGCACGCACCTCGTCCTTCGTGAACCAGGTGCCCTCGGCGATCTCGCCGTCCGCGAACAGAAGCGGAGCGGCGGGGTCGCCGATTGCGGCGAAGCCCAACATCACCGAGCGCGGGAACGGCCAAGGCTGGCTCCCGAGGTATCGAACGCTGTGCACGTCGATGCCGACTTCTTCCTTGATCTCGCGGACAACGCACGTTTCAAGTGACTCCCCGGCCTCGACGAATCCCGCGAGAATCGAGAAACGTCGCTGCGGCCAGGTCGGCTGACGAGCGAGTAGAACTCGATCGCCGCCGTCGTGCACCAGGCAGATGACCGCCGGATCCGTTCGGGGAAACTCCTCGTGGCCGGTGGACGTGGAAATGCGTGACCAGCCGGACATGGTGGGTTCACTCGGTGCGCCGTCGATAGCGCTGAATCCGGCACTGTCGTGCCAGTTGAGAATCGCGACGGCACCGGTCAACAAACCGGCGTCCGCGTCGTCGAGTGTTCCGCCGAGCATGCGCAATTCGGACAACGTGCCCGCCAGCAGCGACACCCGCACCGCCCAGACGTGGCGATTCTCCCGAATTCCCAGGAACACTGCACCGCGCACCGGTTCCGGACCCAGTTCGGTTGCCTCGGCGAAGACCAACTGACCTTCCGGTGAGACCTTGACCTGACCCCGTGAATTCACACGGAGGAGCAGCGCGTCCGCCCAACCCGTGGTCAGTGCGGCGGCATCCGACCGCAATTCCTCGGCGCGGCCGACGCTCGAGCGTGAGAGCAGCGGTGTTTCGGTCAGCTGGAAGTCGTTCACGCTCACGACATTACTGCGCGCACGAAGCTCGGCAGCACTCAGTTCGTGACGCGGCGAATGTAGAGCAGGCGATCGTTCTCCTCGACGGCGTCCACCTCGGGCGAACCGACGCGAACCAGACGGCCGTCGCGAACTACCCCGAGCACGATGTCGGAGAGATGACGCGGAGAGCCGCCGACCTCGTCACGTTCGACTGCGCGCTCGGCGATCGCGAATCCGGCTTCCGGGGTCAGAAGGTCTTCGATCATCTCCACGACAGTCGGCGTTGTGGTCGCGATGCCGAGGAGTCGACCTGCCGTCTCCGAGGACACGACCACCGAGTCTGCGCCGGACTGACGCAGAAGATGCGCGTTGTCGGCTTCACGGATGGCTGCGGCGATCTTGGCTTTCGGCGCGATTTCGCGGGCTGTCAGTGTCACGAGCACTGCGGTGTCGTCACGATTCGTGGCCACGATGATCGACGACGCATTCTGCGCACCTGCCAACCGAAGTACGTCCGATTTCGTCGCCGAACCGAACACCGTCACCAGGCCCTTGCTCGCCGCGGAGTCGAGGACTGTCTGATCGGTATCGACGACCACGATCTCCGACGCCGGTACACCGTCACCGAGCATTGCTTCGATTGCCGTCCGCCCCTTGGTCCCGTATCCGACGACGACGGTGTGATTACGCACGTGCTGCCTCCAACGCTGAATTTTGAACGCCTGACGCGAACTCTCGGTCAGAGCTGAAAGTGTGGTTCCGACCAACACGATCAAGAAGAAGATTCGAAGTGGCGTGATCAACAGGACGTTGACCAGGCGCGCCGACGGAGTGAACGGAGTGATATCGCCGTAGCCGGTGGTCGAGAGCGAAACCGTCGCATAGTAGATGCAGTCGAGCAGCGACAGCTCGTTGTCCTGTGCGTCTCGGTATCCGGCGCGATCGATGTAGACGATCAACACGGCGGCGCCGAGAGCACCCAATGCGATGAGAACTCGCTTGTAGATGGCCCGCGCCGGACTGGTCTGTAGCTGGGGAATGCGCAGCACCCCGACAAGGGCGAAGTCAGGCTGATCGGTCAATGCTTCCGACCTGGTCAAACGCGCCCGGAGCTTACCGGCCATACATCGACTCTCTCACTCGAACTTACGAAATACCTACACGGACATCGGCAGGCAGCGTAACCCTCGAAGATCGACTTCGGAACTCGGGCGCCGAATAGCGCGCGGGTCGTGGCACCGGTAGTGGCAAGAAGGTCCACCGTGAGGCAGGCTGGGCAAATGCCTTTCACCGGTTCGACGTCCACTCCCAGCCAAGCGGCCGCTCTTCGTTTGTCGGCCCTCCTTCTCGGCGCCGGCACCATGCATTTTGCAGCGCCCTCGTTCTTCGACAGCACCGTTCCCCGCCAGCTTCCCGGACAGGCACGCACCTACACCCAGGTGTCCGGCGTCGCGGAACTGGCGATCGGCGCTGCCTTGGCCGTGCCGAAGACCCGCAAGCTCGGCGCGGGCCTTGCCGCCGCGCTCTTTGTTGCCGTGTTCCCCGCCAACATCCAGATGGCGATCGACTGGTGCCGAAGCCCGAAGACGTCCACACCGCAGAAGATCGGTTCGATCGCACGTCTCCCCCTGCAGGTCCCGCTGGTGACCGAAGCACTCAAGGCTCGTCGAAACGCAAGCTAATTTTGCGCGCCTGCCGTTCGGATGAGGCGAGCGAGAGCCTCACCGTCCGGCAGGTTCTCGGGTGCGATGGTGCGACCCGATCGAACGTAGTGAAACGCCGCCCTCACCTTGTCGGCCGGAAACTGTTCGTTGCGCCCCGCCGAACGAGCTCTGGCTGACATCAATTCGGCCCAGGCCACCCGATACGCGGCCAACTGCATCACAACAGCGTCCTCGTTGGCGGCCGACGGTTCGGCACCGGTCTTCCAGTCGATCACCGTCCATCCGCCGTCGGGATCGGCGAACACAGCGTCGATCCGACCGCGCAAAACCGTTCCGGCAATGGATGTTTCGAAAGGAACTTCCACTTCGATCGGGCTGCGATTGGCCCACGGGGACCGCAAGAACGCATCCTGAAGTTTCACCAGGTCGGTCTCGGGACCCGCGCCGGTATCCGCGGCGCCGGGTAGCTCGTCGAGATCCAACAGCCGAGTCGCACCGAACCTTCGCTCGATCCAGGCGTGAAAAGCGGTTCCGCGACGAGCCAACGGGTTGGGCGGATACGGCAGCGGACGACGTAGGCGAGCCGCCAGTTCGTCCGGATCTGCCTTGAGGTCGACGAGCTGAGTCACCGAAAGCTGCGCCGGGAGAATCACTTCGGCACGCGCGTTTGCGCGGGCCTCGCGCTCGGCCAGGAGAACGTCGACGTCCGAGGCCCAGTTCTCCGGATCGTCCTCCGGTTCTTCCGCCTCTTCGCTGTCTTGCGGCAGCGATGCGAGTGCCGACAGGACGCTCGCGGCTCCGGCCTCGACGGCGCCGCGCCGCGCACCCAGCGGATCCGGCGGCCACTGCGCCGTACGGGGAGTGGCGGCCAACGGGTTTTCGGTATCGGGTTCCGGGGCCGGCGCCCATTCCTCCACGACGCCGATCGCACCGCGTGAGTCTTCCTCATCGGCATCGTTTTCGGCCGTGACCATCTGATGCAGCTCGTCCAGGAACTCCGAAGGCCCCTTCGGTTCCGCACCGGATTCCGCCCAGTGATGCGCCGAGATGAACAGCGCCCGTTCGGTTCTGGTCAGCGCGACGTAGAACAACCGCCGGTCCTCGTCCAGTCGACGGTTGGACAAGGCCTTCTTGTGCGCCGTTATCGCGTTCTCGAGGTCCTTGCGGTTGTAGAGCTCCTCGAGGTCGAGCACCGGAACTCCGTCGGCCGAATCCGCGTCGACCGCCCGGTCACCACGCAACGACGGTGGCAGTTCGGCGAGCGCCCCGAGCCACGATCCGGACGCGGTGGACGAGGGGAACACCCCGTCGCTGACATGCGGGATCGCCACTACTTCCCATTCGAGCCCCTTCGCCGAGTGCACGGTCAGGATCTGGACCCGATCCGGCGCCACCTCCACTTCGCCTGGCGTGAGGCCCTTTTCGATCTGTTCGGCTGCCGCGAAGAAAGCCAGCATCCCGGTCAGATTGGCAGTTGGACGCGTCGCGTAGTTGGCGACAACGTCGGCGAATGCGTCGAGATGCTCGCGGCCCGCGGTCCCGACGACGCCGACTCGGGTCCGCGCGCCCGCCTCGATTCCGATCCCGAGCACCCGCTCGACCTCCGCCACCAATTCGGTGAGCGGCTGGCCGATACGTTCGCGCAACGACGCCAACTCTGCCGCTATCGCGTTGATGCGTGTGTACCCGAGAGCCGAATAGCGTTCTGCCGGGCCTGGATCGGAGATCGAGTCGACCAATCCTGCTTGCTCGGCGTTCTCCCCGGGCAGAGCATCGTGGACCGCCGAGGTGAGCGCCTCGGCGTCGGTGACCGCACCCGCCGTTCCGTATCCCGCGGAGATGGCAAGTTCGCGGGAGCGTTGAGAGAGTGCGGCCAGGTCCTTCGCGCCGATCTGCCATCGCGCGCCGGTGAGCAGCCGAACGGCTGCGCTTCCTGCAAGCGGATCGGCGACCACCCGGAGCATGGCGATCACGTCAGCGACCTCGGGTGTGTGCAGGAGCCCACCGAGTCCGACCACTTCGACCGGCAGACCTTTGGACCGCAAGGCCTCGGCCAGCGGAGCGGCATCGGCGTTCCTGCGGATCAACACCGCTGCCGTGGGCGTCGGGCGGTCTTCGGCACGTGCCGCCTCGTATTCTTCGGCGATCTTCTCCGCCACCCACTGACGTTCCTGTTCGACGTCTCCCAGAAGCGCCAGTCGAACGTCTCCGGCGACGGCTCCCGGCCGTGCACGCAGGGTACTGACGGCCACACCGCGTCGACGCAACGGCGCCGACGACAGGTTTGCCAGTTCGAGAGCCTCCGGCGGGTTACGCCAACTGGTGAGCAGTTCGAGCGTCGGAGCCGGCTTTCCGTTGGCAAGCGGGAAATCGGTTGCGAACCGTGGCAGGTTGGCCGCCGACGCGCCGCGCCAACCGTAGATCGACTGCATCGGATCGCCGACGGCCGTCAGTGCCAAGCGGCCGTCGGCTCCCCCACCGAACAACGAGGACAACAACACTCGCTGAGCGTGACCGGTGTCCTGGTACTCGTCGAGAAGAACTACCCGAAAGCGCTCACGCTCGGTCTGCCCGACCTCGGGATGCTCGGCGGCGACCCGGGCAGACAGCGACATCTGGCTGCCGAAATCCAATGCGCCTTCACGCCGCAGCGTCTCACCCAGCCGGGCGACGAGAGGCAACAGTTCGATGCGCTTATGTTGCACATCAAGGTAATTCAACAAATCCTTGCTCGGTCCACCCCGCTGTTTCGGGCCGGCGGGCAGAGTGTGAATCAGCTTGTCCAGCTCGGTGTGTGCCTCGAGCAACTGCTCGGGATCGACCAGGTGTTCCGCCAACTGACCGGCAAGAGCCAGAACGGTCTCGGTGATCGAACCCGGATTCTTGTCGGTGTCCAGATCACTGTCCCAGCCGCTCACGACGCGGTGCGCAACCTGCCACAGTTCGGTCTCGGACAACAACGTCGCCGAGGGTTCGATGGGCAACAGCAGTCCGTGTTCGGAGAGCAACCGTCCCGCGTAAGCATGGTAGGTACTGACTTCGGGTTCGCCGGCCAGAATCCGGGAACGCACTCCGCCGGTCGGGTCGAGTGCCCGCAGAACGTCCGAACCCGCCAGCCGCGCCAACCGCTTGCGGATTCGCGACGTCAGCTGTTGCGCCGCTTTGCGCGTGAAGGTCAGGCCGAGAACCGCCTCGGGGTCGACGAAGCCGTTGGCAACCAGCCACACGACGCGAGCAGCCATCGTCTCGGTCTTTCCGGCACCGGCGCCGGCGACCACCAATGTCGGACCGAGCGGTGCGGCGATCACTGCTGCCTGCTCGGGCGTCGGAGGGTGCTGACCGAGCGCGACCGCCAGGTCGACAGGGTCGATCTTCGGTCGGCGTGCCTTCTGCGTCGCGGCAGCCACTTAGTTACTCACCTGTCGTCCCTCGTCGTGTGCCGGGCAACTCGAACGCACCGGGCAATGTCTACATCCGTCGTTGACCCTGGCCAGGTACTGCGGTCCTTGGGTCGCTGCGGCAGCGTTGTGAATGACGTCTCGCCACATCTCGACGGCTTCGGCCGTCAGCGGCGGCTGAACTCGCTGCGCCGCACCGTCCTTCTTGTTGGACTTGGCCACGAATACCAGGCGTGCACCGCCGGGTTGTGTGGCCGGTTCGCCGGCAATCGCACCTTCGGCCGCTGCGACCTGGTACGCCGCCAACTGCGCATGAGATTGCGCGGCCTCGTTGCTGACGGGGTTTCGCGCAGTCTTGACGTCGACAACCACTGGGCGACCTTCGGTATCGCGCTCGAGCCGGTCGATCCGGCCACGTAGCTTGACCGCAGGCGCTCCTTCTTCGCGCGGTTCGAGGACCCCCTCGACCGCGACCTCGACGCCGACTTCGGTCAGCTCACCGCGAGTTGCGTTCATCCAGGCCGTGAACGTCGCCAGCATCTCCCGAGTTCGATTGAGTTCACGGCGCGAGTACCACTGCGATCCCAGATCGATGGATTCCCAGGCATTTTCGAGCGCCTTCTCGACCTGATCCGGTGGAATCCGGCCGGCCAGTGCCTGCACCAAGGTATGGACCAGCGTACCGGCGATCGCATGAGTGTTGTCTCCGTCGCTGCCACCGTGACGCTCGAACACCCATCGGAGAGGACATGTTTCGAGAAGCTCGATGGTGGACGGGGACAGTGAAACCGGTCCGTCCTCGGGTTGCCACATGGGAGCAGCGGTACTCGGCTCGGCTGTGCCGTACCACTGATCCGGATGCGCGCCTCGTACTCCGGCCGCAGCCAGACGCGCCAACTGGCGAGCAGCCCGAGAATGCTTCTCGGGGTCGAAATGCGCGATGTCGGGATCACACACCACGCTGCGAAGCTGTGCGACCAGTGCAGGCAGCGACAGAACCCGGGTATCCCCGGTCTCGGGTGCAACGACGTCGAGATCGGAGGACGGGTCGTCCGAGTACGCGTCACCACGGATCAATTCGTCCACGAACCGCGAAGGCACCAAGTCGGTGTCCCCCGAAGCCGATTCGACTGCGGTGATCAGCAGACGGCGACGAGCACGGCTACAGGCGACCAGGAACAACCTGCGTTCTTCGGCCAGAAGTGGCGCGGTTCGCGAGAGTCGTTCGGCAGCCGAGTCACTGCCGTCGGAGACTCCGTTGACCAGGTCGATAAGTGCTTCGGTACGCAGTAGCGAGCCGCGTGCCCGCAAACTCGGCCAGAGCCCCTCCTGCACACCCGCCACCGCCACAACCGCCCATTCGCGCCCCGCCGCGGCGTGAGCGCTGACCACGGTGACGGCGTCGGGAGCGATGACCGATCGGCTCCGCGAGTCGGTCGGTATCTCCTGGCTGGTCAAGTAGTCAACAAAACCGGAGAGTTGCGAACGCGGCAGCCGGTCGACGTAGTTGGCAGCCGCGTCGAAGAGTGCGACTACGGCATCGAGGTCTCGATCGGCTTGTGAGCCGATCGGTCCGCCGCGCGCCGACGCGGCCGCCCACCGCCGTTCCAGCCCCGTCGCCTGCCAGGCCGCCCACAGAACTTCTTCGACCCCGAGACCACGCTCGAGAGGCACTCGGGCCTTGCGAAGGACCGACAGCACGCGATTGAGGGCCGCAGCTTCGACGTCTGTCAGCTTGCCCATCAGGCGCTTGGACTGCGCACGATCCTCGTCGATCAGAATGAGCCGCAACAACTCCGAGGAGTCCCGATCACTTCCCGATGCCAACTCGACCCGGCGCAGGCCACGACGCAACCGGCGCAGGGTGACCGGTTCGGCGCCGCCGATGGGACCGGCCATCAGGGCAAGCGCGTCGTCGCCCGTGAACTGATCGCCGCCGAGCGCCCGAAGGACCAGCAGCAGGCCGGACACTCCGTGTTGCCGCGCGAGCGGCAATTCGGTGGCTGCGGTCGTGACGGGCACCCCCGCCGCGAGCAGGGCTCGCCGGAGAGGGGCGAGAGTGCGCGGGACCGACCGCACGATGACGGCCATGTCGGACCACGCAATCCCGTCCAGCAGATGCGCCCGCCGCAAGGTATCTGCGACGACTGCCGCTTCTTTGGCCGTCGTACCGAGAACCCGCACCGACGCCCGTCCCGGATTCTCATCGGTGAGATCGGATGGAACCGCGATGCGATGAGCAAGGTTGCCGGGCAGCCGCGCAGCGATCTTGGCCGCGATCGACGCGACGTCGGCGTTGTTGCGATACGTGACGGGCAGAACGATCTGGCGCTCGTCTCCGCGCTCCGCCAGTCCGAGCAGGAACGCCGAATCCGCACCGCGGAATCCGAAGACGGACTGATCGGGATCACCGGCGATGACCGTGCCCGCAGTTCCGGTTCCGATCAACCGAACCAGTTGCGCCGCCTGCGGATCCAGATGTTGTGCGTCGTCGACAAGGAGGTGCCGGATCCGAGCGCGCTCGGAGCGAAGCAATTCGGGATCGGTGGCGAACGCGGTCAAGGCCGCACCGATCAACTCGGCCGCGTCGAGTGCCGGCGCCGTCGCCTCCGGAGCCTCGACACCGACACTGCCGCGCAGCAGCACGCCTTGCTCGTAGGCCTCGGCGAACCGCCCGGCCGCCACCCACTCCGGATGGCCACGCTTCTTGCCGAGCTTGACCAGATCTTCGGGGCCGAGCCCGCGCTCGTTGGCTCGCAGCATCAGATCTCGAAGTTCGACGGCAAAGCCGTTCAAACCCAATGCGGGTCGCAGGCGCTCCGGCCACCGGAGCGCACCGTCTTCGATGTCGCCGCGCAACATCTCGCGGAGCACCGAGTCCTGCTCGGCGCCGGTGATCAGGCGTGGCGGCGCGTTGCCGTGTGCTGCGGCTTGAAGCCGGAGAACGGCAAAGGCGTAAGAGTGAACGGTGCGTACCAGCGGCTCACGGGTTGCCTGCGGTCCGCGTTCCTGTTGGTACCCGAGCAACCCAGCGGTGATCTGCTCGCGGACCTGCGTCGCGGCTCGGCGTGACTGGGTGAGCACCAGGACCGATTCAGGATCTTCGCCACCCGAGATCTTCTGCACTGCCAGATCCACGAGAAGGGACGTCTTGCCGGTTCCGGGACTGCCGAGTACCTGCCAGGGATTCCAAGCCGCTGCCGAACCGAAAGAAACAGGGCCGAACGCGAGCTGGAACGGATCCTCGGACGGCGGCGCGAAGAGCCGCGTCGTCCCTTCATCCCACGTTCGGGGTATCGGAGACGGCGCAGTTCGGTGCACCAACCGCGCCCGCGGAATGGTGACCTTGCTGCGTGTTGCCGTCTCACTCACCCAGGCATTCCACCAGAGCGCACCGACAACTCACACATCGCCTGCATCCGGCATGATTGACCTCGTGTCTGCACTCCATACGTATCTCTACGGACCCGTCGGGGCGCCGGAGATCCTTTCGCTGCACGGTCTGACCGGTCACGGCCGCCGTTGGCAGTCGATGGCAGAGAACCAACTGCCCCAAGCGCGCTGGATCTCGCCCGATCTGCGCGGTCACGGGCGCTCGACCTGGGCTCCCCCGTGGAACATCGAATCCCACGTGGAGAGCCTGCTCGAGACACTGGACGAACATGCAAACGGACCGGTGGTGATCGTCGCGCATTCGTTCGGCGGAATGCTGGCGCTTCACCTCGCGGCCACCGCGCCGGAACGCGTTCGTGGGCTCGTTCTGCTCGATCCAGCGATCGGCTTGGATCCGACTTTCATGCAGGAAGTGGCCGAACTCACAATCGGCTCACCGGATTACACCGATGCGGCCGAGGCGTACTCCGAGAAGATTCACGGCTCGTGGGGTGAGGTTCCCACCCAGGACCTCGACGTCGAGATGGCCGAGCACCTGATTCAACTGGGCAACGGGCGCGTCAACTGGCGCCTGTCCACGCCCGCGATCGTGACCGGGTGGGGCGAACTCGCTCGCCCGATCGTGCTGCCACCGCCTTCCATGCCGACCGTGCTGGTTCAAGCGATGAAAGTCCAGCCTCCGTACGTCACCGACGAGTTCCGGGCAGCGCTCACCGAGCACCTCGGTGAAAATCTGACCAGCGTCGAATTCGACTGTGACCACATGGTCCCGCACGTGCGGGCCGACGAAGTTGCCGCCCTCGTTCGCAGCGTGCTCTGAAGGAACCGACATGGCAGCCACCACCGAAGAGCAGATCGAAGAGGTACGGCGACTCATCGCGTCGATTCCGGCCGGTTTCGTGGCGACGTACGGCGATATCGCTGATGCTGCAGGACTTTCCAGTGCTCGCACGGTCGGTTGGATCATGCGGACGGACTCTGCCGACCTGCCGTGGCATCGGGTTCTCGGCGCCTCCGGCAAACCGTCGGCGCACCTGGCTCATCGTCAGATCGCCAAGCTCGAACTCGAAGGGGTACCGATCAAGGAGGGTCGGATCGACCTGAAGAAGGCACGGTTTCACTTCTGATCCCGTGTCACCGGTCGTCCTCATCCCGGCGATGGGGCAGCATGGAGGCATGACCACCACGCCGCCGACCGCCGCCGTCATTCTGGCGGGTGGTCGCGGGACCAGAATGGGTGGTGTCGACAAACCTGGCCTTCTCGTACACGGTCGCAGGCTCCTCGACATCGCGCTTTCAGCAACGTCGCATCTCGACGCCGTCGTCGTGGTCGGCCCGCATCGACCTGAACTTGATCCTGGAATCACCCAAACTCAGGAATCTCCGGCCGGAGCCGGCCCTGTCGAGGCGATCTGGGCCGGGTTGTCTGCGACCCGGTTACCCGATAACGCCGTGGTGGTGGTGCTGGCGTCCGACCTGCCGCACATCGAGGCCGAATCAGTCGACGCCTTGATCGCTGCCACGTCGACGGACAATCCGGTGACGTGTGCCGTGGACGAGAACAACCGAACCCAATTCCTGTTCTCCGCATGGACATTTCGCGAACTCCGGCAACGCCTGTCCACATTGCGGGAGAGTTCGGGGCTGGAGAACCAACCTATGAAAGCGATTGTCACCGAGCCGTTCTCGACGCTGAGTGTCGCTGGTACGACCGACTGCGACACACCGGAAGACATCGATCGCGCGCGAAGCCATCCGCGGCTGACGGTCGATCAAGCCCGCGCCGCCGTCAGGAACTCGCTGACAGCATTGCCGCCACACCGTGCCGATCTCGCCGACAGCCTCGGAGCAACGCTCGCGCAGCCTCTGGTCGCCCTGGGTGATCTTCCCAGGTCAGACGTTTCGGCGATGGACGGGTACGCGGTCTCCAGCGAGGGCCCCTGGCGAATCCGCACCGAGATCCGCATCGCGGGCGCCGACGGGCAACTCGAACTCGGCGAAGGTGAAGCGATTCGCATTGCCACGGGAGCACACCTGCCCCTCGGCGCCACCTCGGTAATTCGTGACGAGTATCTGTCCGTCGACGAGCCATCTCGGATGGTACGGAGACTGCCGGATGCGCCGCACCGCAACGACGCTCGACCACGAGGGGAAGATTGGACCACCGGATTCACGATCGCCCCGACAGGTACCGCGGTGACTCCGGCGGTGATCTCCGCAGCTGCCAGCGGTGAAGTGTTCGACGCCCTCGTCCGTGGTCCGGTACGGGCACGCCTGATAGTCACCGGCGACGAGATCCGGCGGACCGGTCCACTGCGTGAAGGTCAGACTCGCGACTCCGTCGGCGGGATTCTCCCCTACCTACTGGAAAGCAACGGCGTACGGTGCGTGGCGAATTCGCACCTGCGAGACACTGCGGACAGTTTCGAGCGGGTGCTCGCAGACGGAGTCGACCAGGAAGCCGATCTACTCGTCGTCATCGGTGCGACGGGAGGCGGCGCTGCCGACGAAATGCGCAGTGCGCTCGATCGACTCGGCGCTCGCACGATTGTCGGGCGAGTCGCCTCGCGCCCCGGCGGATCTCAGATAACGGCCGTCCTGCCCAGTGGTCTGGTGGTTCTCGGCCTCCCCGGCAATCCGTACGCCGCCGTGACCACCCTGTTGACGATGCTGCCCACCGTCGTGGCCGCCTTGACCGGAAGCGACACGCCGCCGCCACTACTCGGCATCATCGAGAACGCCGCTGCGGTGAGTTCCGATGCGGTACGCCTGTTGCCGGTGACACAATCCGAAGACGGTCGCTGGCGCGCCGATCCGTCTGTACGTACCGCGCACCTTGCGGGGTTGATCGAACGCTCGGCGTTTGCACTCGTACCGGCACACTCCGACAACGGCGCCGTCGCCGAATTGGTCGTCCTCCCACGCTGACGGGGTCAGCGGTTTCTGCGCCCGCGCCGGCCGACGTCCGCCAGCACGATCACGCCGACCACGATCGCGAGCACCAGCGAATACACGCCCCACAGCACCAAGAACGGCAGCAGCCAGCCGGCATCAACGGTCTGACCGCGCGGTCCGACGCAGTACAGCGTGAAATTGGTGGACGTACCGTCGCCGTCGGTAAAGGAATCCGAGACGACCATCGCGCTCGATGTCGGTTCTTCACAGAAGATCGGCGCCAAGTGCGCGACCTGGCCGGGCCAGATCACCGAAGACAGCAGTGCGGCAAAGATTCCCACGACCACGATCACCGCTACCGAGATCAGTAACGGAGCGATTCGGCGGCTCACAGCGGCTGCACCAGAAAGGGAGTTCCGTCAGGCTCGAAGACCACAAGTACTCGCGAGCGTGGGGATTCCACCATCACGGAGGCGTGTATCGACTCGGTTCGACTGACCGAGATCCCGGTGACTTCGCCGTCGTCGACTCCGCTGCTAGCCAGCGCGTCGTCGACCAACTTCTCGACATTCGCCAATGCCGGCACTTGATCCAGCGTGAACGATCGCGCATCGAGATCGTCGGTGACACTGACTTGCACGGGGATGGGCTCGCCGAGAATGACGCCGTCGAAAGAGAATCTGTCGAGCTGTGACGGCTTCCCGGGGTCACGAACGGTGACCCCGAGCGTCTCGATCGGGCTGATGTCGATGCTGGTCACCGATATCGCGTCGACGCCGTATCTATGTGCGAGGCTGTCGAACCCGCCTCGCACCAACTCCGACGTCATCCCACCGCCACGTTCGCGCATCTGGTTGTCGAAATCCATCCGATCGACGGCACCGATGCATCCGCTCAGACCCGTGGCCGTCAAGGCGATGGCTACCGTCCACAGCGCCGGCCGCACCTGCGAGGACGCCAATTTCATGAGCGGAGCGTACCGCGAGTGTCCGGTTCCATCTCGGTGACCTGCGCGTCGGACGAATTCCTGTCGGCGACTCGTGGGATCATCGCGCCATGAATCGTGTCGACGAAGGATTCGAACCGCCGGACGCATTGGTCGAGTGGTGCCGCTCCCGCACCTTTCCACTGCACGTCCTCGACGACGAAGCGACCGTCGACCTGGATTGGTGGAATGCGCACCTGAAGGACGCCGGCCACACCATCAGCCTGCGCGGGCGTGATCTCGACGGCAAAGTGATCACCGAAGGCCGAGCCATCGTTCAACGCAACGACCTTCGCCCGTCGAGCGACCTCGTTGTCGCCCAGCACGACGGCCTCGGACTGCTGTTTCTCTGCGCGGCCTGGCAAGGCTCGCACGAAAGCAGACGGTTCACGCGGCGGTTCCCCAACGTCTTCAATCCGCATCACCGCGAAGACGAGGATCCGCTGACCCAGATCACAGCCATTCTCGATCACTGTTCGAAAAACAAGTCGATGCCGGTCGTGCGGCGCGACACCTGGTCCGGGTGGCCACTCACGCCCGGCGTGGGGGTATCACTCATGGCCGCTTTCATGTGGGCGGTGGGCGTACAGGACGAAGGCCGACGCGCTCAGATGATCGATCAGTACGGCGTCTCGACACTCATCCACGAGGGCTGGCTCGAGGATCCTTCCGTCACGGGCTTCACGACGCGTCGCTACCGCCGGTACTGCGAACTGCTCGACAGTTGGGCCTATGCCGCCGGCACCCAACCCGAGATCGTCGAGATGTGGTTGGTGAAACGGTGGAGTGCGCGGTTGGCCCAAGCACGCAACGACGTCAGCGCCCCCACCCTGTTCTAACTCTCAGAAAGGCCGTGTCTCAGAAAGGCCGTGTCTCAGAAAGGCCAGGCAGGGAGGGTAGGCAGCCCCACCCTCGTCGGCCTCCCGACCAACCAGGCCAAGGTCTCCGCATCCGACAGCGAAGGAACACGTACACCCGGGACCGCTGTCTCGAGTGCGCCCAACTGACGGGCGAGAGTGAATTCCACGAACTCGGCAGGCCAGTCGTGGCAGGTGTAGCCGATGTCGAGGTCCATCAGGTGAATCTCGATCTCGTTCCAGCGCAGAATCGGCAGATCGAATGCCGTCACAGGTTTGCGCCACGGCACCGGCGTGTCCAGTCGATCTGCCTGGATCTCGCACAACGCGTCGACCAGTCTCGTTCCCGAGAAGCGGTAGTCGAGAGCCAACAACTCAGCCGGGCGATCTGCACCTTCCTCGATTGCAGCATTGCGCGCGTCCGGTCCCCCGGGATACATCTCCCCCGATTCGCCGCCCTGCACTCCGGCGACAAATCTGCCCAGCGCGTCGGCGTTGCGCGACATGTGCGTCACGACGTGTCCCCGGCTCCACCCGGGGAGCCCGGAGGGCTCACGCGCCTGCTCTTCGGTCAGTGCACCGATGAGAGCCTGTGCCTTGACGTCGGATTCACGAACTGCGGCGACCAGGTCGGCATACGTCGGCGTTACGGAGTGAGACGTCATGCAGCGATACTAGTTCCCTTCGCGCACTCTCATACCGATTCACGACAAGGTCCACCACTCCCGGATCGACGCCGAGCGGTTCGGTCACACCATCGGCTCCTGCAGCGTGCAATCTTTCGTGAAACAGTCCGTGTGCGAGGAGGTACGAGGCAACGAACACTCGCTTCGCGCCGCGAACGCGTGCTGCTGCAACGACATCGGCTACCTTCGGTTCCCCGGTCGCGATGTATCCGATGTCCACCCGGATCCCCGCCGCTTCGGCGAGCATCAGCGCAGCACGCTCGACGTCTCGCAGCGCCCGCGCATCGGAGGACCCGGCGGCAGCAAGCACTATCGCGTCGCCTGGACTCCACCCCGCTTCGGTCAAGCGTCGGAGCAGCACGCGCGCAAGCGCCGGATCGGGTCCGAGTGCGGGCGTCACAGTCACAGCCGAGTGCTCACTGATCGCCACTTCGCGTCGAACATCGGTGTGAACGTGGTAGCCGGACGCCAGGAAGGCCGGTACGAGAATCGCTCGCCCCGGAGTGTCCCGGAGGACTTCAGAAGGTGACGGACCGAGCACGTCGACAAAGGCAACGCGCGTGCGCCCGACGCGCGTGCCGACGGCTTCGGCCAGGGCGGCAACCATTTCCACGCCGCGTGGGCTACGCGTGCCGTGAGCTACCAGTACGAGTACATCGTCATCGCGTTGCATAGTCACCTGGATTCTGTACGTAGTCGCCGGGGTCGAGGGCAAGTCGATAGCCCCGCTTGACCACGGTCTGAACGGCTTTGGGCGCACCGAGGCACGCGCGCAATCGGGCGACGGCGGTCTCGACGGCATGGGTGTCGCCGCCGCCTCCGGGAAGAGATGCCAGAAGTTCGTCGCGGGAGACGACTCGGCCGGGGCTGGCACCGAGAGTACGGATCAACGACATCGCAGCCGGCGGCAATTGCTTCACTTCACCGTCCACGACGACGCAACCGCCGCGGATGCTGATTTCGTGTTCACCGGCTTGAATCTTGTTGGCTCGCTGCGGGAGTTCGTCGACGATGTGTCGCGCGAGCGCCCCGAGACGCGCCCGCGCCGGGGCTGTGGTCGGTACATTCAAGGCTTCGAGCGGCGCCGAGGTGACCGGGCCGACGCACATTGCCGCCACCGGACCCCGCATCGCGTCGAGAATGTCGCCGAGATCCCCGGTCTTGTCGGCGCGCATCAACATCGACGCAACGGCCGGTGCACTGGTGAAGCTGACGGCGTCGATTCCAGCTGAAGCGATGGCGTCGATCATCCGGTCGAGCAGCGTCGGATCCTCCGGCGGTTCCCATCGATAGACAGGGACCGCGATGACCTCGGCGCCCGCGTCGCGCAGCACCTGACAGAAATCGGGAATCGGCTCCCATTCGGTAGTGGCGCCGTGCAGTTGAACGGCGATTCGTTTTCCCGAGACACCTTCTGCAAGAAGATGTTCGAGCACTTCGGCGGAAGACTCGGATGCCGGAGACCATTCTTCACGAAGGTCGGCCGCGCGGATTGCCCCTTTCGCCTTGGGTCCGCGCGCGAGCAGACGAGCCGAGCCCAACGCGGATCCGAGATTTTCCGCCTCACCCCACCCGTCGGCTGCTTCCAGCCAACCCCGGAATCCGATCCCGGTGGTGGCGACAACCACCTCGGGAGGATCCGAGATGATCTGCTGTGTCACCCTTTCGAGCTCGCGGTCGTCGGCGAGAGGGATGATCCGAATCGCCGGAGCGTGAACGACGTCCGCTCCCCGACGAGTCAGCAACGTCGCGAATTCCTCGGCGCGGCGCGAAGCGGTGATACCTACCGTGAATCCAGCCAACGGCATGTCGTCACTCACGAGACTGCATCGGCGACAGTCGAGCGAACGCCCTGCATCTGAAGGCTGTGTACCTGAACGACGCCGGCCCACACGCGAACTCCGTATACCGGCAGCGCGACCGCGGAGTCGTCCAGCGCTCGGCCGTCGACCAGCGAGAACGCCTGCTTGAGCAGCGGCGAGACCACGATCGGTTCACCGTCCCGGTCGCCGACGAGTCCGCGTGACATCACCGCGGCGCGGCCGTACGGATCGAAGTTGCTGACAGCCCGCAGTGTGCCGTCCTCTAGCAGGAACAGCGCCACCTGCTCGCCGCCGCGAAGAAGCACGGCGACCCCGCGCCCAGGGATCAGATGGCTCAGCGGGCAGGCCGACGTCCATTCGAGTCGATCCGAATCCAGCTTGGCGATCTGCGCATCGATGACACTCATCGAAGTCCTCCTGTCGATCCGGCGACAACGTCGCGCGGGTTCTTGTCTACGTTTCTACGGACCCCGTGTTTCCCACGGGTTACGCGACTATTACCGGCGCGTAGGGATGCTCGGCATACCCATCAGGACTGGAACCTTGCGCACTCCGGTCTCGTCGAACACAACCGTCGGGTCGGCTTCTTCCGGTGCGTTGACGAACGAGACAAACCTCGACAACTTCTCCGGATCACCCAGCACACCAGCCCATTCGTCCTGGTAGCCCTCGACGTGCTTGGCCATCAGAGCCTCGAGTTCTTCGCCGATTCCCAGGCTGTCTTCACAAATAACGGCCTTGAGGTGATCGAGTCCGCCTTCGAGTGATTCGACCCACGGCGCCGTGCGCTGGAGGCGATCGGCGGTGCGGATGTAGAACATGAGGTAGCGGTCGATGTACTTGACCAAGGTTGCGTCGTCGAGGCCTCCGGCAAGCAGCTGAGCGTGTTTGGGCGACTGTCCGCCGTTGCCGCCCACATACAGATTCCAACCGTTCTCCGTCGCGATGACGCCGACGTCCTTGCCACGCGCTTCGGCGCATTCACGAGCACATCCCGAGACGCCGAACTTGATCTTGTGCGGCGAACGCAGGCCGCGGTAGCGGTTCTCGAGGTCGACGGCCATTCCCACCGAGTCCTGAACACCGTAGCGGCACCAGCTCGAACCGACGCAGCTCTTGACCGTCCGCAGGGACTTGCCGTACGCCTGACCCGATTCCATCCCGGCGTCGACGAGACGCTTCCAGATCGCGGGCAACTGTTCGACACGAGCCCCGAACAAGTCGATGCGCTGACCGCCGGTCACCTTCGTGTACAAGCCGAAGTCACGCGCCACCTCACCGATGACGATGAGCTGCTCACCCGTGACCTCGCCGCCAGGCATACGAGGTACCACGGAGTACGTACCGTTCTTCTGGATGTTCGCGAGGAAGTGATCGTTGGTGTCCTGCAACGACGCCTGCTGGCGGTGCAGGATGTGATCGGAGTCCGTCGATGCCAGAATCGAAGCGACTACGGGCTTGCAGATGTCGCAACCGGCGCCCTTGCCGTACTTGGCGATCAGCGCCGAGAAGGTTCTGGTCTGCGTCGACTGGACGATCTGGAACAACTCGGCCCGCGATTGCGCAAAATGCTCGCACAGTGCCTTCGACATCACGACGCCGGAATCGGCCAGCAGCTGCTTCACAGTGGGAAGGCAACCGCCACAGGTGGTTCCGGCGCTGGTGCACGCCTTCACCGAAGCAATGTCGCATGCGCCGGCCGCGATTGCGCCGCAGATGGCTCCCTTGGTCACCGCGTTGCACGAGCACACCTCGGCATCGTCGGGCAGCGAGCCTGCACCCGGCTTCTCCCCCGCAGGCGAGATCAATGTCGCCGGGTCACCGGGTAGTTCGCGACCGACCAGCGGGCGCAGTGACGCGTAGGCCGATGCGTCACCGACAAGAATGCCGCCGAGCAGGATCTTCGCATCATCGGAGACCACGAGCTTCGCGTACGTCCCCTTGGACGCGTCGCTGAGGACAACTTCGAGAGCTCCCGGTGAGGTCGCCATCGCGTCACCGAAACTGGCGACGTCGACGCCCATGAGCTTGAGCTTGGTGGACATGTCGGCGCCCGGGAAATCCGCGGCGCCGCCGAGCAGACGATCGGCCACGATCTCGGCCGTCGTGTAGCCGGGAGCAACCAGACCGTAGCAACGGCCTTCCACCGCAGCACATTCTCCGACGGCATAGATGTTCTCGTCCGAAGTCACGCAGCCGAGGTCGGTCAGGATGCCGCCGCGCTCCCCCACTGCGATGCCGGCGTCGCGGGCCAGCTGATCACGCGGACGAACTCCGGCGGAGAAGACGAGCAGCGACGCGTCGATGGTGGAGCCGTCGGAGAGTTCGACCACAATTCCGTTGTCGGCCTGCGAGATTCCCGCCGTCCCGACTCCGGTGTGAACGGTGAGACCGAGTTCGGTGACGAGGCGAGCGAGCAGTGCGCCGCCGCCCTCGTCGACCTGCATCGGCATCAATCGCGCATTGTGTTCGACGACATGTGCCGTCATTCCCATGAGCGAGAGAGCATTTGCCGCCTCGAGTCCGAGAAGACCGCCGCCCACCACGACGCCGACAGCGCCAGGACCCGCCTTCTCGGCGGCGGCCCGGATACCGTCGAGGTCGTCGAGGGTGCGGTAGACAAAACATCCGTCGCCGTCGTGCCCCGGTACGGGAGGCACGAACGGATACGAACCGGTCGCCATCACCAGAGCGTCGTAGGAGATCGTCTCGCCGGTTGTCGTCGTGACCGTGCGTGCATCTTTGTCGATCGAGAGCGCGCCTTCCCCCACTCGGAGATCGACCAGGCCGTCACCGACGTAATCGTTGCCGGCCAGTGCCAATTCCTTGGGGTCCCACGCTCCGACGTACGAGGACAGCCCGACTCGGTCGTACGCTGCGTACTGCTCGTCGCAGAGTACGGTCACCGACCAGTTGTTCGCTTCGTCGCGCGAACGCAGTGCCTCGACGAATCGGTGTCCGACCATTCCGTGTCCGATGACAACAACCGACTTGCTCATGACGCCTACTTCCTGAGGTACGAGATAGTTCTGAGATTCCGCGGACCGCTCACGCCGTGACTGCGACCTTCGCCTCGTCGACGTCTGTGGTCAGCGTCGACGGCTTGCGCAGGAAGACGAACCAGGTGACTGCGATGCAGGCGATGTAGAAGGCCAGGAAAACCCAGAAGGCCATGGTCGCCGACTTCGCGGGGCTGCTGTACGACGCGCGCAGCACCAGGTTGATGCCGACGCCGCCCAAACCGCCTACCGCACCGGCAAATCCGATGAGAGCACCGGAGATACTGCGCGACCACGTTGCCTTCTCGCTTCGATCCATGTGATCGAAGCTCTGAGCCTTCGCCTCGAAGATCGCCGGGATCATCTTGTAAACGGATCCGTTTCCGATGCCGGAGAGCAGGAACAGGGCGATGAATCCGAGAACGAAGGTCACCATGATTCCGGCGCTGGCGACGCCCGCGGTGTTGTCGTCCATCGTTCCGGCCGTCACGAGAATCGATGCAGCGAATGCCATGGCGACAAACGTCCACATGGTGATCTTGCCGCCGCCGATCCGGTCGGCCAGTTTGCCGCCGAGGGGCCGGGCGATCGAACCGAGGAGAGGACCGATGAAGGCGATCTGTGCTGCATGCAGCGCGGCCGCGGCCGGAGTGGCACCGCCGGCGAGGAAGTTGATCTGCAGAACCTGACCGAAGGCGAAGCTGAATCCGATGAAGGAACCGAACGTACCGATGTACAGGAAGCTGATCACCCACGACTCGGAGAACTTGAGTGCCTTGGCCATCGAGCGCAGGTCCGACTTCTGGTTGCCCAGGTTGTCCATGAACAGCGCGGCACCGACGGCAGCGGCCGCAATGAACACGAGATAGACAGCGCACACGATCCACGGAGCACGGTTACCGACGGTGGCGATCACCAGCAGACCGATCAGCTGGATCATCGGCACACCGATGTTGCCGCCGCCGGCATTGAGACCGAGCGCCCACCCCTTGAGGCGTTGCGGGTAGAAGGCATTGATGTTGGTCATCGACGACGCGAAGTTGCCGCCGCCGATACCTGCAGTGGCCGCTACCAACATGAACGTGGTGTACGACGCACCCGGGTTCATCATCAGGTAGAGCGTGAGAAGTGTTGGTACGAAGAGGAACAGCGCACTCATGACGGTCCAGTTGCGACCACCGAACCGTGCGGTGGCAACCGTGTATGGAATGCGGAGGACCGACCCGACAAGTGTGGGCACTGCGACGAGGAAGAACTTTCCGGCCGCGTCGATGCCGTAGATATCCGTCGGCATGAACAACACCATCACGGACCAGATCGACCAGATCGAGAAGCCGACGTGTTCGGCTACCACTGACCAGATCAGGTTCCGCTTCGCGATGTCCTTGCCGCCGGATTCCCAGGCGTCGACGTCCTCTGCATCCCAATGCTCGATGTAATGACTCACCAGGGCCTCCTGAATATGTTGGAGACCCAAAGGTAGAAAACGGTTATTGCGCCGGTGCTGCGTGCGATGACCGCGAAGTCAATTGATCCTCACCCGGTAACAAGACCGGGTGTGAGCTAGTTTTTCGCAGGTGCGTGCCAGGAATCCTCGAGCATCCGAGGCTTGCATGCCTGGTAGGCGCCCAGGAGCACCACGATCACCGCGACGACGAGCAGGCCGAACGGCGCAGCGTATCCACCGGACACGTCGTGGAAAACGCCGAACAGGAGCGGACCGAGGCAGGCAACGGAGTAGCCGATGCCCTGGGTGAAGCCGGACAGTGCCGAGGAACCGATGTGCGAACGAGTACGCAGGTTGATCAGCGTGAGCGACATCGGGAACGTGCTCGGACCGAGGCCCAGGACGACAACCCACACGACCGGCGCCGCCATCGGGGCAAAGTACAGCCCGCCCATGCCGACCAGGTAGCAGACGGCACACGCGATCACGACAGGGAAGGGATTGGCCATGCGGGCGCACAGGGTCGGCGCACCGAACGCCGCGACGAGCCCGATCACCGAGAACATTCCGACCATCGTTCCGCCGAACGCATCACTGGCTCCGGCGTCGCGAAGGATCGAGGGAATCCACGTGAACATCGAATACGTGATCAGTGAGGTCATGCCGAACATGCCGGCCATCCCCCAGGCCACGGGAGAACGCCAGACCTGACCGCGTGGCTGTTCTGCCACTGCCGCAACCGAATCCGATGCATTCTCGACGGACCCGGCTTCGTTCGCGCGAGCTTTGCGCGAGCGAGCGAGGGTGATCAACCACGGCACTGCTGCGGCGAAGCCGAAGGCGGACCACCAGCCGATCGAGAACCGCCACCCGAAGGCGTCGGCAACCGGGACTGCGACGAACGCCGGAACGATGGTGCCGATCTGCACGGCCACGATGTAGACCGAACTCATGGTGGCGAGGCGATCCGAGAAGTACCGCTTGACCAACGGCGGGATCACGACATTGCCGATTCCCATGCCTGCCAGTGCCAGAGCTGAGAGGGCCAGCAACGACCATGTCTGAGACATCATGGCGCGCAACAGCATTCCGACGCCGGCCATGAGCATCGCGACGAGGGCCGTTCGCTCGAGCCCGATACGTTTCGCGATGGCGGGAGTGATGAGACCGAAGATGGCGAACATTGCGGTCGGAACCATGCCGAAGACACCGACGATCGAGGCGGAGAAGCCGATCTCGTCGCGAATCTCGGCCGCCAAGGGCGAGAACGAGGTCACCGCAAGTCGAAGTACGAGCGCAGACATCGCAATCGCTGCGAAGACGAGCACACGGCCTTGTATCAACGAGCGGGTTTCGGTTCTCTCCAGTTGAGCAGTCACCGGCAAATCATAGGATGACCGGACGAACTCGCACAAGCGCGGTAATCTAACGTCACATTCACACCACTTACCCGGATCCGAGGAAACAACCACGTGCAACCCGTTCGACGCGCAAGTCTCATCTCGCAGGTCACCGAACAACTCCGCAACGAGATCCGGAGCGGAACCTGGCCGATCGGTTCCAAAATCCCCACCGAACCGGAACTGTCGGAGCTGACCGGGACCGGTCGCAATACCGTGCGCGAGGCGGTCCAGGCGCTCGTTCACGCCGGAATGCTGGAACGTCGTCAGGGATCGGGCACCTACGTCGTTGCTGTCTCCGACCTCGGTGGCACTCTCGGCAACTACTTTGCCGGCGCCCACCAACGGGATGTACTCGAACTTCGGCGCGCACTCGACATCACCGCGGCCACCCTCGCCGCCGCACGGCGAACCGAAGACGACATCGCCGAACTGACGCGACTACTCGAGCTTCGAACCGCGTCATGGGAGGGTCAGGACATCGACGCTGCCACCACCGCGGACGTCGCCCTGCACCGAGCAATCGTCGCGGCCAGCCACAACGAGGTCTACCTGGAGTTCTACGACTCCCTGCTCCCGGTCATCGAGACCACGATCCAACAGCACATCGATGCAACCGGCGAAGGATTCCACTCGCAGCACGCGAACCTCGTCAACGCTGTCGTCGACGGAAACACCGTGGCCGCCTCGAACGCCGCACGCGAGCTGTTCGAGGGCCTGGTCTCGGACTTCGGTACCGGCGCCCCGATCTAGAGCAGCAAGCGCACGATGTCGGAAGTACGGGCCAACCCCGGGAACGCGTCCGCCGTCGAGCGGGGATGCAGAACATGAACTGCCAAGCGGAACATCACCGCACGTAGAAGCATCTGCGGCCACTCGGGAAGGTCTTCCCACCGGCCGACCAGTGCCTCGTCGGCACCGCCCCACGAGATCGCGTCGACCACAGCGACGGCAGCGGCCCACGCAGCCGGTCGCCAATACGGCGTGATGTCGGTGATTCCGGGGGCCATACTGCCCGAGAACAGCACCGTCCCGAACAGATCGCCGTGCACGAGCTGGTCCGGGCTCTGCACCGGCTTCCGCAAAGTAGCGAGCCCGGCAATCAGTTCCAGACTTTTGCGACCGTCAGGAGTGGGCGTCTCGAGTTGCTCGACGCCCTTCGCGATCCTCAGCGGAACCGTTTCCCATGCCGCGCGATCAGCGGCGACGAATACGTCGACCTCGGCCCACGGCGGCACCGGCGGTTGTGCAAGGAAGCGCGGGCGCTCGAGCGAGGCCGTCGCCGCATGCAGTCGGCAGGACATCGAGACCACTTCGTCGTGACGTGGTTCCGGCGATCCGACGATGAATGTGTCAGCGCGCCAGCCCGAGACGACGTAACGACCGTCAGTCGAACGCACCGGTCGAGCCAGCCGAACGCCGTCGACTTCGAGGTTCTCTCGCACCTTCGCCGACCACGCTGCGCGGGCATGATCCGCGACTGCTGAAAGGACGACGTCTCCACACAGCCACCCGCCGTCCCAATCCGCACCGAGTGGGATGGGATCGACTTCACGGAGGCCGAAGGTGGAGCACACGTGCTGGGGAGGTTGGCCTGTGCTCACACCCCAACGCTACCGGTGCGCGGCGCCGCCTCCCGCGAGGCGCGCCTAGTAGACCGGCAGACTCGCATCCACCTGGTTCGCCCAGGCGATCGCGCCGCCTTGAACATGAACTGCGTCGGAGAAACCGGCGTTCTTGAGAAAGGCCAGTGCCTCGGCCGAACGAATGCCGGTTTTGCAGTACAGAACTATCTGCTTGTTCTGCGGCAACGTCGCCAGAGCTTCACCGGAAAGGATGCGGTCCTTCGGGATCAGCACCGCCCCCGGCAGATGCATGATGTCCCATTCAACCGGTTCTCGTACGTCTACCAGCTCGATCGATCGTCCCTCGCCGATCATGGCCTCCAGCTCCGGCGCCGTGATCGTCGAGCCGACAGCAGCAGCGCTCGCCTCTTCGGACACGACACCGCAGAACGCGTCGTAGTCGATCAAGGCGGTGACCGGCACGCGGGTCGGATCACGCTGAAGGCGGATCGTCCGGAACGTCATCGCAAGAGCGTCGTAGATCATCAGGCGCCCGAGAAGCGGTTCGCCGATCCCTGTGATGAGCTTGACCGCCTCGGTCGCCATGATCGAACCGACGGTCGCAGGCAGGACTCCGAGCACACCACCCTCGGCGCACGAGGGGACCATGCCGGGCGGCGGCGCCTCCGGGTAAAGATCGCGATAATTCAGTCCCGCGCCGTCCGGGGCGTCTTCCCAGAAGACCGAGACCTGCCCTTCGAAGCGGTAGATCGAGCCCCACACGTACGGCTTTCCGGCGATGACGGCGGCATCGTTGACGAGGTACCGCGTCGCGAAGTTGTCCGTACCGTCCAGGATCAGGTCGTACTCCGAGAACAGTTCGACGGCGTTGGAGTTGTCCAGGCGGAATTCGTGCAACCGGACGTCGACGTGCTCGTTTATCTCGAGAATCGACTCCTTCGCGCTGACCGCCTTCGGGCGTCCGACGTCGGAGCGTCCGTGAATCACCTGACGCTGCAGGTTCGACATGTCGACCTCGTCGAACTCGACGATCCCGATGGTGCCCACTCCTGCGGCCGCGAGATAGAGCAGTGCAGGCGAACCCAATCCACCGGCGCCGATGAACAGGACTCGCGCATTCTTGAGCCGCTTCTGGCCGGTCATGCCCACGTTCGGGATGATCAGGTGCCGGCTGTATCTGGCAACTTCCTCCCGGCTCAACTCGGCTGCCGGCTCCACCAGTGGTGGCAATACGACGGGTGTTGCAGACACCGCAAAACACTCCTAGTTCAAGACGAGATCAGGGATTCTCGATCCGGTCACGCTCGGGGGTACGGCCACGGATTGAAGCGGCACGTGAGTCCGTTCATCGGAACGACGCCCTCGGGATCAAGCCTAGCGATGTCGTTGTTCGCGGTTCCGAAGGTCTGCTGCATCATGATCGGTGCGAGTCCGCCTTCGGTCTCGCACGGCTGATGAGCGGCGTATCCGATGGCATGGCCGACCTCGTGATTGATCTGATACTGCCGATACGAACCAATGTCACCCTGGAACGAAATGGCGCCTCGCACCCATCGCGGTTCGTTGAGCAGGACTCGGTCCATGCTCGGGTTGTAGCAGGATCCTTCGAGTTCGATCTCGTATCCGCAGCCTTCACGGATAGTCATCTGCGAGGTCAAGGAGATCCGGAAGTCCGGCTCGCCCGCGTCGACGCGCCGGAACGCGACCTTGGGATCATTGGTCCAACTCTTCGGATTTGCCAGCGTCTGATCGACCATGCGTCCGTACGATTCGTCACCGCCGAAACCGGTCGTGTCGACGCCGTCCTCGATCTCGACCGTGTACGTGAACTCGCGTTCGGTTCCCTGTCCGACCTTGCCCGTCGTACCCGGTACGACGTGCCACGTTCCGCCGCCCGCGACGGTGAACGGGCCACCGTCGGGGAGAGCGCCGGACGGTATCGACGACGCAAAGGTTCCGTCTCCGGCCGGCGGCGCACCGATGACGTCGGTTCCGTCGGTGCTGTGTGCGAGGTCGGCAGTGGCCGACGTCTTGCTCGCGGTGTCTGTGGCGTCCGGACGTACTGCATCGACGATCACGAGGATGGTGAGCACCACGAGAACCGGAATCGCGTAGGCCCGCCAACCGTATGTCGAGACGAAGCGCCCGAGCTTGCTCTGCTTTCGCGCTGCCCGGTCCGGCCGCGGATTACGCGGGGTTCGGCCCACTTCTCGTTTGGTCGGATCCCACTGGGCACGCAAGGGCTGATGGGAGGAAATGCCGCGATAGTCGCGTTCGCCGTAGGCACGATCATCCGGCACCTCTGGCCGACGTTCGTCGCGGGGCGCTCCAGTTCCGCTACGCATTCGACGTTCCTCACGTTCAGGGTTCTGCGTAGTTCGTCCACGCATGCGCGGTCCCCCTGGGTCAGTCACGTCGTCCAGAATCTCACACACGGCAAGTCGCTCGCCCGGGCTGACCGAAACATGCTGGTCCTGGCGTGTCATGGCAACCCGTCCTGTAACGAGAAAGACCGCTGGTCTCGCTCACCGAGGCACGCGCGACTCGCCCGGGCGACACACGGTATCGTTCATTCGGCTACGACCGGTGTGACGGAGGATACTGGCGGGTACGCACACGCGACTCGCGGATCCGCGCGCCGACCGAATTTACTTTTGCTCAGATTGGAAGCGACATGACAGAACTCGCGGATCGGACAGACTCCGATCGCGGTACAACGGCTGGCAAGCCTGCCGGAACACGTCGCAGCACCCGACTCCCCCGCGATGCGCGCCGCCTCCAGCTCCTCGCGGCTGCAAGTGAGGTATTCGTCGCGAACGGGTACCACTCGGCCGGCATGGACGAGATCGCCGAGTGTGCCGGTGTCAGCAAGCCAGTCCTGTACCAACACTTTCCAGGCAAGCTCGAACTGTATGTCGCAGTCCTGCAGAGTTATGTCGACAGCCTCATCTCGGGCGTACGCCAGGCCCTGCGATCGACGACGGACAACAAACAGCGTGTCCGCGCCGCAGTCCAGGCGTTCTTCGACTTCGTCGACAACGACTCGCAGGGCTTCCGCCTGGTGTTCGAGTCCGACATCATGGGCGAACCTCAGGTCCAGACACGCGTCGAACAAGCCACCGAAGCCTGCGTCGACGCCGTGTTCGACCTGGTCAGTCAGGATTCCGGACTCGATCCGTACCGCGCGCGCATTCTTGCCGTCGGTCTGGTCGGTGCCAGCCAGTTCACGGCGCGGTACTGGCTCGAAGCCGCGCGGCCGATCCCCAAGGAAGAGGCCGTGGAAATCACCGTGACACTGGCGTGGGGCGGTCTCTCACACGTGCCGCTGCAGGCCGAAACCAAGTAACCGGAACCCGAACGAGAATGGGCGGGCAGTCTCACGACTGCCCGCCCATTCTGCTGTTACAGCTACGCGTCAGACGGTAGGCGCGAATCCGACCTTGCGGATATCGGACGGACCGATCTCCACGTACGCCACACGAGAAGCCTGCACCAGGAACTTGCGGCCCTTGTCGTCGACGAGAGCCAGAACCGGCTCGCGGCCACCGAGGACAGCCGCGACCAGTGTCTCGACCTCGTCAGGGGTCTGTTCGCTGTTGACGATGAGCTCACGCGGGCTGTCGATTACACCGATCTTGACCTCCACGGTCAACCTCCGAACTGTTCGTGAATTACATCCGTTGTCGACGCAAGGCTAATGCAGCAGCGACCGCCCACGCTCCTCTGCACGCTGTGCCCAGAGCGAACAGGCACCTAGACGAGTCCGAGAATCGCCATCCGCTCGGCGTGCTTTGCCTGCATACCGTCGAACAACGCGACAACTCCGTTGAGGTCACCCGAGGCCGAGATCACCAGATCCGTGAGGTCCTCACGCTGCGCCAGCACGAACTGCGCCTGCGTGATTGCTTCACCCAGAAGACGGCGTCCCCACAGCATCAGCCGGTCCTTGGCGCGGGTGCTGGCCTCCACTGCTGCCTTCACCTCGAGCACCACGAACTCCGAGTGGCCCGTCTGGGACAGCACGTCCTCGACGATCTCGGCGACATCCGCCGGGAGGGAGTGCCCGATCTCGCGGTAGAAATCGGCAGCGATTCCGTCGCCGACGTACGCCTTCACGAGCGATTCCAGCCACGTCGACGGTGTCGTCGACGCGTGATAGTTGTCGAGAGCACGAACGAACGGGTCCATGACGGCAAAGATCTCGTGGCCACGTTCCGTCAGCGCCGTTTCCAGAGTCTCGAAGTGGTCCATCTCGGCGGCGGCCATGCTGGCGAACGCCACCTTGCCTCGCAGGTCCGGTGCCATTTGTGCGTCCTCCGCCAACCGGTAGAACGCCGAAATCTCGCCATAGGCAAGAACGGCAAACAAATCGATCACGCCGGGGTGATCGGAAGCGACTCGGCCTCCGGTTCCAGCGTCCGTCGAAGCATCAAGATCGTGTGCGCCCATGACTACGAACTGTAGTGCTTCGACGGCCGACGCGACCGCCAAGGACCGCATGTCCGATTCGGTGATCTTCGACATGTCATCGCGAGGGGCGGACAACGTGCAGCTACAATGGTCTTGGGAGTTCGCCAGTTCCCCCGGCTCTTATGGTTAGCCGGGACGGCTGCTTTAGGTCAGCCGACACGACTGTGCTCACGCGGACCCCACCGATAATGTGCGCGCACCTGCATCGACGGTTGTTGCCCGCTTCGCCGAGATCTCCGGACGGTTCGAATTCGTCCGAGTGGAATTCAGTGCTGAGGCGTAGGCATGACCGAAGAAAAAGAGGGCATCGACATCGGCCGATTTACGGCCTGGCCCCTTACCTTGTGCGTGCGTACCGCCACGAGGAAAGGCTAGTCCCCTGAGCAAGATCACTGTCGACCACGAAGACGAAGCAACCGAGAACACCGTTTCCGTCCAGCTCGACGACACCCATGTACCCCCGAGCTTCGCCGAACTCGGTGTCCGCGACGAAATCGTCCGCGCACTGAACGAGATCGGCATCGAGCGCACCTTCGCCATCCAGGAACTCACCCTTCCGTTGGCTCTCGCCGGTGACGACCTCATCGGTCAGGCCCGCACCGGAATGGGCAAGACCTTCGGTTTCGGCGTCCCGCTCCTGCATCGCATCGTCACCGCCGAGAACGGCACGGCTGTCCTCGACGGCACGCCTCGCGCTCTGATCATCGTTCCCACCCGCGAACTGTGCATCCAGGTCGCTCGCGACCTCGAGAACGCCAGCAAGTACCTCCGAGTCGGCGACCGAGGTCTCCAGGTTCTGCCCATCTACGGCGGTCGGCCGTACGAGGCGCAGATCTCGGCACTGCAGAAGGGCGTCGACGTTGTCGTCGGCACCCCGGGTCGCCTGCTCGACCTGGCCAACCAGTCGCACCTGATCCTGGGCAAAGTGGGCGTTCTCGTCCTCGACGAGGCCGACGAAATGCTCGACCTCGGATTCCTCCCCGACATCGAACGCCTCATGGGCATGGTCCCCGACAAGCGTCAGACGATGCTCTTCTCCGCCACGATGCCCGGCCCGATCATCACCCTGGCTCGCACCTTCCTGACGCAGCCGACGCACATCCGCGCCGAGGAAGCCGAATCCTCCGCAGTGCACGACCGCACGAGCCAGCACATCTACCGTGCGCACGCTCTCGACAAGGCCGAGATGGTCGCCCGTGTTCTGCAGGCCGAAGGCCGCGGCGCGACGATGATCTTCACCCGCACCAAGCGCACAGCCCAGAAAGTCGCCGACGATCTCGCCGAGCGCGGTTTCTCCGTCGGTGCCGTCCACGGTGACCTCGGACAGATTGCCCGCGAGAAGGCCCTGAAGGGCTTCCGCAACGGCAAGGTCGACGTGCTGGTCGCCACCGACGTCGCCGCACGCGGCATCGACATCGACGATGTCACCCACGTCATCAACTACCAGTGCCCCGAGGACGAGAAGACCTACGTCCACCGCATCGGTCGTACCGGCCGCGCCGGACGCACCGGCATCGCTGTCACGCTGGTCGACTGGGACGACATTCCTCGCTGGCAGCTCATCGACAAGGCACTGAGCCTCGGAATCCCCGATCCGGTCGAGACGTACTCGAGCTCGCCGCACCTCTACGAAGAGCTGTCGATTCCGGCCGATGCCAAGGGCACTGTTCGCAAGGCCAAGCCCGCCCCTGAGAAGGCTGCAACCGACAAGGCGGCAACGGACAAAGCAGACGCGCCGAAGACGGCTGACGCCGACGGCAACGAAGAGAAGGCCGCGCCTCGTCGCAACCGGACTCGCCGCCGTACCCGCGCCGGTGCTTCGACCGACGCCGCGACGTCCACCACCGCCGGCGCCACCACAGCTCCCCCTTCGGCACCGGCTGCAACCGCTACCGAGAACTCGGACGAAGACGGAGCGGCCAAGCCGCGTCGCCGTCGGCGTCGTCGCCCCGCGGCTTCCGCGACGGCAGGCGCCGCAGAGTAAGCTGCCGATGTGCTGGCTCCCGAAAGGCGTACTCGCTCAGATGTGATCGGTGCGCTGGCAATCGCGCTGGCCGTAATCGTGGCGGTGACCGTGGTGTGGTTGCGCAGTGATGCGCGCGGAACCACCTCGGTCACCGCCGAATCTCCACTCCCACCTCTGTCGACGTCGGTGTTGTTACCCGACATCCTGAAGCAGATGTGGGAATCTCCCAGTGCCGACTCGACGGCACCGATCACCGTCGGAAATGCCGTCGTCACCGCCGACGGTTCCGACGTGATCGGCCGCGACCCGGCAACAGGCGAAGAAGTGTGGCGATACGCGCGCAACATTCCCCTGTGCGGTGCGATCGGTTCGTGGGATCGCGTCGTCAGCGTCTATCAGGACAATCGCGGTTGCTCTCAGGTCACGTCACTGGTCGCCGACACCGGCGCCCGAAAGGACCAGCGCAACAGCGACGCCGATTCCGCGGTCAGTTTGTCGGCGGACGGCACCTATCTGATCTCACGCGGCAGTGAGCGAATGGAACTGTGGCGCTCGGACCTCGTCCGAACTCTCGAGTACGGCCGGGTCGACGCGAAGGTCAATCCGAACAAGCAACCCCGCACCGGATGCACACTGCTCGACGCTGCGTCGAGCGCCAACCGAGTCTCGGTACTCGAGCGTTGCCCGGGTGAAGCCTCCAACAGGTTGACGGTGATGAACCCCGCACCGAAGGACGCCCAGGAACCCGAAGAATACGGATCATCGATTCTCCTCGGCTCCGAAGGCGCCCGCCTTCTTGCCGTGGCCGGCGAGAAGACGGCGGTCTACCTCCCTGCCGCCAACGGAACCGCTTCTCGCATCACCATTTTCGACGGAACCGGCAATCCGATCGTCGACTATCCGATCGAGGGAGCGGTGACCGAAGGGGCCCGCACCCACGCCGACAAGGCTTCGATCACGTGGTGGACCGGCTCTCAGACGGTCAACCTCCGCCTGAGCGACCTGGCTCCGACGTGGATCGTCAACGGAACGTCAGGGCCCGGAAGCATGGTCGCCGGTCAGATGCTCATCCCCGTTCCGGGCGGCATTGCAGCCGTCAGCCCGTCGGACGGAGCGGTGCAGCGCATGATCGCAGTCGACCGCGGTGAGACGACGACGCCGATCGTGCTCGCCAGTGCGGGCGAGACGATTCTGGAACAGCGCGGCGATACCTTGTTTGCGCTGCGCTAGAAGCTCTCGCCTTCCTCAGAGCGCCAGTTCCGGCGCGAAAGTCACGACTTCATTTCCAGCCCAATGCTTTACGAGATTGTCGGCGAGTTCTCGATAGGCATCCGCGCCCTTGTTCTTTCGCCCGGCAAGGACCGTCGCGCCGGAAGCAGAGGCCTCGGCGAACTTGACGGTGCGTGGAATCGGAGGCGCCAGAACGGCGAGGGAGTAGCGGTCACTGACGTCAGCGAGTACGTCGCGACTGTGCGTGGTTCGAGCGTCGTACAGAGTCGGAAGTGCGCCGAGCAGAACAAGATCCGGGTTGGTGATGGCTTGGACTTCACGAACCGTACGCAGCAACTGTCCGACGCCGCGGTGTGCGAGGGTTTCGCATTGCAGTGGAACCAGAACCGACTGCGCCGCAGTCAATCCGTTGAGTGTGAGCACACCCAACGACGGTGGGCAGTCGATGATGATGACGTCGTAAGAACCCAGGAGCGGAGACAGCGCCCGCTTGAGCGCGAACTCTCGACCGGGTCGCATCAGGAGCAGCGCTTCGGCGCCGGCGAGATCGATGGTGGCCGGCAGGAGATCCATACCGTCGTCCGTTTTCAGCACGGCGTCGACCGCGTCGAGATCACCCGCCAGGACCTCGTTGACCGAACGCTCGAGGCGATCCGGGTTGTGTCCGAGCGAGAACGTCAGGCAGCCCTGCGGGTCGAGATCCACCACCAGAACTCGTTGTCCGAGCGCGGACAAAGCCGCACCGAGAGAAGCGACGGTAGTGGTTTTAGCCACGCCGCCCTTTTGATTCGCCACTGCGAGAACCGTCGTCACACGTAGATCCTTGCGCACTTCGCGCCAGGAGGCGAGCTACACACGCGAGGCAGCCTGCAATGATGGTCGACATGACCTCCCAGTCCGCCCCCTCGTCGATCCCCCTCGGTGCTCGCGTCGTACTCATGCGCCACGGTGAAACCGAGTGGGCACGCACCGGGAAACACACGGGCCGGACCGAGGTTCCGCTGACTCCGCTCGGCGAGATGCAGGCAACCGCGACCGGAAATCGCTTGCGAACCCTCGACCTCCGGAACCCCATGATTCTGACGAGTCCGCGGCTGCGCGCACAGTTGACGGGTGATCTCGCCGGCCTGCCGGAAGAGCGAACCTGGGTTGCACTTTCCGAATGGGACTACGGCGACTACGAAGGCCTCACGACGCCCGAGATCCGCGCAACGGTGCCCGATTGGACCGTCTGGACACACCCGTGCCCCGGCGGCGAGCAGACCGATCAGATCCATGCCCGCACCGACATGGTGCTGTCGATGGTGCGTTCGCAGCTACCCGAGCGGGACGTGATCCTGATCGGGCACGGCCACTTCTCACGCGCGCTCATCGCCCGCTGGCTCGAGCTCCCGGTCACCGAAGGAAAGCGTTTCGCGTTGTTCCCGGGCGCTTACACGGTTCTCGGTTACGAGCACGGCGCCAGCCACCTCGTCCATCACAACGTGCCGCCGCTCGTGGAGGCTTGAGGCTTAAGATTCTCCCCATGATCCGACGCGCCACGCCCGCAGACGTCCAGCCGATCACCGACATGATCTACGAGTTGGCGGACTACCAGAAGGCCCTCGACGAGTGCACCGTGAAGGCGGAACAGATCGGCGAGGCATTGTTCGGGCCGGCCGCGACGGCCTTCGCGCACGTCGCTGTGAATTCGGCTGACGACGTCGTCGGCATGGCGCTGTGGTTCCGCAATTTCTCCACGTGGGACGGCGCCCACGGCATCTACCTCGAAGACCTGTACGTCAAGCCCAGCCAGCGCGGATCAGGCCACGGAAAGGCTCTTCTGGCCGCGCTCGCCAAGGAGTGCACCGACAACGACTACACCCGGCTGTCCTGGTCGGTGCTCAACTGGAACACCCCCTCGATCAAGTTCTACGAGTCACTCGGTGCCGACGCGAAGACGGAGTGGACCACGTATCGCCTGACCGGCACCCACCTCGGGGCTCTTGCCGCCGAAGCCGAGTAGGACTGAAGCAGGGTAGGCGTTCCGCCCTACTTGTCCCGCGGCTCTTCGGTCTCGTCCGGGCGTCCCTCTTCCGGCGACACCTCGTCTGCGTACGCTCCGTACTCCGCTGCCATCCATCGAGACGTCGGAGCCGAGAACAGGCAGCCCAGAGCGCCGAGAACGACGACACCCAGAACGATGCCGAGCGGCACCTGATGCGAATCGGTCAGGAGCGACCAGGCGACCGGCAGGAGCAGCAACTGCGCGACGACGGCGATTGCCCGGCCCCACCGGCGGCCCGTCAGCAAAGCGATACCGGCAGCCAACACCGCGCCGCCGAGGATCGCGACCCAGGCGGCAAATCCGTATCCGTTGGTGACGCTCTGATCGTGACCGGTCGCGCCGCGAATCACTGCGACGATCGCGAACCCGGCGGCAACCAGCCCTTGCAGCGTCACGAGGGCACCTGCCCATGTGACTGTCTTGGGCAGGGCGTTCGGACTGGCGGTATTCGGCACGAGGCCAGCCTAGAACACGACACCGGATAGGCTCATGCCCCGTGCGCGCACTGCTGATCGTCAACCCCAATGCCACCTCCACCACTGCTGCCGGTCGTGACCTGTTGGCACACGCCCTCGAGAGTCGGGTGCGACTTACTGTGGCGCACACCACACATCGGGGACACGCCGCCGAACTGGCGCGCGAAGCCCACGAAGACGGCTTCGGCTCGGTGATCGTCCACGGCGGCGACGGAACGGTCAACGAAGTGGTCAACGGACTGCTCGGGTCACCGCATCCGGCGTCGATGAAATCGGTTCCGGTCGGTCCGATCCCGACGATCGCTGTCGTCCCGGGAGGCTCGGCAAACGTTTTCGCGCGCTCACTCGGTATTGCCGCCGACCCGATCGACGCCACAAACCAACTCGTCGATCTACTCTCGGAACGAACGAGACGCCGAATCGGGCTCGCACACTGCGACAACCGTTGGTTCACGTTCAACGCCGGAATGGGCCTCGACGCCGATGTATGCGAGGCCGTCGACGCCAGCCGTAAGAACGGTGACGCCGCCACACCCGCCCGGTATGTCCGAACCGCAATCGCGGCGTTCTTCCGTGCCAAGCGAGCCGAGCCCGCCCTGACAGTCCACCTCCCCGATCAGGATCCCGTCTCCGGAGTCCACTACGCGTTCGTGTCGAACTCGAGCCCGTGGACATATCTGGAAGAGCGTCCCGTACACACCAATCCGGGAACGACCTTCGACAGTGGACTCGGCATCTTCGCCATGACGAGCACCAAAGTCCTACCGTCTCTGCGGGTTGTGCGACAGCTCCTCGCACGCGGCGCAGAACCGAAATCGAAGGTCCTTCTACGCACCGACGACGTCCCGACAATCACCATCGAATCGTCGCGACCGATCGGACTGCAGATGGACGGCGACTACATCGGACTTCGCGAAAAAGTCGAATTCACCTCGGTCCCGGATGCACTGGAAGTGTTCGCACCGATTCCGACGTGAGTCAGGCAACACGTTTGACCTGCAAAAACTCTGGTGCCGAATAGTCGAAATCGGGTAAAATGCCGGTGACGCCCAGGTGGCCGTCAGGTGTGTCACAAATTAGTGAGTTGGCCCACGAACCCGTTCAAACCTATTGACATACCGCGAGTTCGTGAAAGCATTCACAAGTAACAGTGCGGAAACATTGATGACGCACACACAAACTCATTGGTACCAAATGGTGTGAATACACACCCAATTAAGGAGCGAAAAAAGATGGACTGGCGCCACAACGCAATCTGTCGCGACGAGGATCCCGAACTGTTCTTCCCGGTGGGAAACAGTGGACCGGCCCTCGCTCAGATCGCTGATGCCAAGGTTGTCTGCAACCGCTGCCCCGTCACCGCCGAGTGCCTGTCCTGGGCTCTCGAGTCCGGTCAGGATGCAGGCGTCTGGGGCGGAATGAGCGAAGACGAGCGTCGCGCACTCAAGCGTCGTAACGCACGTACCCGTGCACGCACTTCCGTCTAGGTAGAACCGAGACGTTCGACTCGCGGCGGAGAACAGCCCCTCCGCACAGTCGAAGACGACAGCCCGACACCACATGGTGTCGGGCTTTTTGTCTGCTCGAATCGCTAACGCTGCTCGAATCAGTAACGCGCAGTGCGTCTACCGAGCGGCACACGCAGAACCGCGTCGGTGCCGCCACCGCTTCCCGGGTGCAGTCCGAGCGAGCCACCGAGTTCGGCGCCCAGCAAAGTCCGCACGATCTGGAGTCCGAGCCGATCGGACTTCTCGAGGTCGAAGTTCTCCGGCAGGCCGCGCCCGTTGTCGTGGATGATCACGTCCAACCAGCGCGCAGAACGCTCGGCGCTGAGTGTGACCGTGCCGGTCACTCCCGGATCGAAAGCGTGCTCGATCGCGTTCTGCACCAACTCCGTCAGCACCATGACCAGCGGGGTGGCGCGCTCGGCGGAGAACACTCCGAAACTGCCCTCACGCCGAATCGCCACCGGCACACCCACTCCCGCGACATCTGAGAGCATGGGAACCAACCGGTCGATCACCTCGTCGAGATCCACCTCTTCGTCCACCGACATCGACAAGGTGTCGTGAACGAGGGCGATGGACGTCACGCGCCTCACCGACTCTGTCAACGCCTGTCGCGCTTCGTCGTTGCCGGTTCGCCTGGCCTGTAGACGCAGAAGCGCCGCGACGGTTTGCAGGTTGTTCTTCACTCGATGGTGAATCTCGCGGATGGTTGCGTCCTTGCTCAGGAGAGCGCGATCACGACGCTTGACCTCGGTGACGTCGCGGACGACGACCGCCGCACCGACATGCCGGCCGCCCGGCTTGAGAACCAGGGCTCGCAGCAGAACGGTCGCCCCGCGCGCCTCGATCTCCATACGGCGACCGGGCTTGTCCGCCAACGTATCTCGGATGTATCCCGCAGCTTCCTGAGACTCGAACGGGTCGGTGACCAACGAACGGGTCAACGCCGCGAGGTCTTGGCCCACCAGATCCGAACTCAGACCCATCCGGTGATAGGCCGAGAGCGCGTTCGGGCTGGCATAGACGACGGTGCCTTCGGTATCGAGACGGATGAAGCCGTCGCCCGCACGTGGGCTCGAGTTCGTGTCGGAGCGCGATTCTCGGATCGGGAAGGTTCCGTCGCTGATCATCTGACACAGGTCTTCGGCGCAATCGAGATACGCGAGCTCGAGCGGACTCTGCGCTCGCTGGTGCGACAGGTTGGTGTCGCGGCTCAGAACCGCGATGACTCGCCCGTCCAGACGCACCGGAACGGCTTCCCGACGCGGCGGCATTCCTTCACGCCACGTCTCGTCTTCCCCGCGCACGACGCGGCCCTCGACGAGAGCGCGAAGAACCTGCGGGTGCTCGGACTCGGAAACGACCGTTCCGACCGCGTCCTCCGGAAAAGCCGTCGATGCCGTTGTCGGCCGGCAATGCGCGACGCAGATGACCGTCCCCTCGGATCGGTTCTTCTCCGATTCGGTGCCCACCCACAGGAGAACGTCGGCAAAGGAGAGGTCGGCGAGCAGTTGCCACTCCCCCACGACGCGCTGGAGATGGTCGACCGCCGCACCGGGAAGATCGGTGTGTTCGGCGAGGAGGTCACTGAGAGTGGACATCGTCCGGCTTAGGAGATCACGGCGATCAGATCGCCTTGCTGAATCACGTCGCCGACCTTGACGCCCACCGTCGTCACCGTTCCCGGAACCTCGGCCAGGACGGGAATCTCCATCTTCATGGATTCGAGGATGACCAGGGTGTCGCCGTCCGCAACGACGTCTCCCTCGCTCACGACGACCTGGTAGACCGTCGAAACCATCTCGGCGCGCACGTCTTCTGCCATCGTGAACCTCACTTCTGTCGGAACTGCACTCTGACCACGAAAATACGTCGACGGATCACTCGATCGACCTGCCAATGGAACCACACCGGCATCGGCGTGAAACAATGACGCGAAAGAAACAGAAGGGAGACCAATCATGGGTAAGCGTGGTCGTAAGAAGCGCAGCCGTAAGGGCAACGCCGCTAACCATGGCAAGCGTCCAAACGCCTGACATGTAGCGCAACAAAACGTCCGAGGGGCGGGGAAGCATTGCTTCCCCGCCCCTCGGCGTTACTGCCTTCCGACTGCTGCCGCTCAGATCTTCGCTGACGGGTTAGCTGTCGGTTTCGGTAGTCGTTATGACGATGGTCCGACGCAACTCGACGGTGAGCCGCTGACGCAGGCTTTCCGGCGCGTGATCTCCACCGCACTTACGGTTGATCAGGCTCTTGACCTTCTCCTCGATCCCGTAGGCCTCGAGGCACGATCCACAATCGTCGATATGACGCTGCAGGCGAGCACGACTTGAATCGTCGCATTCACCGTCGAGCATCAACCAGACGTCGGCGATGACTGCCGAGCAGTCGAGCCTTTCGAATTCGTCCTGCTCACTCATCGTGTGACACCTTCCGTCTCGGTGGCTGCGACTGTGGCTGTGTCGACCGCGCCGTCCCGATTGAATCCCCGGTCTTTTGCGACATCGGCCAAAAGACCACGCAATTGCTTGCGACCACGGTGCAGTCGCGACATCACCGTTCCGATGGGTGTGCCCATGATCTCCGCGATCTCCTTGTACGGGAATCCTTCGACATCGGCGTAGTACACGGCCATACGGAATTCCTCGGGAAGCGACTGCAGCGCCGCCTTGATGTCATCGTCAGGCAACGCGTCGAGCGCCTCCACCTCGGCCGATCGCAGCCCCGTCGAGGTGTGCTCGGCGGTGGCAGCCAACTGCCAGTCGGTGATCTCGTCCGTCGGATACTGCGCGGGTTGGCGCTGCTTCTTGCGGTACGAGTTGATGTAGGTGTTCGTGAGAATCCGGTACAGCCAGGCTTTCAGGTTGGTACCGGCACGGAACGAACGGAAAGCGGTGTACGCCTTGACGTACGTCTCCTGCACGAGATCCTCGGCATCAGCCGGATTCCGCGTCATGCGCAGGGCAGCGCCGTACAACTGGTCGAGCAGCGGGAGCGCGTCGCGCTCGAACCGGGCAATCAACTCATCCGCAGTTTCGGGCGTTTCGGACACAGCGCCGTCGATAGGTTCAGTTACCCCTGACGGTTCGTCCTTGGGCCGGTCGTGTTCCAGCACTCTGATCCCTTCACTAGCCGTAGGGATCAAGGTTACCGCCAACTGAAGATCCGACCCACGGGCCGGTGGTGGCTCACACACAGCCAGCACGGTCGCTCCTTCGCTTCTCGGGACAAGTTTCATCAACTGGTACCAACACGGGAGTCTGCGACTCTGTTCCCGGCCTGGTCGGATGTACCTGTCGGCGATCCACATAGGGTGTTCCTCATGGCCGGAACAGCGACCCCTGCGACCGTACTTCTCGACAAGTCGAAGACACCGCACCGCGTTCACAGCTACGACCACGATCCTCGCGCCGAATCGTTCGGCGACGAGGCGGTCACTGCACTGGCCGAGTTGGTAGGAGTCGAGGCCGCACAGATCTTCAAGACCTTGGTCGTCAAACTCGACACCGGCAAGCTCGCCGTCGCGGTCCTGCCGGTCCCGAACAAGCTCTCGCTCAAAGCCGCAGCCGCTGCCCTCGGTGCAAGCAAAGCCGTCATGGCCGATCGCGCCGAAGCCGAGCGCTCGAGCGGCTACGTCTTCGGCGGTATCTCACCGCTCGGCCAACGCAAGAAACTGCCGACCGTGATCGATGCGTCGGCGCTCGACTGGGACCGCATTCTCTGCAGCGCCGGACGGCGCGGGCTCGAGATCGAGCTGGCTCCGACGGACCTCGCGCAGTTGAGTGGCGCGGTCACGGCGCAAATCACGGCGGGCTGAGTATCCGGTCGCTACGGTCTCACCATGCGACCACACCTGAAAACTCTTGCACTGACCGCTGCAGCGGCAGCTCTCACCGTCTCGCTGACGGCCTGCGGGAGTTCGGACAATGCCGCCAAGGAAGTCACGGTAGCCGGATCAGGGCAGGTCCGCGGGGCGCCGGACATCCTCAATGCCGACATCGGCATCGAGGTGGTTGCCCCGGATGTATCGGGAGCGGTCTCGGAGGCGAATGACAAGGCCCGTCAGATGATCGACGCGATAGTCGCCGCCGGTGTGGCCCCCGAGGACGTGCAGACAAGCGATCTGTCCGTCCAGCCGCAGTACGACGCCAGCGGCGGACCGTTCGTCGGCGGCAACGTGACCGGCTACCGGGCAACCAACTCGGTACGAATCGTCGTGCGCGATCTCGACAAGGCCTCTTCTGTCCTGGACGCCGGCATCGCGGCGGGTGGAAACGCGGCACGGCTCGGTAACGTCGCCTTCGCCATCGACGACGACTCTCAGCTTCTGGCCGACGCTCGCACCCGGGCCTTCGAGGACGCGAAGAACCGTGCCGAGCAGTACGCGGATCTGTCCGGTACGTCGCTCGAGAACGTCGTGACCATCACCGAGGCACACGACACGAGCGGCGGTCAGACCATGCGCGCTCCCGACGCCTCGATGTCCGACATGGTTCTCGCCCCGGGAACCCAGCAGGTCTCGTTCGAGGTGACCGTTACCTGGGCTCTCGGCTGACCACTAGAGCAGGCTGATCTGCTCGCCGGCACGGTCGACGTCCGGCTCGATCAACTCGTGCCCGTTGTTCTTGACACTGTTGACCAGCGGCCGGACTCGATCGACGTCGATCCGCTCGAAGAGGTCCGGCACCGGTTCGAGCAGAGCCGAATCGACGGTGTTGTCGGGATCGAGCCACGCCTCCCAGCGGTCACGAGGCAGGGCGAGGGGCATGCGGTCGTGAACCTGCTCGAGGTGACCGAGAGAGTCGACTGTGACGATCGAGCAGCTCAGGACGGGGCTCGCGTTCTCGACCCTCGGGTCCCGCCAGGCAGACCACACGCCCGCCATGAACAGCCGTGATCCGTCGTCGGGGTGCATGTAGTAAGGAATCTTCGCTGCCTTTTTCCCGCCGGTGGCCTCGGTCTGCCACTCGTACCACCCGTCCATGGGGACCAGGCAACGCTTGAACTTGAAGGCGGTCCGAAACGCCGGCTTCTCCGCCAGCGAGTCGGCGCGGGCGTTGAACAGGACCGGGCCTTTGCCCAGTTCCTTGGTCCACGACGGCACCAATCCCCACCGCATCCGCCGAATCCTCTTGGTCGGATCGCTGTCGGGGTTCTCCCGATCGTGGCGTTCGACGACGGTCAACACCTCGGTCGTGGGGGCCACGTTGTAATCGGCTTCGACGGGCGCCGAGTGGTCCGTCTCGTCGAGCGCATCGAGTTCCACCGCCAGGGTGGCCGGGTCCGCTGTGGTCGCATACCTTCCGCACATGACACCCAGGGTGGCACGGTTTCGACCATTCCCCCACCGATGAGAGAAGATGGACCATGTGAGTCTGAGTCTGTGGAGCGCCCCGAGGGCCCAAGCACCCGTCGATGCAGTGGTGACGCTGCCCGGATCCAAGTCCATCACCAATCGAGCTCTGATTCTTGCCGCACTTGCGGATGGCCCGTCCACGATCACCGGTGCACTTCGCAGCCGTGACGCCGACCTGATGATCGCAGCTCTGCGTGACCTCGGCATCGGCGTCGAGGAAGCCGGCGATCCGACCACGCTTCGCATCACCCCTGGGCCCCTGCGCGGCGGCGAGGTCGACTGCGGCCTGGCCGGCACCGTGATGCGCTTCCTGCCGCCACTCGCCGCGATGGCCGACGGCATCGTCCGCTTCGACGGCGACGAGCAAGCACGCACACGCCCCCTCGGCACCATCTTGGAGGCACTGCGCGGTCTCGGCGCTCGGATCGAGGGTGACGCACTCCCGTTCACCGTCACCGGAACCGGATCCCTACGCGGAGGAACGGTCACCATCGACGCATCCGGCTCGTCGCAGTTCGTCTCCGGTCTCCTGCTCTCGGCTGCTGCCTTCGAAGAGGGTGTCACCGTTCACCACGACGGCAAGCCCGTCCCGTCCATGCCACACATCGACATGACCGTCGAGATGCTCCGCCAAGCCGGAGTCTCCGTGACGACACCAGCCACGGGCGGAGACGCAGACACGTGGCGGGTGGCACCGGGGCCGGTGCGCGCCGTGGACTGGGCGATCGAACCCGATCTCTCCAACGCCACACCGTTCCTGGCCGCAGCCGCTGTTACCGGCGGAACCGTCAGCGTCCCGATGTGGCCGTCGTCGACGACGCAGCCCGGCAACGCGATCCGCGGGATCCTCGCCTCGATGGGCGCCGACGTCACTCTTGCCGACGGCGTGCTAACCGTTCGCGGCCCGGAGAAACTGCGCGGCATCGACATCGACCTCCACGACGTGGGAGAGCTGACCCCCACCGTCGCGGCCCTGGCTGCTCTCGCCGAGGGCACCTCGCATCTACGAGGTATTGCACACCTGCGCGGGCACGAGACCGACCGTCTGGCCGCCCTCGCCGACGAGATCAACAAGCTCGGCGGCTCCGTCACCGAAACCGACGACGGCCTGACGATCGTTCCCGCGGAACTCCACGGCGGACAATGGCTTTCGTATGCCGACCACCGCATGGCAACAGCCGGCGCCATCATCGGCCTGGTCGTCGACGGCGTCGACGTCGACGACGTCGGAACCACAGCCAAGACACTGCCCGGCTTCGAGAACATGTGGATCGACATGCTCGAGAGCTCGCCGGCGACACCGAAGGCAAGCTTCTGAGTCCGCGGCAGTACGACGAGTCCGACGTCCGGGTACGTCCCGGCCGCGGATCCCGCCCCCGTACGAAGACTCGGCCCGAACATCTCTCGGCCGAATCGGGGATGGTGGTGTCGAAGGATCGTGGCCGTTGGGGTTGCGTCCTCGGCGGCGATCCCGACCGGCTGATCGTCACGATGCGCGCCCGCGAACTTGGCCGCACCCCCATCGTCGTCGGCGATCAGGTGGACATCGTCGGCGATCTGTCCGGCAAAACCGATACCCTCGCCCGCATTGTCCGGGTCTCCGAGCGTTCTACGGTTCTGCGACGGACGGCCGACGACACTGATCCCTTCGAACGCATCGTCGTCGCGAACGCGGAGCAGTTGCTCATCGTCGTAGCACTCGCCGATCCCCCACCGCGCACCGGTTTTGTCGAGCGCGCACTGGTCGCCGCCTACGTGGGTGGCCTGACACCGATCGTCTGCCTGACCAAGAGCGACCTCGAACCACCCGAGGAATTCGCGAGCACATTCGCCGACCTCGACATCCAAGTGGTCGTCGCCGGTCGCGACGATCCCCTGGACGAACTGACGCAGATCCTCGAGCACAAGTTGACCGCCCTGATCGGACATTCCGGCGTCGGAAAATCGACATTGGTCAATCGCCTTGTCCCCGATGCCAATCGAGCGGTCGGCATCGTATCCGGCGTCGGCAAGGGCCGGCACACATCGACGCAATCGGTGGCACTCCCCCTCGCCGGTGGCGGCTGGGTGATCGACACCCCTGGCATCCGTTCGTTCGGTCTGGCGCACATCTCGCCCGAGAACGTGGTGGCTGCATTCTCGGATCTCGCTGCGGCGATCGAGGATTGCCCGCGCGGATGCACGCACCTCGGGCCGCCGGCAGACCCCGAATGCAAGCTCGACCTGCTGGAGGGCAAATCCGCTCGACGCGTCGTCGCTGTGCGACAACTGCTGGAAGCGATCAAGTCCAACGATCAGTACTGAGCGACACCCCTTAGCGAGAACAGCAAAGCGGCCCGGCACCATGTCGAATGGTGTCGGGCCGCTTGTTGCGTCTGGTCAGCGCAGGCGGGAAATCAGCGCAGGCCGAGGAGGCTGCGCAGCTTTCCACTCTTGCGCTTACGTGCGATGGCGCTCTTGAGACCGTTACGACGCCCGGTCACGGGATCGACAGTCGACGTCAGTTCGCCGTCGAACATCCGCTCCGACGCCGTCTCGGGCGCATTGTCGACGGTGTCCTTGAGGTACTTGTTGGGCAGCGACAGCTTGGCGATGGTGCGCCAGGACTTGGCGTACTGCACGGCAAGTGGGCCCGTCGTGTACGGCAGGTCGTACTTGTCCGCGAGCTGACGCACCGTGACCGCGATGTCCTTGTAGCGGTTGCTGGGCAGATCGGGGAACAAGTGATGCTCGATCTGGTAGCTCAGGTTGCCCGTCATGAAGTCCATGAGCGCGCTGCCCTCGATGTTGGCGCTACCGAGCATCTGACGCAGGTACCACTGAGCCTGCGTTTCCTTGTCGATGTCTTCCTTGGTGAACTTCTCGGCACCGTCCGGGAAGTGACCGCAGAAGATGACCGCGTTGGTCCACACGTTCCGCAGGGTGTTGGCGGTGAAGTTGGCCGACAACGTGCTCTTCCACGCCGGGCCGGTGATGGCCGGGTAGATGACGTAGTCGCGCAGGACCTGCTTGCCGATCTTCTCGCCGACCTCGCGGAGCTTGCGCTGGGTCTCTTCCTTGTCGGCGCGGCCCTTGGCCACCTTGCCGAGCTCGAGGTGCTGTGCGGCGATGCCGTACTCGAAGAACAGCGCGAGCAGCGTGTTGTAGACCAGATTGCCGGCGTTGAAGGGCTTCCATCGCTGATCGCGGGTGACGCGCAGGAGTCCGTATCCGACGTCGTCGTCCATTCCGAGGACGTTGGTGTACTTGTGATGCAGGTAGTTGTGGGTCTGCTTCCAGTGCGCAGACGGGCCGGTGACGTCCCACTCCCACGAGGTGGAGTGGATCTCCGGGTCGTTCATCCAGTCCCACTGCCCGTGCATCACGTTGTGCCCGAGTTCCATGTTCTCGATGATCTTCGAGAGCGTCAGCAGGCCAACTCCGGCGAGCCACGCCGGACGACGACGGCTGGCGAAAAGCACTGCGCGGCCGCCAATTTCGAGTGAACGCTGCAGGCGGATGACGTTGCGCACGTAGCGCGCGTCCTTCTCGCCACGCGACTCCTCGACGTCGCGACGAATCGCGTCGAGTTCGCGGCCGAGCGCCTCGATGTCGGCGTCCGTGAGATGTGCATATTCCTTGACATCTGCAATCGCCATGGAAAGCCTCCTAGCAGTGAGTTAGGCGCAAAGTAGTAAGTGCAGAACGATCATGACTTCGAATCGTTCAGATCAACTGCACCTACTGTAGCGTAACTTACGACACCGTAGGTTAGGTTTTTCCCGATGTAACCTATATCACTTCCGGCGCTTCGGCATGCGAGAACGCGCCTGCGACTTGAGTGCGGTCAACAATCCGAGGCGCTTGCCGGTGACCGGATCGGTACGCAGGTCCTCGACCATCGCCATGGCTGCGTCCCGGAACCCTGAGTCACGGAACCGTAGTTCCGAGGACGTTTCCGGAGCATTGTCCGAGGTCGCAGTCAGCCACTTGTCCGGCAAGGCCAGCTTGTGGATCGTGCGCAGCGCCAGGAGATACTGCTTGAAGAGCGAACCGGTGGTGTACGGGAGATCGAACTTCTCGCACAATGCACGCATCTTCACGGCAATTTCGGGGTAGCGGTTGCTCGGCAGATCAGGGAAGACGTGGTGCTCGATCTGGTAGCTCAAGTTGCCGCTCATGAGTCCCATGAGCTTGCCCGAATTGAAGTTCGCGCTACCGAGCATCTGGCGCAGGTACCACTCGTGACGAGTCTCCTGCTCGAATTCGGCAACGGTGAACTTCTCGGCGCCGTCCGGGAAGTGACCACAGAAGATGACGACGTACGCCCACAGGTTGCGCACGAGATTCGCGGTGGCATTGGCCGTCATGGTCGACTTCCACGCCGGCCCCGTCAGCGCGGGGAACAAGATGAAGTCCTTGCCCACCTGACGAAAGATCTTGCGCGCGAAGTCTTTGTTCGCCTGCGAGTTCAGTTGCCCCTTTTCCGCGCCCTCCAACTCGGCTGCCGCCGTGAGGTCGTGCAGCGCGATGCCCCACTCGAACGTGGCCGCCAAGATCACGTTGGCGATCGGCTGGAAGAGGTTGATCGGCTTCCACGGCTCGTCCCGCGTCATACGCAGGATCCCGAAACCGAGGTCCTCGTCCATCCCGACGACGTTGGTGTACGTGTGGTGCTGGTAGTTGTGCGCACGCTTCCAGTGCTCGGAAGGACCGGTCTGATCCCACTCCCACGAGACGGAGTGAATCTCGGGATCGTTCATCCAGTCCCATTGCCCGTGCATGACGTTATGCCCGAGCTCCATGTTCTCGATGATCTTCGACAGGCTCAGCAGGGTCGTGCCGACCAGCCATGCCGGTCGGTACCGACTGCCGAACAGCGCGATACGCCCACCGAGCTCCAACGCCCGCTGGACGCGAATGACGCGACGAATGTAGCGGGCGTCCCGGATTCCACGAGAGTCTTCGATGTCGAGTCGAATCTGATCGAGTTCACGTCCGAGAGCTTCGACATCGGCCTCGGTGAGGTGCGAAAACTCTTTGATATCGGTGATGGCCACCGTGGTCCTCCGTGTGCCTAGAAGCTATGCGTCCAGCGTACAGTCGCCGGCGGCAGCGGAGATGCACGTCTGAATGCGCTCGCCCTCCGCGTGCTGTTTTCCCGAGCGTAGGTCGATTGCGTGGCCGGCGACGAGAGGCACGACACACGTCTGGCAGATGCCCATGCGGCAACCGAAGGGCATCAAGGCGCCGGACTGCTCGCCGGCTTCCAGAAGCGTCGTCGCGCCGTCGACGGTGATCGTCTTACCCGACTTCTCGAACGTGACCGTGCCGCCGTCCGCCGAGGCGTCGATGCGCGAAACCGCGAATCGCTCCATGTGGAGTCGATCCTCGATGCCTTCCGCCTTCCAGACGTCTTCGAGCTCGTCGAGCAACGGAAGGGGTCCGCACGCCCAGGTGTGGCGCTCACGCCAGTCGGGGCAGACCGTGTCGAGGGAACTGAGTTTGAATTTTCCGTCGCGGCGCGTGAGCTGAACGTGACTCACGAAGTCCTCGTGCTCGGCGTGCAGTGCCGTGAGTTCGTCGGCGAACATCACGTCGGATTCCGTCGGAGCCGAGTGGATGTGCATGACGTCGGGCAATTGACCGCGCCGGTTCATCGTCCGCAACATGCCCATGACCGGAGTGATGCCACTGCCGGCGGTGATGAACAGGATCTTCTCCGGCGGCGGATCCGGCAACGCGAAGTTGCCCGAAGGCGTGGCCAGTCGAACGATGGTTCCCGACGGCACGGCCCCGCTGACGAGGTGGCTCGAGAGAAAGCCCTCTGGCATGGCCTTGACCGCGATGGAAATGCGCTTGTTCTCCCAGTTGGGAGGCGAAGTAAGTGAGTACGACCGCCAATGCCAGCGTCCGTCGATATGCAGACCGATGCCGATGTACTGCCCCGGCTGGTAGTTGAAGTCGAATCCCCACCCCGGCTTGATGACGATGGTCGCCGAATCCGTGGTCTCAGGCCGGACTTCGACGATCTGACCACGCAGCTCGCGGGCGGACCACAACGGATTTGCGAGGTGCAGATAGTCGTCGGGAAGCAATGGTGTGGTCAGCCGAGCCGCCGCACCACGAAGCAGATTGAGCTTCGACCGCGCTGCCGGAACTACCGACGCTGCCGGTGCCTCGATCCAGTCCTTCAGACCCATCAGACCTCCACCTCTCACCTTCCGAACCCACTGCCTACGGTACCGTAGGTTATCAGGTTACGGTACCGTAGGTTACTTCACGGTAAGCACATTCACAGCAGGTCGAGCAAGAACGGCAACTCCTGCGCGGCGTACCACGCCAACTCGTGGTCCTCCGCGTCGCCGAGCGTGAACTCGGCATCAGCATCGCCGAGATCCGCCGCGTCGACTATGCCAGCAGCGCGCTCGATGTCCGATTCTGCCTGTTCGAGGTCGACATGCACAGATGCAACCTGAGCCATCGTCAGAGGACCCGCCAATCGAACTACAGAATCGTCGAGATCGGGCCGCAACTTCACATCGGCATCGTCGACGTCGGCGGCAACGACAGCACGCCGGAAGGTGACGTCACCCTCGGTTCCGGCGATAAGCCGCAGCGACGCACGCGCAGCCTCACCCATGGCGACCTCGGCCAACTCGTCGTCATCGCCCGCCGCGTACGACTCACGCAGAGTCGGGGTGACCGCAAAAGCCGTCCGGCTCATCGGGTCGAACTCCTGATCTGCGACCAACTTCTGCAAAATCTCGACCGTCGCCGGTACGTACACCCTCATGAGACCACCTTCATGCTCGTTCGTCACCGACTCGCATCCGTCAATTCCTCGAGTGACTCGAAGATCAGCGAACGAACGACGTCGACGTCCGACATCGCGTCACGGTCGGCATTCAAACCGTAGTAGACATTTCCGTCGTACGACGTCAGGGCGATGCTGAGTGTCTGATTCTTGAGCAGTGGCGACACCGGATACATCTCCAGCATCCGAGCCCCACCGAGGTAGAGCGGGAACTGTGGCCCTGGCGCATTGGTGATCATCAAGTTGAACATTCGCTGCGACAGACTACTGGCCGCACGGGAGCTCATCGCATGCAGCGTCGCCGGCGCAAACCCAGACATTCGCACCATCGTCTGCGCGGTGACCCGCCGACCCTGACGCGCGAATGCCTCCGTCGCATGCGCCACGTGAGAGAGCCGAACAACCGCGTTGGGTTCACCGACAGGCAGGTCGATGAGGAACGAGGAAACATGCCCCGGCGCCTGCGGATCGTCGACGTCGGGACTCTCGGGGCCGTCCGTGTACACCGACATGGGCACCATCGCCCGCACGATGGTCGCCTCGGTCACCGGCTCACCACGCGAGAGCAGCCAGTTCCGCATCGCACCTGCGATGACGGTGAGAATCACGTCATTGATCTCGCACCCGTACCGCGCGCGAATACGTCGATAGTCCTCGAGAGACGTCTTGGCCACCGCAAGGCGTCGATTGCGCGAGATGGTGGCGTTGAGCGGGCTCGACGGGGCCACCTGGGTCGCCGTTCGAACCACTTCTGCGAGTTTCCCGAGTGCACTCACAGCCTCGGTGACGGATGTGGTCACGTCGTTGAACGCTGCACGCGCCCGTGCGATCCCCTCCCCCGGGCTCGTCACGAGATCTGCCATTGCACTGACCAACAAGCTGGTATCGCTCGGCGGCCTGGCGGGCATCCACAATTCTTCGGGGCCTGGCGCTCGATTCTTCTCCGGATCGAAGATCACCTGACTGATCTCTGGAGCCGCCTCGCCGTCCACCAACGACGAATGAGACTTCGTGAAGATGGCAAATCTGTTTCTGGTCAGCCCCTCGACCAGGTACATCTCCCACAACGGCCTCGTGCTGTCGAGTGGTCTCGACGTCAGCCGCGCGATCAGATCCATCAGCTGTTCGTCGGAACCTGGTTTGGGCAGAGCCGATCGGCGTACGTGATAGGTGATGTCGAAATCCGAGTCGTCCACCCAGACGGGGCGGGCCAGGCCGAACGCCACCTCACGCACTCGCTGGCGGTAACGCGGAACCGATCCGAGCCGCTCTTCGACCAGACGAAGCAATTCCTCGTGATCGATCCCGTTTCGCAGTTGCCTGAAGATCCCCAACGAGCCGACATGCATCGGCGTCGTCCCGGCTTCGAGGAAGTAGAAAGCAGCATCCTGAGTCGTCAGCCTGTTCACCATGGCTTCGTGTCCCCTCCGTCGCCGAGATCGAACAGAATCGACAACTCCTCGATGGTCGATTCCGAACCGACGTGGTGGACCCCGACCATCCCGACTGCCACCGCCGCCCGGACGTTGATTTCGAGATCATCCACGAAAACGAAGTCCTCCGGCTCGACGCCCAAACGACTCGCCGCCAACAGATAGATCTCGGCGTCGGGCTTCGCCATCTCGACATCACCGGACAAGATCACGTCGTCGACCAAGACCCCGTCTCCGAGATCCCGCAACCACTGAGCATTGGCACCGCCGGGATCGTTGCTGACGATTCCCGTCACGATTCCGCGGGCCTTCACCGCGCGCACGACCGCGCTCAAGCCGTCGAGATCCGATCCCGGACCGAACAGCACGCCACCGACATCCAACAGAAGTCCCCGCACGCCATCACCCTAAGTCGCGATGGTGATCACGGCGACATCTCGAGCGTTTCGTGTCATGCTTCTCACCATCGCTCGGGGGAGCGAAGTCCGAGACGACCACCTCGGACGCACGATCATCCGGGGGGATGTCATGGAGCAGGACTGCACAATCATTCTCGAGCCGGCACCACAATTCGAGCCTCACGCGCATACCGTCGCGCTTACGCGGCCGCAGTGCCGACCCGACCGAGCGCAGTGCCGAACAGACCGAATGCTGCGTCGCCCACGAAAGTCGCCACACAACGGGACGTCGCCCAGTGCCGGTTTCACTCACGTGCTGGAACCGCAGTTGGCGGGTGCCGACATCTTCTGGAACCGATCGCTTCGCCTGGTTCTCGAAACCGTCGACCGGCGACGAAATCCGCGGCAACTCAAGGGCGTATTGACGCCGTCCGTCCTGGAAGTTGTTGCGCGACTTTATACTTCGGAATTCTCGGCCCGGAAGCTGGGCGGCGCGGCCGTTCACCGCACCCACGTTCAAGCAGTGTCGAAGAGTACCGCCGAAGTCTGTGCGACGTACACACGAGGCACGCAGACATTTGCCGTCGCGGGTCGGATCGACCATACAGACGGAACAGGCTGGACGGTCACCGCACTACACGTGGTGTGACCGTCCAGCCTGCTGAGCACTAACTGCGCTGGTAGCTCAGCTGTACTGAACCTCAGCGCTTGCGCTTGGACTTCGGAGCTCGATTGCTCTTCGACTGCGTCCGTGCTGCTTCACGACGTTCGCGGCGCGAGGCGGCCCCGTCACCGGAGTCGGCGGCCGAGTCACGCGTTGCCTTCGCCTTGCCGTCCTCGTCCGGGCCGGTGTACGTCAATCGCGACGGACCTTCGTCGTCAAGTCCCTTGGCGCGCAACGCCGTCGGGGCAGCAGTTCCGGTTGTCCTGGCTGCGGCTTCCTGCGTCGGGAGCGGCTTGGGCGCCGTGGCGGACGCCGCAGCGGCCGAGCCGGCCGTGACGGAGATTCCGCTCGCGGGCTGCGCCGGAGCTGCCTCGACCTGCAAGTTGAAGAGGAATCCGACGGACTCTTCCTTCAATCCGTCGAGCATGCCGATGAACATGTCGTAACCCTCGCGCTGGTACTCGACCAGCGGATCGCGCTGGGCCATCGCACGCAGACCGATTCCCTCCTTGAGGTAATCCATCTCGTAGAGATGCTCTCGCCACTTGCGGTCCAGGACCGAGAGGAAGACACGACGCTCGAGTTCACGCATACCGTTTTCGCCGGCGATCGCATCGATCTCGGCTTCGCGCTTCTTGTACGCCGCGTGGGCGTCTTCGAGCAAAGCGGTTCGCAGGTCGTCACGGCTCAGGTCACTGTTGATGCCTGCGCCGTCCTCCCCTGCCAACGTCTTGTGATCGATGCCGACCGGGTAGAGCGTCTTGAGCGCGGTCCACAGCTGCTCGAGATCCCAGTCCTCGACGTATCCCTCGGCGGTGGCACCGTCGACGTAGGCGGTGACCACGTCAGTGATCATCTGCTCGACCTGGCCCTCCATGTCCTCACCCTCGAGGATCTGGCGGCGCTCCTTGTAGATGACCGTTCGCTGCTGGTTCATGACCTCGTCGTACTTGAGGACATTCTTGCGAATTTCGAAGTTCTGCTGCTCGACCTGAGTCTGAGCGCTCTTGATGGCCTTCGAGACCATCTTGGCTTCGATCGGGACGTCGTCGGGAAGGTTGAGGCGCGTCATGATCGACTCGAGGGCCGAACCGTTGAAGCGACGCATGAGCTCGTCACCGAGCGAAAGGTAGAACCGCGATTCGCCGGGATCACCCTGACGTCCGGAACGACCGCGCAACTGGTTGTCGATACGACGCGATTCGTGACGCTCGGTACCCAGAACGTACAGGCCGCCGGCGTCGCGGACCTTCTCCGCGTCTGCCTTGACCTCAGCCTTGACCTCGTCCAGGACTGCGTCCCAGGCTGCTTCGTACTCGTCCGGCGTCGTGACCGGATCGAGGCCCTTCTTGCGCAGCGCGATGTCCGCGATGATGTCCGGGTTACCACCGAGAACGACGTCGGTACCGCGGCCGGCCATGTTGGTCGCGACGGTGACCGCACCGGAGCGACCGGCCTCGGCGATGATGGTCGCTTCCTTCTCGTGGAACTTCGCGTTGAGGACGTTGTGTGCAACGCCGCGCTTGGTGAACTGCTTGGACAGGTACTCCGAGCGCTCGACGCTGGTGGTACCGATCAGGACGGGCTGGCCGTTCTCGTGGCGCTCGACGACATCGTCGACCACCGCGTCGAACTTGGCTTCCTCGGTCTTGTAGATGAGGTCGCCGTTGTCGACTCGGACCATCGGACGGTTGGTCGGGATCGGGATCACACCGAGGGTGTAAGTCTGGTGAAGCTCGGCAGCTTCCGTCTCGGCGGTACCCGTCATGCCCGACAACTTGTCGTACAAACGGAAGTAGTTCTGCAGCGTGATGGTGGCGAGAGTCTGATTCTCCGCCTTGATCTCCACCTTCTCCTTGGCCTCGATCGCCTGGTGCATGCCCTCGTTGTAGCGACGGCCGACCAGCACGCGGCCGGTGAACTCGTCGACGATGATGACCTCACCGTCGCGGACGATGTAGTCCTTGTCCTTGGTGTAGAGCTCTTTGGCCTTGATCGCATTGTTCAAGTAGCTCACCAGCGGAGAATTCGCGGCTTCGTACAGGTTGTCGATACCGAGCTGGTCCTCGACCAGTTCGACGCCCGCCTCGTGCACACCGATGGTGCGCTTGCGGATGTCGACCTCGTAGTGGACGTCCTTCTTCAGCAGCGGCGCGATGCGAGCGAACTCGCTGTACCACTTGCTGGAGCCGTCGGCGGGGCCCGAGATGATGAGCGGGGTTCGGGCTTCGTCGATGAGGATCGAGTCGACCTCGTCGACGATGGCAAACGCGTGGCCACGCTGGACCAGGTCGTCCAGCGAATGCGTCATGTTGTCGCGCAGGTAGTCGAAGCCGAACTCGTTGTTGGTGCCGTACGTGATGTCGGCTGCGTAGGCGACGCGGCGCTCGGCCGGCGTCATACCCGAGAGAATCACACTGGTCTCGAGACCGAGGGCGCGGTGAACGCGACCCATCCACTCGGAGTCACGCTTGGCGAGGTAGTCGTTGACCGTGACCACGTGGACGCCGTCGCCGGCGATCGCGTTGAGGTATGCCGGAAGAACACAGGTCAGGGTCTTGCCCTCACCGGTCTTCATCTCGGCGACGTTGCCGAAGTGCAAGGCCGCGCCGCCCATGATCTGCACGTGGAAGTGCTTCTGGTCGATCACGCGCCACGACGCCTCGCGGGCCACGGAGAATGCCTCGGGCAGCAACTCGTCGAGGGTTTCCCCGGCGGCGTAGCGCTCACGGAACTCGGTGGTCTTGGCTTTGAGTTGCTCGTCTGTCAGGCCTTCGACATCGGGCGACAGAGATTCCACATGCTCGGCGATGTGCTTGAGCCGCTTGACCATGCGACCTTCACCAACACGGAGCAGCTTCGATAGCGACAGCGACGGCACAGTCTTCTTCGTCCTCAATCTTCGGCGACAGGGGTCACACACTGAAAATCCGGCCGGGGTCCGAAAACTCCGGCCGGATTCCATGGTAGGCGCTACCGGCGGCGAGCGAGCAAACCCACCACCGATTGGGTCATGTCAGGCGGATCAATCCGTAGTCGAAAGCGTGACGACGGTAGACGACGGACGGCTTGTCCGACTCCTTGTCATGGAAGAGAAAGAAGTCGTGTCCGACCAGTTCCATCTCGTACAGAGCGTCGTCGATGGTCATCGGCTCGGCCGGGTGATCCTTCGTGCGGACCACGCGTCCCGGGCCGTCGTACTCGTCCGGCTCTTGGCCGTTCAGCGAAATGTCCGGTGTGACTCCGAGCGAGTCTGCGTCGACGAGGGAGGCGGTTGCCTCCGCGACGGACACCGGTCGCTTGTCGCCGTAATGGACCTTCTTGCGGTCCTTGGTTCGACGGAGGCGGCTTTCGAGCTTGTCGATCACCGATTCGAAGGCGGCGTAGAAGCTGTCTGCGGACGCTTCGGCTCGGGCCACCGGGCCTTTACCTCGAGCGGTGATCTCGACGCGCTGGCAACTCTTGGCCTGTCGTCGGTTGCGTTCATGTTGAAGTTCCACGTCGAAGTGGAATATGGAGGGGTCGAAGTGTTCGAGTCGCGCCAGCTTTTCCGAAACGTAGATTCGGAAGTGATCGGGGATCTCGACATTTCGTCCCTTGACTACGACGTCGGATCTCGGAGCTGCGGCATTCTCGGAACGCTCGATGGTGGCGTCCTCGATGAAAAACGAGGCTTGCGAAGGGGTCGTCACTCGTACCTCCCAATTACGGCCCCGCCCCACGGTGGGCGGCGGCAAATTCTGCAAGTACCGAGAGGGGATCCGCCCGGCACCAGTATCGAAGTACCACCTCCTACCAGTATTTTCGGGTGTGCCGCCGACGCTAGTACGTAACGCGCGCGAGTGCCACTGTTCCAACGAAATTCATCTAAGCCCCTGCAAGAACAAGCACGAGAGTTGTCCGAATCCCACTGAGCGCGAGAGCCCGAACCGACTCTGCCGCAGTCGCTCCCGTGGTCAGGACGTCGTCGAGCAGGACGATGTCGCCGTCCCCGACAATCGAAGAGACTGCAGTGGTGTCGAGAGACACATGACCGTTCACATTGGTCACCCGGTCGGCCGCGGACAGTCCGACCGAGTCACGTACGCCTCGCGTCATCCGGAGAATCGGACAGACACCTACCGGACACCCCTCGACAGAACCAACTTCCCGCTTTTCGCGCACACTCTCGGCTATCCGGCGAACCGGATCACCCCCGCGAGAACGCGCCGCTCGGGCGCGTGTGGGAGCAGGCACCAGCATGATCGGCGTACGACCCCCGCCGCCGACCTCGCCCCACCGTTCCAGAGTGGCCAATGCGCCGGCCACAGCGATCCCCAGAGGCGTCGCGAGGTCTCGACGACCCCGTTCCTTCATCTCGATCACACTGCGCCGCCTGGGGCCGTCGTAGCGGCCGAGTGCCCAGACCGGCACGCCCGGGTCTACGCGCGGACTCAATTGAACCGGATGGTCACGCAGCAGTTCCGCGCACTCACCGCACCACAGTGTCCCCGTGCGGCCACACCCACCACACTCGCGTGGCAACAGCAGATCGAGCAATCCGGCACCGAATTTCTTGTCCCCCATGGCCGAATCATGAATCAGAGCACCGACATGCATCAGAGCACCGACATGCACCAGAGCACAGAGACGTCAGCCAGGTAGAACCGGAATCGCCTTCTGTCCGGTCAGCACAGTCACTTCACGCCAGCGTCGATCCCCGGCGGGGTCGTTGTTGTTCAGTTGGAACACCGCACGCGCGTCGGCGACGTACTCGGTGGTCGGCGACGCATCCACGGAGGTGACGGGAGCGGTCAGGTTTCCACTCGGCAGCGCGTCCATTCGCGAACCGTCTATGGCGACCTGGACGACCGGTATGTCGGCTCCACTGCGCGCGATCACGATGGTGTCGCTGTTGCTCCAGTCGAGTGAGAGCGCGGTACTGCCCAAGCCGGACGCCACCGCACGCGGACTCGTCAGGGCGTAGACCCCGCTGGGTGTGCGCACGACCACGGCCAGGTAGACCTTGCCGTCGATGATCATCGCGGCTCGCACGCCGTCGCGAGAGAGACGCAATTCCGAGATCGTGGAGCCGACCGACGTCAAGGCCCCGACATCGACGTTGGTGACCGACACCCGACCGGTTCCTGGTTCGCGGACGACCCGAACGACGGTATTGCCGTTCACCGCCGCCCAGACCGCGTTGTTGTCCAGCTCCCACGAAGGTCGGGTGATGGCGCTGCCTTCGAGCACCGGAGCGGAACCATCGCCGTATGTACCGAGCGACAAGTCGAACCGGGTGGCTGGATCCGGCCGAGCCGTGTCTGCGACGGCTGCTACCAACTTGCCGTCCCGCGAGAGTGCAGCCGCCGTGAGGTTGCCCGCATTGCCCGCGAAACCGGGCACCGGAGTCGCCTCCTGCTCGCTGACGCTCACCAGTGAACCGTTGCGCAGTGCGTGCAGTCCGACGGTCGCACTCGTGGTGGCCAGCGGGTTGGTCGACGCGACGTCGGCGGTGGTCCAGCCTTCCGCATGAGCAGCGTCCAGCGGTTCGCCGTCGATCTCCAGAACGTACGGTCCCGCGACATCGGCATTGGCGAGCGTCCAGATGACTTGCGCTGCAAACAAACCGCGCGTCGCAGCATCCATCGGGTTGTCCAGACGGAAGTTGATGCGCACACCGCCGAGACCGACTCCGACCTGTCCCGGCTTGCCGTCGGCCTTGGTGATCGGACCGATCACCGACACGCCATTGCCGAGTTCGTTTCGTACAGCCGGCGCCAGCGCTGCCTTCGGTCCGTCGATCATCAGGCCGATCAGCTGAGCTGCCACCTGGTCCTGTCCGCCGGAGATCCAGCGAAGGTCGGGGACGACTGTCTGGCTGGTCGGGTCGAGGAAGAACAACGACTTCCGCTGATATGCGCCGAGGAACTGCGGACGCTCCATGATCACGCCGGGTGGCAGATCGCTGATACGCCATTCGCCATCGGTCAACGTCAGCGTCATCTTCGCTTCGAAGCTGCCCTCTTCGGGGACGTACAGCCCGCCGGGGTCGAGGCGACCGACCTTGTCCACACGAATCGTGTACACCGCTTCGGAACTGGTTCGCGACGCCGACAGGGTGTCGATCTTGTCGACGATGACGGCACTGGCCGCGTCGTCCCAGCGCGCCGACGCGTCTTTGGTGAGGTACTGACGGGCTGCGGCATGCCGGTTGGACGGATCGGTACTCGCCTTGACGAAGTCACGTACCAGCAAGTCCGGCTCTCGCCCCGATGCCGGTGATTCGACGGAGGTTCCGGGCACAGCGGTTGCCAGAGTTCCGATTGCCTGCGGCGAGGAGGATTCCGGCAAACTCGTGCACGCGCCGGTCAGCAACAGCACGCTGAGCGTCGTTGCGAGAAGTGCCAGACGGCGGCGGGTTCCGATCATGATCGATCCCCACCGTTGGACTCGTTCCGCGAGTCCGATTCGCGCGGAGTCGGCAGGGACGACGTGACCTCGCCGACGGTATCGGCGACGATGTCGGCTTCGCTCGGGGTGCGGACGAACTTTGTGGTCGTCGGCTTGAGAGGCAGTGGGCTCGACACGACTTTCTTGCCACGGGTGCGCGAGAGCGTCAGCCGGAAGCAGGCGCCGACTCCCGGTTCGCCCCAGGCCTCGAGCTTGCCGTCGTGCAGATTCGCGTCTTCGACGCTGATCGCGAGGCCGAGTCCGGTGCCGCCACTGCGGCGCACGCGGGACGGGTCCGATCGCCAGAACCGGTTGAAGACCAACTTCTCCTCGCCCGGACGCAACCCGACGCCACTGTCGCGGACGATGAAGGCGAGGGCATTGTCGTCGGCGCGAAGGCGAAGCAGAATCGGCTTCCCCTCACCGTGGTCGATGGCGTTGGCCAGGAGATTTCGCAGGATGCGTTCGACGCGGCGCGGATCGACATCTGCCATGACGGGCTCGTCCGGCATGTCCACGATCAATTCGGTGCCGGATTCGCGGGCGAGATGGCGAACCGTGGAAACGGCCGCTCGCGCACACATACGCACGTCGAGTTGTTCGGATGCGAGTTCCGCGACACCGGCGTCGTGGCGGGAGATCTCGAGGAGGTCCGCCAGAAGCCCCTCGAACCTGTCCAGTTCGGCGACAAGCAGTTCCGACGACCGACGCAGCATCGGATCGAGGTTCTCGCTGCCGTCGTAGATCAGGTCGGCTGCCATGCGGACCGTGGTCAGAGGTGTGCGGAGTTCATGGCTGACATCGGAGGTGAAGCGTTTCTGGAGACTGCCGAACTCCTCCAACTGGGTGATCTGTTTGGACAGACTCTCGGCCATCTCGTTGAAGGACATGGCCAGGCGCGCCATGTCGTCCTCGCCGCGGACCGGCATTCGTTCCTTGAGTCGGCCGTCTGCGAAACGCACCGCGATTCGTGAGGCCGATCGGATGGGAAGCACGACCTGCCTGGCAACCAACAGCGAAATCGCAGCCAGGAGCACCAGCAACACGGCTCCACCGATCAGCAGGGTGCTTCGAACAAGCGACAGACTCCGGTCTTCGCTTGCGAGCGGGAAGATCAGGTACAGCTCGAGTCCCGATATCGACGACGCGGTGGGGCTACCGATGATCAGCGCGGGACCGGAGTAACCGTTCGGGTTGGACACCGTCGCGAATTGGTAGCTGATCTGGCCGCGTTTGACGAACTCGCGCAGGTTGTCGGGGATCTGATCGACCGGTCCCGAACTCGTCGGCTGGCGCGGCCCGTCCCCGGGCACGATGAGCACCGGGTCGAAGGTGCCGGCCGACCCGGAGGCCTGGCCCGAGGTCTGGTTTCGACGGCTCGTCAGTCCGGATGCAGCGCTTTCCAATTGAACGTTGAGCGCCGTCGAATCGTCGACGCCCGCGAGTTGGTCTTCGACGATGCCGCGGGCACGGTCCATTTCTTCGGTCGCCGCGGTGATTTTCGTTTCCAACAGTCGATCGGTGATCTGACTGGTCAGCACGACACCGAGAATGACGATGACGATCAAGGACAACGTCAAAGTCGAGACGACCACTCGCAACTGGAGCGAGCGTCGCCACGTGTGCGCGAGGGTGTTGCTCATCGAGTGACACCACCGCAGAAATGGCGTCAGCCGTCGATTGAGACGACGACGCCACCTGGAAACTCCGCTCACGGCGGTCCGGCCTTGTAGCCGACCCCCCTGACCGTCAGAACCACTTCGGGATTCTCGGGATCAGTTTCGACCTTGGCGCGCAAACGCTGAACGTGCACGTTCACCAGACGGGTATCGGCGGCGTGGCGGTATCCCCACACCTGCTCGAGAAGGACTTCACGGGTGAACACCTGGCGCGGCTTGCGCGCCAACGCGACCAGCAGGTCGAATTCGAGTGGTGTGAGCGAGATCTGCTCGCTGCCGCGGCTGACCTTGTGCGCCGGAACGTCGATCACGATGTCGGCGATGCTCAGCAGCTCGGCCGGTTCCTCTTCGGTGCGGCGCAGGCGAGCGCGAACTCGCGCCACCAATTCCTTCGGCTTGAACGGCTTCATGATGTAGTCGTCCGCACCGGATTCGAGGCCGAGCACGACGTCGACGGTGTCGGTCTTGGCCGTCAACATCACGATGGGCACACCGGAATCCGCACGCAGAACCCGGCATACGTCGATCCCGTTCATTCCGGGAAGCATGAGATCGAGCAGGACGAGATCGGGGCGCGTCTCACGCACTGCCGCGAGCGCCAGGGTTCCGTCGCCTACCACGTAGGGATCAAAACCCTCACCACGCAGCACGATCGTGAGCATCTCGGCGAGTGCCGTGTCGTCGTCGACAACCAGAATCCTTGGTTTCATATCCCTATCGTTGCATCTCGGAGCGATGAATCAGACCGTTACGAGGCCGTGCGGCGTGCCGCGTCTTTCCCTCTACTGTGCCGGAAAGTTCGAATCCCGGCTGCCAGGGTGACCGATCACGCGAAATCCGCGAGCCTGCGTGCCAGATTGGCCGGGTCCGTCTCCGGCCCCACGATCCACCAGGGTGAGGCCCAGTTCGTCGCTGCCAACTGCTTGTAGAGCTCACCGGTTCTGGCCTGCAGACCGCCGTCGCGCTCGTAGGCGTCGAGCTGACGCGACGCGTCTTGGGCCTCACGGGAGCGGGCGCGCTGCTCGGCCAGAGCTACCGGTACGTCGAGGTACAGCTGCAGGTCGGGAGCGGGGAGAGCGAGACGACCCAACTCCAATTCACGGATCCAGGCGACCATCTCGCCGTCCACGCTCTGATGCACGCGCGCCGCGTTGTAGGCAGCGTTGGAGGCAACGTAGCGGTCGAGGAGAACAATGTCGTTGGTGGACAACAGTTCCGAGATCCGATCCGCAGCACCGGCGCGGTCCAAGGCGAACAGGACTGCCATCGCGTTCACGGATTCAGCCAGGTCTCCGTGTGATCCTTTGAGCGCCTCGGCAGCAAGATCCGCGTGGATCGACTTCCCGTACCGCGGAAAATCCAGAGTCGCGATCGACGTGCCGCCGCGGCGGAGTTCGGTCTCCACTTTGCCGATCAACGTTCGCTTTCCAGCTCCGTCGAGGCCTTCCAATGCCACCAGTGTTCCCACGGCGGCCAAGCCTATCCCCCGGCCTGCTTGCGCAGACCAGGGGACGGCGGGCACTACATTCTCAGCGACGAATCGCCGGGTCAGTAGCGGTAGTGCTCCGGCTTGTACGGGCCTTCGACGTCGACGCCGATGTACTCAGCCTGATCCTTCGTGAGCTTGGTCAGCGTGCCACCGAGTGCCTCGACGTGGATCTTGGCGACCTTCTCGTCGAGGTGCTTCGGGAGGCGGTAGACCTCGTTGTCGTACTCGTCCGGCTTCGTCCACAGTTCGATCTGTGCGATGACCTGGTTGGAGAAGCTGTTGCTCATCACGAACGACGGGTGGCCCGTCGCGTTGCCGAGGTTGAGCAGGCGGCCTTCGGACAGCACGATGATCGAGTGGCCGTCGGCGAAGGTGAACTCGTCGACCTGCGGCTTGATGTTGATCCGCGTGACGTCGCCGGACTTCTCGAGGCCTGCCATGTCGATCTCGTTGTCGAAGTGACCGATGTTGCCCAGGATGGCCTGGTGCTTCATGGCCTTCATGTGCTCGAACGTGATGATGTCCTTGTTACCGGTGGACGTGATCACGATGTCGGCCCAGCCGATGGCCTGCTCGACTGTCTTGACCTCGAAGCCGTCCATGAGCGCCTGAAGGGCGTTGATGGGGTCGACCTCGGTGACCGCGACGCGAGCGCCCTGGCCACGAAGTGCCTCGGCACAACCCTTGCCGACGTCTCCGTAACCACAGACCAGCGCAGCCTTGCCGCCGATCAGAACGTCGGTGCCGCGGTTGATGCCGTCGAGCAGCGAGTGGCGTGTGCCGTACTTGTTGTCGAACTTGCTCTTGGTGACCGAGTCGTTGACGTTGATCGCGGGGAACGTGAGTTCGCCGGCAGCGGCAACCTGGTACAGACGCAGAACGCCCGTGGTGGTCTCCTCGGTGACACCCTGGACGGACTCGGCGATCGCAGTCCACTTGCCCTTGTCAGCGGCGAGCGACTGACGCAGAAGCGCAAGGAAGACCTTGTACTCGTCGGAATCCTGATCGTCGTCCGTCGGCGGCACGACGCCGGCCTTCTCGAACTGTGCGCCCTTGAGCACCAGCATGGTGGCGTCGCCGCCATCGTCGAGAATCATGTTGGCGGGCTCGCCCGGCCAGGTCAGCATCTGCTCGGCTGCCCACCAGTACTCTTCGAGGGTTTCACCCTTCCAGGCGAAAACCGGAACGCCCTTGGGCTCTTCCGGGGTGCCGTGCGGACCGACGACGATGGCGGCGGCAGCATGATCCTGCGTGGAGAAGATGTTGCACGAAGCCCAGCGGACCTCGGCGCCGAGCGCCGTCAGCGTCTCGATCAGAACCGCGGTCTGAATGGTCATGTGCAGCGAGCCGGAAACGCGAGCGCCCTTGAGCGGCAACACCTCTGCGTATTCGCGACGAAGCGCCATGAGGCCGGGCATCTCGTGCTCTGCCAGACGGATTTCCTTGCGACCGAACTCCGCGAGCGAAAGATCTGCAACTTTGAAGTCGATGCCGTTACGGCTCTCGGCCACGGGCGTTGTTGAAACTGAGGTCGTCATCTGCCTCTCCTGGTTGACGTGCAAACTATGCACAAGCCTATCGGTGTACCAGGCTATCGGTTAGACGCCCTCTCCCGCCCACCCCTCTGCTGCCCGGCCCTCGCGCGCCACGTCGATGAAGGGCCCGAGCAATGTGCCCAGATCCTCCGCCACCGAAACCTCGGACTCCGGCGGCATCGAAATGTAGCTGAGTCCGAGACGCGCAATCGCCCTGGCCAGAATCCCGGCATCGGCGGGTGACGCCTGAATCCACCCTCGCTGGAAGCTCTCCGCAAGCCGCGACGACGCGCGTTCGATGATGACCGCGCTGTCAGTGGTGATCAGGCGAAGAAGGTCCGGCTTGGCCTCACCGGTGAGCAGAGAGATCACCAACGGGTCGGTTGCGCTGGAGGCGAAAAACGATCCGAAGCCCGCCGTCAGTGCCTCGACTGCACGTCCGTCGTTCGCCACCATGGCCTCGTCCACCGCATCGACGAATCCGTCGGCAAGGCGAAGCGCGTATGCCTCGGCAAGCCCTTGCCTCGAACCGAACTCGTTGTAGAGCGTCTGACGACTCACACCGGCATGCTTGGCCAGAACTGTCAGCGTCACCTCGGACCAGTCACGCTCGGTCAACAACTCACGCATCGAATCGAGCACCGACGTACGCAGCAGCAGGCGCGACGCTTCTTTCTGCGGCAGACGAGTTGGCGTCGAAGTCATGGTGACGACACTACCGCCGCGCTCAGGTCCGTTCGACGCCGACGCAACTCACCGCCGCTCGACCTCCACCATGAAGAAGTCGCTCTTCGCCGCGCCGCAGTCCGGGCAACTCCAGTCTTCGGGAATGTCGTCCCAGCGAGTTCCCGGTTCGATACCGTCCTCCGGCCAGCCGACTGCCTCGTCGTACTCGAATCCGCATTGCGCGCACTGATACAGCTTGTAGTCGTTCATGATTCATTCCCCGCCGTCGCCGGCATCGGTTCGAAGTCGAGCTTTTCCCGGACGCCGCAGTCCGGGCAGCACCAGTCGTCCGGCACGGCATCCCACGGCGTTCCTGCCGGAAACCCTTCTCGTGGTGCACCCTTCGACTCGTCGTAGACGTATTCACATACCGGGCATCGGTAGCTGCTCATCACGCTGCTCCGTACCGGGCGAGAATGCGATCACGCTTGGACGGCTGAACGTTGACTCGCGTGATGTCACCGCCGTAATGGGCAAGGACCTTGGGATCCATGACTTTTCGCCACAGCGGCGGAACGTAGGCGAGCATGATCATGCTCGCGTACCCACTGGGCAGGTTGGGTGCACCGTCCATGCTTCGAAGCGTCTGATAACGACGTGTCGGGTTCGCATGATGGTCACTGTGACGCTGGAGGTGATACAGGAAGATGTTGGTGCAGATGTGATCGCTGTTCCAACTGTGCTCCGGTGCGGCGCGCTCGTACCGCCCACTGTCCAGACGGCGACGCTTCAGTCCGTAATGTTCGAGGTAGTTGACGGTTTCGAGCAGGCAGAATCCGAAGACGGCCTGCAGCACCAGGAACGGCAGCACCGAGAGCCCGAAGACGGCGACGAGGACACCGAAGAGTACGACGGACATCAACCACGAATGCAGGACGTCGTTGCGAATTGTCCACGGCTTCTTACCCAGTCGATCGAGCCTGGCTTTCTCCAGGGACCACGACGAGCGCAGAGATCCCCACACACTGCGCGGCAGGAAGGTCCAGAAGCTCTCGCCGAAGCGAGACGACGCCGGGTCCTCGGGCGTGGCGACCCGCACGTGGTGTCCACGATTGTGCTCGATGTAGAAGTGGCCGTAAAACGACTGCGCCAGAGTGATCTTCGACAACCAGCGCTCGAGATCATCCTTCTTGTGACCTAGTTCGTGTGCGGTGTTGATCCCGATTCCTGCGACGCAACCGATACTGATCGCCAGACCGATCTTGGAGATCAGCCCCAGTCCCCCGTCGATTCCGAGCCAGGACAGGTCGGTCGCCGACCAGAGATAGCAGGCCAGGACCAGGCTGGCCAACTGGAACGGTATGTAGATGTAGGTGCAGTACCGGTAGTACTTGTCGTTCTCGAGGCGCTCCATCACCTCGTCCGGCGGATTCTCGCCGTCCGGACCGAAGAAGATGTCGAGGATCGGGAGCAGGATGTAGACGAGCAAAGGCCCGATCCACCACCACACCGGCGAGACCGCGTTCCACCCGAGACTGTTGAACAACGCGACCAATCCGACGGCAATGAAGACCGCCGTCGGCGGCACCAGGCCGAGCAGCCAAAGATATCTCTTCTTGTCACGCCACTGCTCGGGCGGGAGTGTCTGCCCGGACTGCGAGTTCACGTGCGTCGACACGGTCTACCTCCTCGATTCGGACCGACTCGACAACTGTGAGTCAGTTCACCTTGAGATAGACAGTACTACGCTATTTGTACAAGTGATAGACAAATCATAATCTTTGTACATTTACTCGATTTCGCCGCGTTCACGCTTCCCGATCAACGAATGCTGCCTGCTGTAGGCGAAGTAGATGACAACACCGAGGGCCATCCAGACCACGAACCTCATCCAGGTCTCCACCGACAGGTTGAACATCAACCAGAGACACGCGAGGACAGCCAGGATCGGGATCAGCGGGACCAGCGGCACCCTGAACCCGCGGGGTAGGTCCGGCCGCGTCCGACGAAGCACGAGAACCCCCAACGACACGAGAACAAACGCGAACAACGTGCCGATATTGACCATTTCCTCGAGGGTGCCGATCGGGAACACTCCGGCGAGCACCGCGACCACAACGCCGACCAAGATCGTGATCCGCACGGGAGTTCCGTGCTTGCCGGTCGGCGCCAGGCGTCGCGGCATCAGACCGTCGCGTGCCATCGCGAAGAGCACCCTGGTCTGCCCGAGCATCAGCACCATCACCACGGTCGTGAGACCGGCCAACGCGCCGAACGAGATGACGTTTTTCGCCCACATGATGTCGTGGAAGGCGAATGCCGTTGCCAGGTTGGAAGTATCGCCCTCGAGTTCGGTGTACTTCACCATCCCGGTCAACACGAGTGTCACTGCCACGTACAGAACCGTGACGATCAAGAGCGAGCCCAGGATGCCGCGTGGCAACGCCTTCTGCGGCTCCTTCGCCTCCTCCGCAGTCGTGGCGACGACGTCGAAGCCGATGAACGCGAAGAACACCAGACTGGCTGCCGCGAGCAATCCGTACCACCCGAATGTGCTGCCACCGGCCCCGGTCACGTACGAGAACAACGACTGGTGGATGCCCTCTCCCGTCGAGCCCGGCTCCGACGGCGGAATGTACGGCGAGTAGTTGTCGGTGTCGATGTAGAACAGACCGACGATGATCACCAGCAACACCACCGCGACCTTGATCGCCGTGATCACCAGTGACACCCTCGAAGAGAGTTTTGTGCCGGTCGCGAGCAGGATCGTGATGACGGCGATCACCAGCACCGCACCCCAGTCGAACGAGATCGGCCCCAACTCGACGATCGGGCTGCGTGAACCCATCACTTCGCCGAGGTACAGCGACCAGCCTTTTGCCACCACCGAAGACGCCAAGGCGAATTCGAGGATGAGATCCCAGCCGATGATCCAGGCGACGAATTCGCCGAATGTCGCGTACGAGAACGTGTACGCGCTACCGGCAACCGGGACCGTCGACGCGAACTCGGCGTAACACAGCGCTGCCAGTCCGCAGGCGATTGCCGCGATGACAAAAGCCAGGGAAACCGACGGCCCGGCGACGTTTCCCGCCGTCCGAGCCGTGAGTGTGAAGATGCCCGCACCGATGACCACTGCGACACCGAACACCGTGAGATCCCACGAGTTCAGCTCTTTCCGGAGTTTGGTTTCCGGCTCGTCGGTGTCCTTGATGGACTGCTCGATCGATTTGGTTCGAAACAGCTTCGACCGTCCAGATCCGGCCTGCTCGTCCTTGACAGCCATTGCCGCCTCCTTGCTGGGGACCAGCAGGTCCCACCATGGGCAAGTAGAGAGATGGCATCAGCCTAAGCCCGCAGGCGCGGCTTTGTTCAGGGTTTGTCGGGAGCCTGTAGATCTGTTTCAGGGCGATCTCCTGCGCTGAGACGATCCAGGTCCGGCTCGAGGTAGATCACCCGCGCCGCAGGCACTGCAGCGCGCACGCGAGACTCGGCCTCGTCGATCGCCGTCGCCACATCCGAGATCGTCGATCCGACCGGCACCGCAACCTTGGCAGCAACAAGGATCTCCTCGGGACCGAGGTACTGCGTCTTGCAATGAATGACGCGTTCGATACGAGTTCCGTCGACCAGTGCGTTGAGGATCAGTTCGGTCTCCACCGCCGTTGCGCCCTCACCGATCAGCAGCGACTGCATTTCGATGATCAGAATGACCGCGATGATGCCGAGCAGGACACCGATGCACAGAGTTCCGATGCCGTCGAAGACCGGATTTCCGGTCACCATCGTGAGGCCGACGCCGCCGAGTGCAAGGACGAGACCGATCAATGCGCCGGTGTCCTCGAGCAGCACAACCGGGAGTTCCGGGCTACGAGAGGTTCGGATGAAGTTCCACCACGACGCATTTCCCTTGAGCGGTCGTGATTCCTTCGCTGCGGTCCGGAAGCTGTAGCCCTCCAGGCAGATCGCGATGAACAGGATCGCGATTGCCACGAAAGCCGAATTGAGTTCTTCCGGATGCTGAATCTTGTGAATACCTTCGTAGATCGCGAACAGCGAACCGAGGGTGAAGAGCACCAGTGCAACGACGAACGAATAGAAGTACCGGTTGCGCCCGTAACCGAACGGGTGCAGTTGATCTGCCTCACGTTCTGCCTTCTTCTGCCCCAGGAGCAGCAAACCCTGATTGGACGTGTCGGCCACCGAGTGCACCGATTCGGCGAGCATCGACGACGATCCGGTGATCAAGAATCCGGCGAACTTGGCTACGGCAATTCCGGCATTGGCTCCGAGGGCCGCCAGAATTGCCTTCTTGCCACCATGAGCCGACACAATGTCTCCTCGCTATCGACCGAGATTCCTATCGACCGACCACTGCACTGAAAACCTGCGCAGTCGGGGTTCGTGTGGTCAGGTGTACTACGGGCTCGTCGGCAGCAATCCACGCGGCTCGGCCCCGATCGAGGTCGAGAGTGTCGGCACCGCACGTCGCAGTGACCGCGCCGTCGGTGCAGATCAGAATCCGCGGGCCGCCGGCTTCGACAACGAGGTCGGTGGCATTCGAGTCGAACTCCAGACGCGTCAAACGAAATTCAGGTGCGGGCGTGACGTACTCGTATCTACCTGACCCTGACTGACCTGATCCTGATGACGGGGCCGGATCGAGCACTTCGATATCGGCCCCGACGAAGTCCAGAACCCTCAACAGTTCGGGCACGTCGACGTGTTTGGGCGTCAGCCCGCCGCGCAGCACGTTGTCGGAGTTGGCCATGATCTCCACCGCGAGTCCATGGAGATACGCGTGGAGATTTCCGGCAGCGAGAAACAGTCCTTGGCCGGGCTCGAGTGTGACGCGGTTGAGCAGCAGTGCCGCCAGAACGCCGGCGTCGCCGGGGTACGCCTCGCTCAATTCCAGCGCGGTGCGGATCTCGGTCACGAATTCGGCGTCGTGGTGCGCGACGTAGGTGATGCACCCCGCAAGCACGGCAGGGAGCAACGTCCCGAGCACCGTAGACGGCAGCGTGATCCATGTCGTGAACAACGCCCGGAGTCCGTCGGAATCGGGTTGGCCTTCGAGCAGACCGATGTACGGCTCCAACTCGTCGACGGCCAGAGCGCGCAGCAGTTTGACAGTCCGCGTCGGCTCGCGGAATCCGGCAAGCGCTTCAAATCTGCTCAGCGCGACAACGAGTTCGGGCTTGTGGCTGCCGTCCTTGTAGTTGCGAATCGGCGATTCCATGGGAACGCCGAGTGCGTTCTCACGACGAAAACCCTCGTCGGCTTGAACGGCGCTGGGATGCGCCTGAAGCGACAGCGGTTCTTCCGCCGCAAGCAACTTGAGCAGGAATGGGAGTCGCTCACCGAATGCCTCGAGGTTCTCACGGCCGAGTTCACGCTCGGGTTCGCGGTGCAGGACCTCGAGCAACGACTCGCTTCCGGATTCGGTGATCACGCGCGCCGGGTCACCCGGGTGCGCGCCCAACCACAACTCCGCTTCGGGATGATTCGACGGGGTCGCAAGACCGCGTAGTTCGGCAATTGCCGTTCGCGAGCCCCACGCGTAAGAACGAAGTGCACCTTCGAGTTCACGCACTTACTTCGCACCGCCCGTCAACTGCACGTACGCCGCGGCCATGTCTACTCGAGACGCCAACACGAATACCTGCTCCATCTCCGATATCACCACGTTGGTCTGGTCTTCGTCTGCCGCCACCACCAGATCGGCGTCGGCCAGTGCGTCCATCCGGCGTCTCGCCTCCCCGCGCGTGGATTCCGTCGCGAAGACGAACGCCCGCGCCGGTGGGGTCGGCAATGCGCCGTCCAGTTGCGGATCGTGAAAGAACGGGTCGTGGAACACCGAATCACGCGAAGCTGCGTCCGGCGCGAACAGAGCTCGTGCCGAACGAATCACCTCCGACATCTCGGCGGCAGCGGCATTCAGGCCAGAACTCATCAGCGAAACGCTCGAGAACTCTGCGAGTGCTGTTGTCACGGAACCACTCCCACATAGAACGACTCGCCTGCCGCTCATTCTGGTGGCCAACGACTTGGCCGGGTTGTGGAATACCTCGTTGGCCGGCCCGTCCCGCAGCGCCTCCGCATCAACGGCGTCGGCGATCCGACCGAGCACCGCCGAACGGTCCTCGATCGATCCCTTGCCCTCGATTTCGGCGGCAACGGCGAGGAAGACGGCGAGGAACCGCGTCATCGTGTGCCTCGGCGAGGCGTAGAGCCGCGGCGGCAACGACATGGTGCGCCCGGCCGCCACAGCCCGCATGGGCCCCTCGTCCGGAACGGCGACAACAACTTCGGCGCCACGGCGAACTGCACTGTCGACGGATTCGACCAGGCGCGGATCACCGGCATCGTCACCGGCAACGACGATCACGTCCAACGGTCCGGCCCACGACGGCGTCCGGTCGAGTACGAGGAGCGGACAACCGACCGAATCTCCGACGAGAGCAAGCGCGATCCTGGCTCCGTGCCGAGCGCCACCGGCACCGGCAATCAGCACGACGCTGCGCGGGCGCAGGCCGGCCAGCCGAGAGATCACACCCTCGCCGACGGCCGATGCGGTGGCCCGAATCTGCGCGCCCCCCATGGCCACAGACCGCAGTAGCCCTTCCGAATCGGCAGCCGACAAACCCTCGCTGTCGTCGAGGTCGAGAAGCGGCATCGGCGCTGTCATCTCACCGCACCCCCTTCTCCGTTAGCAGTTCCCGCACCATCCAGCATTCCAGCTCTACGCGGTCCGTGGTGGCAAAGCCCTCGTTCCCGAGGCAGTCGTTCCCGAGATAGTCCCCCAACTATCCCAGGGCTTCGGCTCACCGACAAACCGATCAGACTCGGATTCAAGCCCGGACGATCGCCAGAATTTCGTTCACCAATGCGTCGACATCGGCGGACGTGGGTGCTTCGACGTTGAGTCGCAGCAAAGGCTCGGTATTGGACGCGCGCAAGTTGAACCAGGCATTTCCCTCGAGACTGACTGTGACACCGTCGAGGCGGTCAACCGACTCGGTGCGGTCCGCGAATGCTGCCAGCACAGCGGCAGTGCGATCGGCCGCGTCAGCCACCGTGGAGTTGATCTCACCCGAGGCCGCGTAGCGGGTGTACTCCGCCATCAACTCGGAGAGCGGACGGTCCTGCTCGCCCAGTGCGGCGAGTACGTGCAACGCCGCGAGCATGCCGGAGTCGGCGCCCCAGAAATCGCGGAAGTAGTAGTGAGCTGAGTGCTCGCCGCCGAAGACGGCACCGGTCTCGGCCATCTCCTGCTTGATGAACGAGTGGCCGACTCGGGTACGGATCGCGACGCCGCCGAGTTCTTCGACCAGTTCGGGCACTGCCCGCGACGTGATCAGATTGTGGATGATCGACGCGCCCGGTTCCTTCGCGAGTTCGCGCTTGGCGACAAGTGCCGTCACCGCGGACGGAGAGACGGGGTCGCCCTTCTCGTCGACGACGAAGCAACGGTCCGCGTCACCGTCGAAAGCCAAGCCGATGTCTGCTCCGGTCTCACGCACGGAGGCCTGCAGGTCGACGAGGTTGGCCGGATCGAGCGGATTGGCTTCGTGGTTGGGGAACGTGCCGTCGAGCTCGAAGTAGAGCGGGAGGACTTCGAGAGGCATCGGCCCGAATACGGCCGGCGCGGTATGGCCGCCCATGCCGTTTCCTGCATCGACTGCGACCTTCATCGGGCGTAACGCAGCCAGGTCGACCAATCCGCGGAGGTAGCTCGCGTATTCCTCGAGGACGTCCTTCGTGCTGGCGGTACCTGCCGGTCCGTCGTACGCGGGAACACCCGAGACGACCTCGGCGGAGATGACTGCCAGGCCGGTGTCCTGACCGACGGGCTTGGCGCCGGCCCGGCACATCTTGATGCCGTTGTACTTGGCCGGATTGTGGCTCGCCGTGAACATCGCGCCCGGGCAGTTCATCAAACCGGATGCAAAGTAGAGCTCGTCGGTCGACGCCAATCCGATGTAGACGACGTCGAGTCCTTGAGCGAGCACGCCGTCACCGAAAGCAGAAGACAGTGTGGGCGACGATGCACGCATGTCGTAGCCGATCACAACCGTCGTGGCAGCGCCGGCCTCGTCACGGACCAGACGGGCGAACGACGCTCCCACGTCGCGGACAAAATCTTCGTCGATCTGCTCACCGACCACGCCGCGCACGTCGTACGCCTTGATGATTGCAGCAACCGACTCGGCTGTTCGCCCCACTGAAAACTCTCCTTGTGCATGCACCCTCACAGACGGGAACGTCCGGGCGCATGGCGTCCGGAGATTCGCAGTACTCGGGTGTGGAAGTACTCGGTCGAGCCTAGCGTCTGCGGCGACGAATCTCGCGTCAGTTGGATGGGTCGGGCAGTACGCGGAGGTGTCCACGACGCCCTGTACGGGCAGTACTCGGAGCCGCGGGACGTATGTCCTCATCTGCGTCGACGTTGGACTTGTTGCGATCTCCGAGACCGGCTTCACGTACAGCTTCGGCCAAAGCGGTCAGATCGTCTTCGTCGGGAGTGCTCGACGCGAATCCGCCTTCGTGGCGGACAAGTTCCCAGCCCTTGGGGGCGGTGATTCGAGAGCCGTGAGTGTCACACAAATCCCATGAATGGGGCTCGGCGACGGTTGCCAGCGGCCCGACAACCGCAGTGGAGTCCGAGTAGACATACGTAAGCGTCGCGACGGCGGGGTTCTTGCACCCGGGGCGGCAGCAGCGACGCAGAGATCTCACAGGTACGGAGCCTAGCCCTCCCCACGTCCGGAACCTACTCGGACACACCGAGCAGTTTCTTCTGTCGTAATCTGGGCGCCATGCCACAAGCCCGCCGCCGACGCTCGGTCACCACTCGTTCCATCGAGCGACACGGCCGTGGCCTGCGCGGACCACTACTTCCCCCGGAGGTGCCCGCCAGGCGTACCCGGGCTGAGAAGTTCGATCTCCTGGTGCTCGACGCCTTCTCGCCCGTCGACCTCGCGTGGCACGACCGGTTGACGAAACTCGACATCGCGGTGGACGAAGTTCCGAAGATTCACGCGCACGATCCGGAGTCCGTCACATGGCCGCCGGAGGTCATCGCAGACGGCCCGGTTCCACTGTCACGACTGATTCCGGCCGGAATCGACCGTCACGGAAATACGACTCGCGCAAGAATTGTGCTGTTTCGCCGCCCGTTGGAGCAGCGCGCGAAGGATCCGGAAGAACTCACGGATCTGGTGCACGACGTGTTGGTCCATCAAGTCGGCACGTATCTGGGCGTCGACCCACAGGTCATCGACCCCACACTGCCCGACGAGGACTGATACTGCCCGACGAGGACTGACGCACCGTCAGACGAAAAAACTGATGTCACACGAAGAAGTAAATCCACACGAAGAACAAAACAGTCGTTGCTTGACCTGCAATTCCCCGTTGCAGGTCAGACTTTCGAAGACCGCCCGTCAGCCCCGACGCTGACAGAACCGATTCAGCAGCAGATCAGATGATCCCCCGCTTGAGTCGCCGACGCTCGCGCTCGGACAACCCTCCCCAGATTCCGAACCGTTCGTCGTTCGCGAGCGCGTACTCGAGGCACTCGTCACGAACTTCACAACCGAGGCAGATCCGTTTCGCTTCCCTCGTCGATCCACCCTTTTCAGGGAAGAACGCTTCGGGATCGGTCTGCGCGCAGAGAGCACGCTCCTGCCACTGATCCTCGATGGTGTCGAACAATTCTTCGAAGCCGGTGACGAGACTCAGCACTGGCCGAGTACTCATACCGTCGAACTCACTGCTGCAGGCACCTTCTGCTGCGCCTGCTCGGGAATCGGTCTGCGGTTCGTCGCTTACTGTCATTGCGAGAGAACTGATCTCGACATTTTCATTGGGCATCGTTCCGCCTCCTCACCTGTAATAGCGCAGAATTTTCACTCCATCTTCAACCCCACCCCGTCGACCGTTCGAAACTGTGTTCGAAACCGGCCCCGCTGCAAGTGAACTCACAAGTAGCGGTTGGAATGACACATTTGAGATTACACACGTCCAGCGTGTCGCGGTCAAGCTAAACGAGATGAATCCATTAGTATTCCGGCCCCCAATTGACGGGACCTTCTGCCCGCCAGACACGACGACGCGCCGACCGCCTAGGCTCTGATGTCGTGAACGTGACTGTATTGGTTGGCGGCGTCGGCGGGGCCCGTTTCCTTCAAGGTGTGCAAAATGCGCTCGGAATCGCCGGTGGTGAATCCCTCGAGAAATACGAAGGCCCACATCGCATCACGGCCGTCGTCAACGTCGGAGACGACGTCTGGATGCACGGTCTGCGCATCTGCCCCGATCTGGACACTTGTATGTACACACTCGGCGGCGGTATCGACACCGAACGCGGGTGGGGGCACGCCGGCGAAACCTGGAATGCGAAAGAAGAACTCGCGGCATACGGAGCGAAGCCGGACTGGTTCGGCCTCGGAGATCGCGATATCGCAACGCATTTGATTCGCAGCCAGATGCTCCGCACGGGATATCCGTTGTCCGCGATCACCGAAGCATTGTGCAATCGCTGGAATCCGGGTGTCGCACTGCTTCCCGTGAGCGACGACCGCAGCGAAACACACGTCGTGATCACCGATCCGGAAGACGGTGAACAGAAGGCGATTCATTTCCAGGAGTGGTGGGTACGCCATCGAGCACAGGTGGAAACTCACAGCTTCGCTCACGTCGGCGCCGAGCAGGCCAAGCCCGCGCCGGGGGTGGTCGAGGCGATCGACGGTGCCGACATCGTGCTGATCGCACCGTCCAATCCCGTCGTGAGCGTCGGCGCGATCCTCGCGGTGCCCGGCATTCGCGGAGCCCTGCGGACCACCGCGGCCAAGGTTGTCGGCCTCTCCCCCGTCATCGGTGGAAAACCGTTGCGCGGCATGGCCGACGAGTGCCTCGAAGTGATCGGGGTCGAGACGACTTCCGAGGCGATCGGTCGCCACTACGGAGCTCGCTCGATCAACGGCATTCTCGACGGCTGGCTCGTCGACGAAGGTGACACGGCCGACATCGACGGGGTGGACGTGCGAAGCATCCCACTTTTGATGACGTCCCCCGAAGAGACCGCAAAAATGGTTCGAACGGCTTTCGAGATCGCCGGAGTCGAACTGTGACCGAGCCCGGAACCGAAGCAAGCCGCGACAGAAATCACTCTCCCGGCGATCACTCCCCCGGCGCCGCAATCGAAGTCATTCCCGTGCTCGGCCTTCCCGAGTTCCGACCCGGAGACGACTTGGCCGCCGCTGTCGTCGACGCGACACCGTGGCTCGAGAACGGCGACGTCGTTGTCGTCACGAGCAAGGTGTTCTCAAAAGTCGAGGGTCGCATCGTTTCCTCGCCGACCGATCCGGAAGAGCGCGACGCAGCACGACGCCTCCTGGTGGATCAGGAAGCCGTCCGCGTCGTGGCCCGCAAGGGCCGCACTCTGATCACCGAGAACAAACTCGGCATCGTGCAGGCCGCATCGGGCATCGACGGCTCCAACGTCGACGGTGCCGAACTGGCCCTGCTCCCCGTGGATCCCGATGCGAGCGCAGCGGGGCTGCGTGCCCGAATTCTCGAGAGCACGGGCAAGTCCGTCGCCGTCGTCGTGACCGACACGATGGGTCGTGCGTGGCGCAACGGGCAGACCGATGCCGCGATCGGTTCCTCCGGCATTCCGGTCCTGCACGGCTACCTCGGGGCACAGGACAGCCAGGGCAACGATCTTATCGTCACCGAGATCGCGATCGCGGACGAGATCGCCGCTGCGGGCGATCTGGTCAAGGGCAAGCTCGGCGGCGTTCCCGTCGCCGTCGTGCGAGGACTCCGATTCGAGGACGACGGTTCGAGTGGCCAGGATCTGATCCGTCGCGGCCCGGACGATCTGTTCTGGCTGGGAACCGAGGAGGCTACGGCGATGGGCCGCGGCCAGGCGCTGCTGTTGCGTCGGTCGGTTCGGCAGTTCGCAGGTGATCCCGTCGACGCGGAGATCATTCGCAGCTCGATCGCCGAGGCACTCACCGCTCCAGCACCCCACCACACGAGGCCGGTTCGATTCGTGTGGCTGCGGACCGAGTCGGTCCGCACGTCGCTCCTCGAGAAGATGCGTGAGAAGTGGGCCGCCGATCTGCGTGCGGACGGTCGTAGCGACGAATCCGTCGACGCGCGGGTTGCCCGCGGAAACATCCTGTTCGATGCCCCCGAGGTCGTCATTCCCTTCTGCGTGCCCGACGGCGCACACAGTTATCCGGATGCCCGACGTACCGCGGCGGAGTCCACGATGTTCACCGTCGCTGCCGGCGCGGCAGTGCAGGGACTGCTGGTCTCGCTGGCCACACGCGGCGCGGCAAGCTGCTGGATCGGATCGACGATCTTCGCCGCCGACCTCGTACGCGAACAACTCGATCTCCCGGCCGATTGGCAACCACTCGGTGCGGTGGCAATCGGGCACCCCCTCGAACCACTGACTCCGCGCACGGTCCCCGCCCCTGGGGACGCGTTGGTGGAGCTGTAGGTCATGTCAGCCGAATCGCTGCACGCCTCCGCCAAGGGCGTCCTGGAGGGCTGGTCGACGTCCTCCGAAGCGGACGAGTCACTGCGGCACACGATGCTCGCGTTCCTCGATTCGGCTCCGGACGGCTGCCTTCGTCGCCATGCCCCAGGACACATCACCGCGTCGTCTCTGGTTCTCGACGAGAGTGGCTGCCACGTCTTACTGACCCTGCATCCCAAGGTGGGCAGGTGGATTCAGCTCGGAGGTCACTGCGAGCCCGACGACGAGACGGTAGTCGATGCGGCATTGCGGGAGGCTCGTGAGGAGTCCGGAATTCACGACGTTCGGATAGACGCGGACCTACTCTCCGCCCACACACATCCGATCACGTGCTCACTCGGGGTCCCGACCAGACATCTCGATCTACGGTTTCTTGTTGTGGCGCCGGACAATTCACATATCGTCCGCAGCGCGGAGTCCACCGACCTCCGGTGGTGGCCGGTGGACGCGCTACCGCCGACTGCCGAACGCGAGACCATCGACCACCTGGTAGCGCTCGCCCATCAGCGCAGGAATCAGGACTGAATCGGAGACAGCTCGGGCTGCTTGGCGCTCACGCCGTCGCCCGAAGATGTTCCCTTCACGCGCCGAGCTACCCACGGCACCAAGAACTCTCGCGCCCATTGACGATCCTCGCGACGAGTTTCCGCTTTCGTGAGAACCGGCGCAGGCCCGAGGTCGGGCGCGATCAATCCGTGTTCGACGCCCAGTACGTCGAGCACCCGCGTCGCCATGTTCTCGTGCCCGGCGGGCGACATGTGGAGGCGATCCCAGTCCCACATCCGTAGGTCCTGATATTCGGAGAATCGCCAGAAGTCGACGAGGGTCGCGCCGTGGCGGTCCGCTACCTCGCGAACAAGCTCGTTGTAAATCGCCAGGCGTCCGCGGAGCTTGCCGAAGAAGGCGGACCATCCGGTGTCGTATGCGGTGAACATGAGAACCTGCGCACCGGAAGCAGTGAGCTGGCCGATTGCCGAATCGTAGCGGGCGACCATCGCGTCGATGTCGAGCTTCGGACGCATCATGTCGTTTCCGCCGGCGTAGATGGTCACCAGATCGGGCTTCAACGCCAGAGCGGGTTCCAACTGCTCGTCGATGATCGGTCCGAGTAGGCGACCACGAATCGCCAGGTTGGCGTAGCGGAACTCGGGGTTGTTCACCGCCAGCTGCTCGGCCACTCGGTCTGCCCACCCGCGCAGACCGTTGGGGAATCGTTCGTCGGCGTCGCCGACGCCCTCGGTGAACGAGTCACCGAGGGCAACGTAACGGCTCGGAAGAGAAGTCATACCCGCCAGTATTCCAGTAGGTCAGCTAACGATCACACATCTGTGCTGAAGCGCACGCCACCGTCCGGCAGCGTCACCCCCGGCCACACACGTGCGCCGCGCAACAATTCGCACCGCGCACCGATGTCCGCGCCGTCTCCGATGACGGCGTCGCGGACCAGTGCTCGTGGTCCGATACGGACGCCGAATCCGAGGATCGATCGTTCGACTACCGCACCGGCTTCCACAACGGCGCCGTCGAAGAGAATCGCACCGTCGAGGCGCGCGCCTGCGCCGACTTCTGCGCCACGGCCGACAACCGTGCCGCCGATCAGGACGGCGCCAGGCGCAATTCCCGCCCCGGGGTGAACGAGCGACTCGCCGCGCGGACCTTCGAGAGCCGGCGAAGGCGCGATGCCTCGCACCAGGTCGGCGGAACCGCGAACGAAGTCCTCGGGGGTTCCCATGTCACGCCAGTACGACGAGTCGACGTGGCCGAACACCCGCTTGCCCTCGGCCAGGAGATTCGGGAACACCTCGCGCTCGACCGATACCGGTCGTCCCTCCGGGATCTGCTCGATGATCTCGCGCTTGAAGACGTAGCAGCCGGCGTTGATCTGATCCGTCGGCGGATCCTGGGTCTTCTCCAGGAATGCCGAGACTCGTCCGTCCTCGTCGGTCGGAACACAACCGAATGCACGCGGGTCTCCCACACGAACCAGGTGAAGGGTCACGTCGGCGTCCGTCTTCTCGTGGGTCTCGAGAATGGCGTTCAGGTCGGTGCCACCGAGCACGTCACCGTTGAACACCATGACGTTGTCGCCGCGCAACTTCGGGAGTACGTTGCGGATTCCGCCACCGGTGCCCAGCGGCTCGGTCTCGAAGACGTAGTCGATCTCGAGCCCCATCTTGGAGCCGTCGCCGAAGTAGTCCTCGAATACCTCTGCCTTGAAAGATGTTCCGAGCACCACGTGCTTGATACCGGCAGCCTCGATCCTGGCAAGTAGATGCGTCAGGAACGGAAGGCCGGCGGTCGGAAGCATCGGCTTGGGCGCCGACAGCGTCAACGGACGCAGCCGAGTGCCCTTGCCGCCTACCAGGATTACGGCGTCGGTCGGATTCGGATCGGACATCATTTTCCCCCGTGGTTCGAAACTGATGGGTTGTCGGTCGAGTCGTCGGTGCGAGCGCGCTCGCGAACAGCAGAAGCTACGGCGATCTTGGACCGCACGGCGAGGCCACCGCGCAAGGCAAGTCGCAGCGGAGCCTGCCACCAGTGCGGATGACGATCAGCCTGGAACTGGTATGCGCTGCGATGATGAGCGGGCAGCATCAGTTCCGGATGCCGGCCTGCCGCATGGCCTTTGGCATGGGTCACGACAGCGGAGGGAACAAAGACATTGAGCCACCCGGCTTTTCCGAGGCGATCACCGAAATCGACGTCCTCCATGTACATGAAGTATCGCGAGTCGAACCCGGAGATGGCGTCGAAGGCATCACGTCGGACCAACAGGCACGACCCGGAAAGCCAACCGACGGAGCGCTCGGTGACGGCCTCGTTCTCCTGACGGTAACGGGCAGTCCACGGGTTCTTCGGCCACACGGTGCCGAGCAACGCGTGCCCGACGCCCGAGGTGATGTCGGGCACCGTTCGTGCCGACGGATAGACGCTGCCGTCCGGTTCGAGGACCTTCGGCCCCAGTGCACCGGCCCTTGGCCACCGATTTGCCGCAGCGACCAATTCGTCGAGTGAACCGGGTGCCCATTGGACGTCAGGATTGGAAATCACGACAAATTCGATCGACGAATCGATCTCCGCCACAGCCCGATTTATCGCTCCGCCGTAGCCGATGTTTCCCCCTGTACGAAGCAGACGAACATGCTCGTACTTGGCATCCGCCGCCTCCGGCGCACCATCGGTCGACCCGTTGTCGGCCATGATGACCTGGGGTTTTTCTGTCGTCGCCGCGGCGAGCGTGCTCAAGAAATTCTCGAGATGCTCGCCTGGGGAGTACGTCACCGTTACCACGGCCAGCTTGGGACTCACGCCGGTCAGCCTAGCCGCCCACGGGCACTGCCCCGAACAATGCTCACGCCAGAGCGGCGTGCAGAGCCTCTCGCCACGGACGCAGCGGCGTCATTCCCGCGGTAACCCACGCGCGCTCGGACAAAACCGAATATGCCGGGCGGGGCGCAGGGCGCACGAAGTCCGCGCTGCTGCACGGGCGCACCCGCGCCGGGTCTGCTCCGATCTCCTCGAACACCGCTCGCGCCAACTCGTACCAACTGGCTTGTCCGCCGTTGGTCAGGTGGAACGTCGACGCACCCGTGAAGTCCCGCAGCGCGAGTTCGACGATGCCGCCGGCCAGATCGACGCTGTACGTGGGTGACCCGATCTGGTCGTCCACGACGTTCACGAATTCTCGTTCGGCTTCGAGCCTGCGCATCGTGGCGACAAAATCCGTACCGACACCCGAATACACCCACGCGGTACGGACAACGGCCACGTCGGCGCCCGACTCTCGTACTGCGATCTCGCCGTCCAGCTTGGTTCGGCCGTAGACCGTCGCGGGACCGGTCGGTGCATCGACGTCGTATGGAGTGCTCGCGTCACCCGGAAAGACGTAGTCCGTCGAAACGTGGATCAACCGCGAACCGGCCCGCGCACACGCTCGCGCGAGATTCAGCGGTCCGATCTCGTTGACCGCCCTCGCTGCCTCCTGGTCGGTCTCGGCGGCGTCGACCGCCGTGTACGCAGCGCAGTTGATCAGCACCGAATCGGGCGAGACGAAGTCGTCGACCGCGCGGCTGTCTGTGATGTCGAGCTCGCGGGAACCGACGGCCGTCACAGTGTGACCCGCCGACGTTGCGAGAGCATCGATACGTGTTCCGAGCTGCCCTCGGGCGCCGGTGAGCAGGATATTCGTCACATGGTTGAGTCTGGCACGCCGCGTCGAGGTACCCGCGGCCGAGCATCGGACCAGTAACCTGAAGGGGTGTCCCACCAGCAACCGCAGCGCCGCGCGCGTCCACGACCTGCGCCGATTCGGACCAAGACGAGCCCGGCTCGCATAGCGGTCGCGGTGCTCTCCGTGCTCGTACTGCTGGTCACCGGGTTCGCATGGCGGGGTGTGGACTCGTTGAGAAACAGCCTTGCCACTGCAAGCGGACTCGGCCTCGGTGGCGGCAAGGACGGAGCCATCGACATTCTGATGGTGGGAACCGACAGTCGCACCGACGCACACGGCAACCCGCTCTCACAAAGCGAGCTCGACTCGTTGCGCGCCGGCGAGGAAGTCGCCTCCAACACCGACACCATCATCTTGATCCGCGTCCCCAATGACGGAAGTTCGGCAACCGCGATCTCGATTCCCCGAGACGCGTACGTCAACGTCCCCGGTATCGGTATGTCGAAGATCAACGCCGCGTTCGGTGCCACCAAGGAAACCGAGCGACTGAAGTTGGTCAACAACGGGTCGTCCGACAGCGACGCAGACAAGAAGTCGACGGAAGCCGGCCGGACCGCGCTCATCGGAGCGGTAGGGAACCTGACCGGCATCACCGTCGATCACTACGCCGAAGTCGGTCTACTCGGATTCGTCCTGCTGACCAACGCAGTGGGCGGAGTCGACGTCTGCCTCAACGCGCCAGTCGACGAGCCGATGTCCGGAGCCAACTTCGCAGCCGGGAAACAGACACTCGACGGCGCCGACGCGCTGAGCTTTGTGCGACAACGACATGACCTTCCTCGCGGCGACTTGGACCGGATCGTGCGCCAGCAGGTGTTCATGGCGTCCCTCGTCAGTAAGGTACTCAGCGCAAAAACCCTCAGTGACCCGGGCAAGCTCAGTCAGTTGACCTCGGCCGTTCAGCGTTCCGTCGTCATCGACGACGACTGGGACATCATCGAATTCGCCAAGCAGTTGCAGAATCTGGCCGGCGGAAAGGTGCAATTCGAGACCATTCCCGTTCTCGACATCAACGGCATGACCGATTACGGCGAGTCCATCGTCAAGGTCGATCCCAAGGCCGTCAAGAAGTACATCGCCGGATTGGTCGGCGCCGACAGCGAGGACTCGGAGGAGACCTCCGAGGCACCGACCACCGTGAATGCATCCTCGATCACGGTCGACGTCGCTAATGCCAGTGACGTCGCGGGGTTGGCCAGCGGGGTTTCCGAGGCATTGAGTGCCCTCGGGTACAAGGAGGGTCAGGTCGGCAACAACACCGGCTCCGACGTCTCCGAATCGACGGTGTTCGCAAAGTCCGCGGACGGCGACGCTGCACTCGCGGTGGCCGAGGCACTCGGCGGTCTGACGGTCAAGGCGGATTCGTCATTGTCCTCGGGCAAGGTTCGGGTTGTCATTGCCGAGGACTACTCCGGGCCGCAATCCGCGGACGCGGTATCCCCGTCCGAAGGCGCGACAAGCACGACTGAATCGGCGAGCACCACCGAGACCAGTCCCACCCCTGCCCCTCCCGGTCCGCCGATCGACGCAGCCTCCAACGGCCCGCGCTGTGTCAACTGAACGGCTGCGTAAGCTGATTACGTGCCTTCGCCTGTAGACAACCTGACCGACGCCCTCCTCGGACCGATCCTGGCTGCCGACCCGGCCGGCCCTCGCGTGACCTACTACGACGATGCCACCGGCGAGCGCATCGAATTGTCTGCGAGCACGCTGGCCAACTGGGCGGCCAAGACCGCGAACATGGTTCGGGACGAGTTCGCCCTCGAGCCCGGCGGCAAGGTCGCCGTGCTGCTGCCCGCACACTGGCAGAGCGTCGCCGTCTTGTTGGGTGTGTGGTGGGCAGGCGGTGAGGTGGTCCTCTCCCCCGACGCCGACGCCGAACTGGCTTTTGTCACTGCCGACCGCCTGGACGATGTTGCGGACGTACCGGAAGTAGCCGCACTCTCACTCGACGCGTTCGGCAAGGGATTGAGCGATCTTCCGCTCGGCGTCGCCGACTACGCAACCTCCATTCGTGTCCACGGGGACCAGTTCCGTAGCGCCGGAGCCGGTTCGGCGCTGGAAGGCCGGTCCGTAGCGGACACGATCGACGCCGCACGGGCATCGGCGAAGAACGTCGAATTGGCGTCGACGGATCGTGTCCTCTCCAGCCGCACGTGGGACACGGCAGACGAATTGATCGACGGGCTTCTGTCCGTTCTCGCCGCGGGCGCCTCACTCGTGCAGGTAGCCCACCCGGACACGGAAGCTACCGCGCGCCGAGTGGGCACCGAAAAGGTCACGAAACAGTTCTGAACGCTAGCTCGCGAGAGCTGTCACCGGTGACACCAGCCCCGCCCGCCTGGCGGGGAGCAGTGACGCGATCACACCGCAGATTCCGCCGATCAACACGATGGCTACCAATTGCGCCCACGGCACTGCGCTGAGGGCGACGTCCTCGATCCCGAACACCGATGCGGTACCGGCTACACCGAACACCATCCCGAACAGCACTCCGATCACCGATGCGACTCCTGCCACCAGCAGTGCTTCCCAGATCAACATGGCTCGAATTCCCTTCTTGGTCAGTCCGAGTGCGCGAAGCAGTCCGGATTCGCGGCGCCGTTCGAGAACCGACAGTGCCATGGTGTTTCCGACGCCGATCAGAGCGATCAACACCGCTACCGACAGCAACCCGGCAACCACCATGAGCATGGTGTCGAGGATCGAATCGAGCGCCGAGCGCATTTCGGTCATTCCTTGAACATCGCTGCCCGGAGCTTCCTGGCGTGCCAGTTCGGTGATGCGGTCGGTGGCAGCGAGCGCCTCTTCGTCGGTGTCCGTCCCCAACCTGACCCAGTAGGAATCGGTGGTCGACGTGGTGGCGGCTGCACCCAGATCGCCTCGATCCAACAGCGCTGGTTGACCTTTCACACCTTCGATCACGCTGACGTTCACGGCACCGCGATCCCCACGCACCGTCGCCGTCTCACCCGCCGAGAGTTTGTATTCGGTCAGGTCAGCGGGCGAGAGCACCAACTGACCGGCCGCGGGTACCGAGATCTCGGTACGCAGAACATCTTTCAGCCGAGCAGCGTCGACACCGAACCCGGCCAACGAACCGCGCCCGTCGATCGTCAGTTCGGCCTTGTCCAGACCGCTCACCGCGCCGACGCCGTTGACCGCGGCGATGTCTGTGCCCAGCCCTGCGGGAAGCGGTGCCGAACCGGAACTGCTCACCATGACGTCGACGGGGAATTGACTGTCCATCGCCGCGGGTGCGGCTTCCTTGACCGTCGCGATTCCCACGACGAGCGTGCTCGTCAAGGCCACCCCGATCAACAGGGCCGTGGCTGTCGCCGAGGTCCGGCGTGGGTTCCGACCGGCGTTGCCTGCTGCCAGGCTTCCCACCGGACCTATCAGTCTCGCCAGCACTCCGCCGGCGGCATTGATCAGCGCGGGCACGATTCGCCCGGACAGTGCTGCGATCCCCAGGAACGAAAAGAGTCCACCGGCAGTCGCCGCCGGCACCTGCTGATTCGTCACTCCCAGAACGGTCATCGCGATGCCCGCGAGCAGTATCACGACGCCCAGAACCCGGCGCACGACCGACACCTGAACGCTCTCGGGCTTGGACTCCATCGGCTGCAGTGCCGCCAGCGGGGAGAGCCTCGTTGCCGCCCGCCCGGGCGCAGATGCAGCGAGCATCGTCATCACGATGCCGACGGCAAGACCGACCAGCACGGTCACCGGGGTGACGCTCAGTGACGAAAGAGGCACCGGCACATCTGCGGCCGTTGCTACGCGACCGATCGCCCAGGCAAGTCCGACACCGAGTCCGACGCCGATCACCGAGGCGATCACGCCGACCGCAGCGGCTTCGCTGCGAATGCTCCGGCGAACCTGTTTGGCTGTGGCGCCGACGCATCGCAGCAACGCGAGTTCCTGAGTGCGCGCGGCGAGCAGAACGGCAAACGTGTTGGCGATCACCAGCGCGGCAACAACAACGGCGATGGCACCGAAGGCGAGCAACACCGTGCTGAGGATCTTGGTGCCACCCATGTATTCCGCTGCCGCGTTGTCGGTTGCTTCTTCTCCTGTCAACACGGTGGAGTCCGCGGGCAACGCGCTCGCGATCGAATCCACGAGTTGTTGCTGAGAGCGCGAACCGTCACCGGCGACACGGAACTCACGTTTGGCGCTGTCCCCGGCCCACGCGCTCACCTGCTCGGCGGTGGTGAATATCTTGATCCCGCCCAGTCGTTGCGCCGAACCGGAGAGATCGACCAGTCCGACCACCTGTGCGGTGGGCGCAGCGGCACCGACCGTCGAATCCCTTGCCGTGACAGTGATTCGGGCACCCGTCGGTATCCCGGAGTCCGCGCTCACCAACACCTGCCCCAGACCGGCCGGAAGCGAACCCTCCGACAAGTTCTCCCAACGCAATTCGGGATTGTCGGCGATCGAGAGAGCATCCCCATAGGACGCGCCCTTTGCCTCGGAGTCGACACGAACATACGTCGACACGTCGTCGGCGACTGCCGAAACGCCCGGCACCGCACTCAGCAGTGCTTCCGTCACGCCTGGACCGGAGGCGACGACATCCGTGGTTTCGTATTGCGTCGCAAGTGATTTACTCACACTCGCATCGACCGTCGAGCTCAATGTCAAAGTCGCGACGATGTATCCGACTGCGATCACCACGGCGAGTATCGAAGCCACATAGCGCCCGGCATGTGCCCGCGCCTGGGCAAAAGCCAGACCCCTCATCGCAGTGCACCCGAAACTGCAGGAACATCAGCCAGGTCGTCGGCACCGAGTGCTCGCATGGCACCGATCACCGAGTCGACGGTGGGATGGTCGATCTCTCCGGCAATACACCCGTCCGCGATCAACACGACTCGGTCCGCATACGACGCCGCCACCGGATCGTGTGTCACCATGACAACCGTCTGACCGGTCTCCCGAACACTGGTGCGCAAGAGGCCCAGAACCTCGGTCCCGGAACGGGAATCCAAATTTCCGGTGGGTTCGTCGGCAAAGATCACGTCGGGCTGCGGCAGTAGTGCGCGGGCGACAGCTACACGCTGCTGCTGACCACCGGACAACTCGTGCGGCAGGTGGTCGAGGCGCTTCGACAGGCCCAGTTTCCCGATCACCTCGTCCATCCACTCGGGCGAGGGTTCACTACCCGCCAGCTTCATCGGCAGCAGCATGTTCTCCCGAGCAGTGAGCACCGGTAGCAGGTTGAACGCTTGGAAGACGAATCCGATTCGCTCGCGTCGAAGTTCGGTGAGTTCCGTGTCGCCGAGTTTCGTGACTTCGGTGTCGCCCAGGAAGACCTGTCCGCCCGAAACCGTGTCGAGCCCGGCCAGACAGTGCATGAGCGTCGACTTTCCGGAGCCGGACGGGCCCATGATCGCGGTGAACCGCTCACGACCGAAGTCCACGTCGACCCCGCCGAGCGCGTGAACCGTGGTCTCACCGGTGCCGTACACCTTGGTGACACCGCGGGCAGTGATCGCCGGCACTGCGGCTGGTTCCGTCGTGGTGTGCGCATGCATTTTTTGCCCTCCGTAAAGCTTCTCGCTATGACGGAATCGACGTTATTGCAGCGCAAGTGGTCTCCGCGTCGGAGCGCGGGGCGATCTTGGAGAGCCCGGTGTCATCCCGGGGTAGGACTGAACAGGGCTGCGCGTCAGCCCTCGGTGCCGAGGAGATCTGCGCGCCGGACCAGTCCGATCTGGAAGGCAAAGACGACGGCCTGCACACGATCACGTGAATGAGTCTTCGAAAGAACCCGTCCGACATGGGTTTTCACTGTCGTTTCGGAGACGTGGAATTTTGCGGCGATCTCCGAATTCGACAGCCCGTACGCCATGGCCTCGAGCACCTCGACCTCGCGCGGTGTCAACTCTTCGGGCAACTGCGATTCGGGCGCCGAACCTTCCAGGAGAGGTCCGACGTGCTGAAGCAGTCGCCGAGTGGCCCGAGCTTCGATCACCGCGTCCCCGCGATGCACGGTGCGGATGGCGTCGAGCAACTGTTCCGGTGGCACGTCCTTGAGCAGGAAACCGCTGGCGCCCGCCCTGATTGCCGACATCACGTACTCGTCGTTGTCGAAGGTGGTGAGCACCACGACCTTCGGCGCATCGGGGTCGGCCAGGAGCCGACGGGTCGCCTCGATGCCGTCCATCTTCGGCATCTGGACATCCATCAGGACGACGTCGACATGACGGGCCGCCAACTCGGTCAATGCCTGCTGACCGTCCGAAGCCTCGACCACCACGGACAGATCCGGCTGCGAGTCGATGACCATTCGAAAACCTGCGCGGACCAGCTGCTGATCGTCGATCAGTGCCACTGCGATCGGAGCCACGTGTTCGTCCATGCCACTCACCTTAAGACCTTCAGACATTTCAAGACCTACCCAGACGTTCGTTCATACGGCAGGACGGCCCGGACACTGTATCCGCCGCCTGATTTCGGCCCGGCGGTTACTTTGCCTCCGTGCAGCTTGGCGCGCTCGGCCATTCCGATCAGTCCCTGTCCGCCTGGTGACGATTCGACCAGCGCGGCGCTGCCGCCTCGTCCGTCGTCGGTGATGCCGAGAACGAGTTCGGTTTCAGCCCACGTCATCTCGACGCTCGCCTGTGCTCCTGGCCCGGCATGTTTGAGAACGTTCGTCAGCGATTCCTGGACGATGCGATACGCCGTCAACCCCGCACCCGCAGAGAGTTCGCGTGGTTCACCGGTCACGCTGACGGCGATGTCGAGTCCGCTGCTGCGTAACTCGTGGAAGAGACTGTCGATATCGCCGGCGCCCGGGATGACCGAGAAATCACGGGGCGTGTCCTCACGCAGGACGGACAGAAGCGATCGCATGTCGGTCAACGCTTGGCGACCGGTGGAGGCAATGGTTTCGAGCGCCTGGATTGCAGCCTGAGGATCCTTGGCCGCGCTGTAGCGTCCGCCGTCGGCCTGAGCGATGACAACGGTCAACGAATGCGCGACGATGTCGTGCATCTCGCGCGCAATCCTCGAGCGTTCGCTGATCGTCGCGATTTCCGCTTCCTGCGCACGCTCGAGTTCGAGCAACCGTGCGCGCTCGGTCAGACCTTCCAATTGTTTGGTGCGAACTCGACGCAAATCACCGAACGCCCAGACCGCGAGCATGAAGATCATGACGGCCACGGACTGCATGACCTGCGAAGACACCGGGATTCCGTCGTAGCCGAAGTATCGAACAGTTCCGGCAATCGAGCCGAGCAACGCGAGCACCAGGCCGGTGAGCGAACTCCACCGAGCGCCATAGGCGGCCAGCGCGTACAGGGAGATGGGCACGACAACGGCCGATGCGAGCAGTGTGTTGCCGATGAAGATCACGTGTAGAACTGCGAACCCTGCGATCACCATGCCGGAGAGTTCGGGGCGCGAGCGTCGCCATGCCAACGGAACGGTCATACCCAGCGAGACGAACACCGCCAGCGGACTCGCCTCGACCGCAACGACAACGCTGAACAGTGCGGCAACCGTCGCAATGCAGATGTCCACACCGCGAGCATGTTCCGCGCTCCAGCGGACGAAGCGTTCACTAGTCGGAAAACGAGCCATGCCGCCAAGAGTAGCTTTTACTGACGAGCTTTCACTCAGGTGCGGTAACCGCCGTCTTCGAGACCGGCCTCGATTTCGAATCGGTTCCGCGGACCGCGATGACGCAACTCCTCACGCAGGTACAGCAGCCCGAATACGATTCCGTACCTGGCCCATTGGTCCGCGTGAACTGCCTCGTGGCGAAGGACGGATCGAGTCGTGTTTCGCCGGGTGAGGTACACACCACCGAGAGTTGTTCCGCCTCTGGCGAACCCGCCGCGCAGCCCGGAAGCGACAAAGATCCCGGACTCGTCGTCGAAGCGGATGTCCGCGCCGAGAATCCCGGCGTAGAACAGCGCGACGCGAGTGACGAATGCGGACTGCGCGCTGCCCCGACTCGCTCGGATCAGCGGCAGTCCGCGCCGTGCACACACGAGAAGATCAGCCCAGCAGTTTCTCGCGGAGCGCCTTGTCCTTGTCGAGCACCATCGCCTCGAGGCTCTCCTGGAAAGCCACCATCCGCTGCTGCAGTGCGGGATCCGAAGCGCCGAGGATCCGAGCAGCCAACAGACCGGCGTTGCGAGCGCCGCCGATCGAGACCGTCGCCACCGGGACGCCGGCCGGCATCTGCACGATCGAGAGGAGTGAATCCATACCGTCGAGGTACTTGAGCGGCACCGGAACACCGATGACCGGCAACGGTGTAGCCGAGGCAACCATGCCCGGAAGATGCGCGGCGCCACCGGCACCGGCGATGATGACCTTGATTCCGCGGCCCGCGGCTTCCTTGGCGTAGTCGAGCATCCGCTGAGGCGTGCGATGCGCCGAGACGACACCGACCTCGAACCGGATACCGAACTCGGCCAGAGCTTCGGCTGCAGCTTCCATGGTCGGCCAATCCGAATCGCTGCCCATGATCAGGCCGACCTGCGCGCTCTCACTCACCGTGTACATCCCATCCGTCGGTCCAAACTGCATACGAAAGCCAATGTGCTGCGCGCTCGGCGCGTTCCCGAACTGCGGCAACGTAATTCGGATCGTCGATGGATCCGGCGCCGCCGACGATGTTGACGTGGCCGATCTTGCGATCCTTGCGCTCACCCTTGCCGTACAGGTGGATCTTCGCATCGGGCATCCGCGCGAAGAGGTGATGGACACGCTCGTCCATCGTCATCTCGGGCGCTTCCGGCGCACCCAGAACGTTTGCCATCACCGTGACCGGCGCGATCGGCGAGGTGTCGCCGAGCGGGTAGTCGAGAACGGCACGCAGATGCTGTTCGAACTGAGAGGTGCGTGCGCCGTCCATCGTCCAGTGACCGGAGTTGTGCGGGCGCATTGCCAGCTCGTTGACCACGAGAGTGCCGTCAGTCGTCTCGAAGAGTTCGACGGCCATCGAACCGACGACACCCAACTCGGAAGCGATGCGTAGCGCCAATTGTTCGGCTTCCTCGGCAACGGCACTCGAAAGGGCGGGGGCAGGTGCGATCACGACGGCGCACTGGCCGTTGCGCTGAACGGTCTCTACGACCGGCCACGTAGCGCCCTGTCCGAACGGCGACCGCGCAACCATGGCAGACAGTTCCCGACGCATCGAGACCATTTCCTCGACGATCAGCGGAACACCCTTGTCCAGCTGGTCGGTGACAATGGCTTCTGCTTCGTCCTGATCATCGGTGATCCAGACGCCCCGGCCGTCGTAGCCTCCGCGGGTTGCCTTGATGACAAGCGGCCAACCGTGTTCGGCACCGAAACGCACGACGTCTTCCGCCCACGTCACTTCGGCGTACGCGGGTACAGGTGCGCCCAGTTCGGCAAGTTTGCGACGCATCAGCAATTTGTCCTGAGCGAAGATCAGAGCCTGCGGCGGAGGCTGAACGTTCACGCCTTCGGCAACAAGAACCTCGAGATGTTCGGTCGGTACGTGCTCGTGGTCGAATGTCAACGCGTTGGAACCGACCGCTGCGCGGCGAAGAGCGTCGAGGTCGGTGTGGCTACCGAGCACGACATCGGGGCTGACCTGAGCTGCCGGCTCGTCCGCAGTCCCGGAGAGCACTCGGAGCGTCTGGCCCAGGGCCACCGCCGCCTGGTGAGTCATCCTGGCCAACTGTCCGCCACCGATCATGGTGACGACGGGCATGGATGCTTTTGCCGGTCGAGGGGTGGTCGGGCGGGCGGGAATCTGCGCGGGATCGTTGTTGCCGGTCACGGCTCTCTATGTTGTCATGTGCCGCGTTCGCCCGTTCATTCAGCGTTCCCAATCTGTGATTCTGCTGATGAATCCGCGGCAAATTGGTGGTAACGCGGTTTCGTTTCGTAAACTCATCTGTTGTGCCATTTGTCGACGGGGTCATTGCCCGCATACCCCAACCGTTTCGTGACATCGCTCTGCGTCACAGCGAGCTGATCAAATTCGCGATCGTCGGCGGAACGACCTTCCTGATCGACTCGGGCATCTTCTACACACTCAAGCTGTCGATCCTCGAATCCAAGCCGATCACGGCCAAGATCATCGCCGGCGTCGTCGCGGTGATCGCGTCGTACATTCTCAACCGCGAGTGGTCGTTCAAGAACCGTGGTGGCCGTGAGCCAGCGCACGAAGCTGCTCTGTTCTTCATCATCAGCGCCATCGGCGTCGTCATCAGCTTCATCCCGCTCTACATCTCCAGTTACGTCTTCAACCTGCGCGTACCCGAAGTCAGCTTGGCGACGGAGAACATCGCCGACTTCATCAGTGCATATGTCATCGGCAACCTGCTGCAGATGGCGTTCCGATTCTGGGCCTTCCGCAAGTTCGTGTTTCCCGACGAGAATCCGGAACCGCTCGAACTGTCCGACACCACAGGATTGTCCGAAACCACAGCGTTATCCGAAACCACAGCGCCTGACCCGGTGATACCTGATGCCGAAGAGGAGCTCGGGCACTCCTGAGTTTTCCGTCTGCGCGAGCCTATCGGTCAGCGCGGTTCGCGGTGCGGAACGACGTCCGCGGTCGGCGCAGTGTTGGCCACCGGCAGGAAGACGGCGAACAAGGCAGGCTTACGCCTCTGCAGTTCCAGTCGGCCCCCGTCGGCTTCGATCAGTGCACGTGCGAGCGCCAACCCGACGCCGGTGGACCCGGCCCCCGAAAATCCTCTGTCGAAGATGTGCGGTGCAAGATCGTTCTCCACGCCGAAGCCTTCGTCGGTGACCTCGACGCACACCATCGAGTCACGACGAGACGAACTGCGCCCGGTACCGTCGATCAATCGGACAGACACCGTGCACGTACCTTCACCGTGTTCGAACGAATTGTCGACCAAAACGGAAACAGCTTCACGCAGACGCGAACCTGTGGTCGCGGCCATCACCGCGCGATCGCCGCGTAGGCGGAGCCTGCGTCCCTCTCCGTCGAACTGAGCCTGCCAGTCGCGGGTCACCTGTTCCAGCTCGCCGACTACCGACACCAGACTCGCCGATGACCCACTGGTGCGCGACGAGCGAATCAGGTCGTCGATTCCGTCGGTGAGCCTGTCCACTTGCGCCATGGCTTCCTCGGCCTCGTTCACGACGTCAGGATCTTCGTGAACGGACAACTCGTCCAGGCGCAGCCGCACTGCAGTCAGTCGACTGCGCAGTTGATGCGAGACGTCCGCAACCAGCGCGCGCTCTCGTTGCAGCCGCACCGAAATCTCCACAGTTGCCGCATCGAGGACGTCGGACACGCGGTCGAGTTCGGGGATGTCGTGCCGACGAGGATCCGGCCGGAAGTCACCTTCGGCGAGGCGCGCCGCCCGGTCGGCCACATCCTGCAGCGGATCGGCGAGCCGACGTGCAGTGACCACAGCTACCACGGTGCCTGCCGTGATGGACAGAAGCACGAGCACACCGACGGCCATCACCGCTTGCTTCTGCTGGGTGCGCAAGTTCTCCGACGGCACCTCGAGGCGCAACGAGCCGGACGTTCCCATCGCGAGCGATTCGACGAGTGCGTTCTTGACCGTCGCCTCACCGACGTCGACGCGTGCAGCGCCGTCGACGACGGTCGGATACACGACGACGAGGCGCCCGTCGTTCGGGGTGAGAACCTTGAGCGAATCGGTGTTCAACGCACCTTCGACGAGCCCGTTCGTCCCCTCTTGCGCGATGACCTCAGCGGCCATCCGGTCGAGGCGCACCCGGAGATCACTTCGCGTCACGTCCTCCACCCAGAGCCACGCCGTGTAGATCAGCGGAACCCCCAGCAGCAACGCCGTCATGATCACGACAGCGAGAATCGACTGCAATATGCGACGCCGCATGCCGGCAGTTCCTGATTCTCGAGAAGTTAGTCGGTGTTGATTCGGAAACCGACACCGCGGACGGTGGCAATTCTGCGTTCCACGGCAGGGCCCTCGTCACCGATCTTGCGGCGCAGCCACGACATGTGCATGTCGAGCGTCTTCGATCCACGAAGCTCGACGTCGCCCCACACCTCACGAAGGATCGTATCGCGCGATACTACTTCCCCGGCATGTTCGAGGAGGACCCGCAGAAGTTCGTATTCCTTGTTGGCCAAGGCGATTTCGGAGCCGTTGACGAGTACGCGTCGTGCCGCGGGCTCGAGCCTGATGCCACCGACCTCGACGATCGTGTCCTCGCGGCCTCCGTGGCGACGCAGGAGTGCTCGCACACGTGCCATCAACTCGGCGAGGCGAAACGGCTTGCTGACGTAGTCGTCTGCGCCGGCGTCCAACCCGACCACGAAGTCGACTTCGTCGGTCCTGGCGGTCAACATCAGCACGGCGAGCGAGGTGCGATGCGCACGAATCTGTCGACAGACCTCGAGGCCGTCCATGCCAGGAAGGCCGAGATCGAGAATCAACAGATCGAAATCACCTTCGAGCGCCTGCTGCAACGCAGCGGGTCCGGTCGGTTCGATGGTCACCGAATACCCTTCACGCCCCAGTGCGCGGGAGAGGGGTGCGGCAATGGCCTCGTCGTCTTCGGCTAGCAATACGGCAGTCACACGAACAGACTACGGACAACACGCCTTTGCACGTTGATTACCAGCCATTTCGATCGTTCGGGTCGTCGTTTTCACCTGCCGGCCGCTGCGGTGACTGCGATGGGGGCTGCTGCATGGAATCGAAAACCTGGTGATACAGCAGGGCGTGAACGTGCTCGACGTCAGGAATGTCGTCGAACTCGAGCGGATCGTCACTGGCAGAGGCGATGACCAGAGTTCCGGTCTTGAGCATTCGATCGATCAAGCCGTGGCGGAACTGAACATTGCTGATCCGCCCCATGGGGATGTCGATACCGGTATGCGTGAGCACTCCGTGGCGGATGAGCACTCGCCGATCGGTGACGATGAAATGCGTGAACTTCCAGACCGTGAACGGCGCAACCGATCGCCAGGCCACGACACCGAGCCAGATGATTCCGATGGCGATGGACGACACGGTGCGAGCCGTGCCGTCCAATCTCGTCTGTGCGAGGCCCAACAAGAACCCGGCGACGGCCGTCGCAAGCACGAACGTCAGCGCCGGAAGCACCAACATCTTCCAATGAGGATGGCGATGCAGTATCAGTTCCTCGTCCTGAGCGAGGGCGTCTTCGGGATATCCCATGACGGGAAGTCTGCCATCCCGCACCGACTTTCAGGCACACCGACTTTCAGGCACACCCACGTTCAGGGCAACGCTCAGGGCTGAGCGATCTTTCGCAGCACCAACGGGGTCACGACGATGATGATGCCGTACAGCACCATCCACACGCCGACCACGATGCGGAAGACGTCGAGCGAGAGTTCGGGCTGCAGAAGGACGATTGCACCCGCGACGATGCTGATGACTCCGAGCACGATCGACAGACCGCGATCGACGGTGTGCCCGGACGCCGCGTCGACCAGATCGAGAACGCCACGGAATACCCACCAGGCACCGATCACCAATGCGATCAGAACCACCGTCTGCAAAGGGCTACGGAGAACCAGGAATCCGAGGAGCACTGCCAACGCGCCGGAGATCGCGACAAGCGTCCGAGTTCCACCCGAAGCCGTCACGTCCGCGAACGAACGGATGATCTGGACGATTCCGAATCCGAACAACTGAATCGCAATGACCACCGCGACCACGAAAAGGGTGGCATCCGGCCATGCGAGTACGGCGATACCCAGGCCCAATGTGAGGACACCGAGCAGCACCGTCACACCGGTGAGTACGCGGCGAGCGCTCTCGGCCGTCTCGGCTTCGGTCGGAACAACGATCGGTGTGGTCATGACGCCCCTAGGCAGCTCAGTAAATCCCGCAGTTAAATGAAATGAAGGACGGACGGTTGGTTCGAAAACCGGCCAGGGCCAAAAATTAGCACTTTGGTGCCAGAAAATCCGGCAAGGCTCACGATTCGGCTACCGGGGCGGCCCGAAGGTGCGTGATATCACCCGCAGCGACCGCAAAGGTCTCCCCATCTGTTCCCTCGATTTCGATGACAACGCGGCCGGAAGTGTCGACGTCGGTCGCGATACCGAACACCTCCTTGTCGCCCGGCAAGACCGCGCGGACTCGTTTGCCCAGCGTCCCGCAACGCTGCCGGTATTCGGCAGCCAACACAGATGTATCCCATTTCGATGATTCCCAAGCACGGAATTGCGTCGCCAACTCACGGGCAATTGCTCGAACGAGGGTGTCGCGGTCGACAGTCGATGCTTCTTCGATGAGGAGTGATGTAGCGGTCGGGACGGGCAGCTCCTCGACACCCAGGCTCACGTTCAACCCGATGCCCACCACCACCGCGGGATCGGGCGCTGTCCTTGCCACCTCGGCCAGAATTCCGGCGACCTTCTTGTCACCGATGAGAACGTCGTTCGGCCACTTGAGTTCTGCGGGCACTTCGGCCACGTTCCGCAGCGCGTCGACGACCGCGATTCCCGACAGTAGCGGGAGCCAACCCATGTCCGTGAGATTCATTCCGGGCATCGACAGCAGAACCGACATCGAGATCTGCGCTTGCGGCGGACTCACCCAAGTGCGCGAATGACGGCCGCGGGCACTCGCCTGATACTCGGCGATCAGAACGTGACGGTCGGCATCCGGATCTGCCGCTCGCGCAAGGAGATCCGCGTTCGTCGAACCGGTCTCCTCGACAACGTCGAGGCGGTTCCAGAAAACGCGCGCGTCGTCGTTGTCACTGCGCACGAGTGCGCGTCGTAGGGCATTGCCGTCGAGGGGCGGTCGGTTCAAGTCGGTCCACATAGCCCCAGCCTATGACGACAGCGAGAATGTACTGGTCAGTAGCTTGAGCCTGCAAGACAGCGACAATCGGACCTGCCTTCGAAGCCCCCCACGCTCTCTCGTTAAGCTCACGTCCATGACCACTGTCCAAGAGCCGAACGCGCCGGAGGCGGCGGCCGCACCCGATATCCACACGACCGCGGGAAAGCTCGCGGACCTGCGGAATCGCCAAGCCCAGGCGCAGGCACCGAGCGGCGAAGCCGCCATCGACAAGGTGCACGCCAAAGGCAAGCTGACCGCCCGCGAGCGCATCACCGCCCTCCTCGACGAGGGCTCCTTCGTCGAACTCGACGCACTGGCACGGCACCGAAGTGTGAACTTCGGTCTCGCTGACAACCGCCCGGTCGGCGACGGCGTCGTCACCGGTTACGGCACCATCGACGGCCGCGACGTCTGTGTCTTCTCACAGGACGCCACCGTTTTCGGCGGATCGCTCGGCGAAATCTACGGTGAGAAGATCGTCAAGGTCATGGACCTCGCGATCCGCACCGGTCGCCCCCTCGTCGGCATCAACGAAGGTGCAGGCGCGCGCATTCAGGAAGGCGTCGTCTCGCTCGGCCTCTACGGCGAGATCTTCCACCGCAACGTCCAGGCCTCGGGTGTCATCCCCCAGATCTCACTGATCATGGGACCCGCCGCCGGCGGCCACGTCTACTCCCCCGCACTGACCGACTTCGTCGTGATGGTCGACGAGACTTCCCAGATGTTCGTCACCGGCCCCGACGTCATCAAGACAGTCACCGGCGAAGACGTCACGATGGAAGACCTCGGTGGTGCTCGCACCCACATGGTCAAGTCCGGAGTCGCCCACTACGTCGCTTCCGGCGAGCAGGATGCCCTCGACTACGTCAAGGACCTGCTCAGCTACCTGCCGTCCAACAACCAGGCAGCAGCTCCCCGCGGCGAGATCACCGACCCGATCGTCGGTTCGATCGAAGACAGCCTGACCGCTGAGGACATCGAACTCGACACCCTCATCCCGGATTCGGCCAACCAGCCGTACGACATGCACGAGGTCATCCGTCGCATCCTCGACGACGACGAGTTCCTCGAGGTCCAGGCCGAGCGCGCGATGAACATCATCGTCGGTTTCGGTCGCGTCGACGGCCGCTCGGTCGGCATCGTCGCCAACCAGCCCACCCAGTTCGCGGGCTGCCTCGACATCGACGCCTCGGAGAAGGCCGCTCGCTTCGTGCGTACCTGCGACGCGTTCAACGTCCCGATCATCACCCTCGTCGACGTTCCCGGTTTCCTCCCCGGAACCGAGCAGGAATACAACGGCATCATCCGTCGCGGCGCGAAGCTCCTCTACGCGTACGGCGAGGCAACGGTCGGCAAGATCACGGTCATCACCCGCAAGGCTTACGGCGGAGCGTACGACGTCATGGGCTCCAAGCACATGGGCGCCGACGTGAACCTGGCATGGCCGACCGCTCAGATCGCCGTCATGGGTGCATCCGGAGCTGTCGGATTCGTCTACCGCAAGCAGCTTCTCGAAGCCGCGAAGAACGGCGAAGACGTCGATGCATTGCGCCTCAAGCTGCAGAACGAGTACGAGGACACCCTCGTCAACCCGTACGTCGCCGCTGAGCGCGGATACGTCGACGCTGTCATTCCTCCGTCGCACACCCGCGGACAAATCGTTTCCGCATTGCGACTGCTCGAGCGCAAGGCCGTTTCCCTTCCGCCCAAGAAGCATGGGAACATTCCCCTATGACCGCAACCACCGAGGACATTCTCAGCGAAGATGTCGCACTGGCGGAGACTGCACCGACCAACGGTGCGGTCGTCGAGGGAAGCGCGACGGACGCTTCGCTCACGGAGCTGACCGAGACGTCGACCTCCGACGCGTCGGTCATCAAGATCGTCAAGGGTTCGCCCACCGACGTCGAGATCGCGGCACTGGTCAGCGTGCTTGCCGCGGCTGCCGGCAGCGGTCAGGCTCCCGAGTCGAATGTTCCCGCGGAGACCTGGGGCGATCCGACTCAGTTCCACCGCACGCGTGCGCCGTTCTCGCCGTACGCGTACCTGAACCCCGCGATCCGTCGCAGCTGACGATCACTTGCTGACGTGACTCAACTGGTTCTAGCTTCAGCGTCCCCGGCTCGCCTCGCAGTTCTGCGGGCGGCCGGGGTTTCGCCGCTTGTGCGTGTCTCCGGCGTCGACGAGGACAAGATTGCCGACAACCTCGGCCCCGACGCCGCTCCCGAAAAAGTCGTGACGGTGCTGGCGGAGGCCAAGGCCGCCGAGATCGTTCCCGGTCTTGCCGCCGACAATCTCACCGACGTAGTCGTTGTCGGGTGCGATTCGATGCTCCTGATCGACGGGCAACTTCAAGGCAAGCCGGGCAGCGTAGACATCGCCCGAAAGCGATGGGCCGCAATGGCCGGACGCAGCGCCACTCTCTTGACCGGGCACTGTGTCCTACGCGTCGCCGACGGCCGCATCGTTCGCATGGCCTCGGATCACAGCGCAACAGTGGTTCATTTCGCGCAACCGTCCACCGAAGATCTCGAGGCATACCTGGCAACGGGCGAACCGCTCCAAGTCGCCGGAGCATTCACGCTCGACAGTCTCGGCGGCTGGTTCGTGGAGAGGATCGAGGGTGATCCCTCGAGTGTCATCGGTATCGGATTACCTTTGGTACGAACACTTCTCGAGCGTGTCGGGGTTTCCGTCTCGGATCTCTGGCGCACGCAGAGCATCTTCTGACACGATTTCTCCAAGCACGTTTTCTCCACGCACGTTTTCTCCAAGCACCACTGACCAGCCTCGCATCGGGTTCATGCCGATGCGAAGCTGGTCGTTTTTGTTGTCGCCGAAGAGGCTTGACCCCTCAGGTTTTGAATGTGGTGTTCGCGGGCCGCGGGTGCTGCTGCGGGTCGATCGAGGGCGGTGGGATGAACCACGGTTTGTTGTCGACGCCGATGCGGATCACCCATTTCCCGACGAACCCGGCTTTGCGGTGCATCAGCCGGTGATGCGAACGGCACAGCAGGACAAGGTTGCTCATCACCGTCGGCCCGCCGTTGGCCCAGTGCCGAATATGGTGCGCATCCGTCCAGGCCGGTACACACGTGCAGCCGGGGAACGCGCAGCCTTTGTCGCGGGCGATCAACGCCACTCGCTGTTCGGCGGACACCAACCGTTTCCCGGGTTTCGCATCCAACGGCGCCCCGTGGTCGTCGAGCAGAACAGTCGACAGGAAACAGTCACACCCGAGGAGTCTGGTCTGCGACACGGACAGTGGTCCGAGCCAGGACATGTGCCCGACATCAAGATCGGCCGGCTCCAGTGAGCCGTCATCACCCGAATCCGAAGACTGTGCGGCACAACCCCGATGCTCAGCCAAATCACGAGCATTGATGTGCACGTTCACATGCGGCCGTTGGCCGCCATCCGTACCGGTCTTGGCGCAGTCCAAATACCGGCGGATCAGTTCGGTGAACCCGTCCGCCGTCCGCTTCGCCGCCGACCGAGAATCCGGAG